>JBBQGU010000265.1:0-5543 GCA_038323315.1 Rhodobacterales bacterium | reverse complement strand
CCCGCAAGGGCATTAGGCTTTACCGCTACTATGTCAGCCAGACGGTGCTGAAGCATGGTGCCGGGTCGTGTCCCATCGGGCGCGTCCCTGTTGGCGAGATCGAGGCCGCCGTCATTGATCAGCTCCGCGTCGTGTTCCGCCAGCCCGAGATCGTGGCGGGGACATGGAAGGCAGCAAAGGTGCAGGATGGCGACATTACCGAGGCCGACGCCCGCAAAGCTCTGACCCGGCTCGATCCGCTGTGGGACGAATTGTTCCCCGCCGAACAGGCGCGCATCGTGGCGCTGCTGGTCGAACGGGTCGACATCGGTGGCGATGGAATGAAAGTCCGGCTGCGAATGGATGGGCTGGCAATGCTGGCACGCGAAATGACCACCGAAGTTGGAGAGGCTGCATGACCCGCGCACAGGCAATCCCTGAGACCATCACTATTCATGTCCCCTTTCGGCTCGCGAAGCACGGCGGGCGCAAGCAGATGATCCTGCCGCCCGGCGCACGCGAGCCCCACCAGACCGATGACACCCTCGTAAAGGCGCTGGCACGGGCGTTCCGGTGGAAGCGGATGCTCGACTCGGGGGGGTACACCACGATCTCTGAACTAGCCAAGGGCGAGAGCATAGCGCCATCCTACCTGACACGCGTTCTACGGCTTACGCTGCTTGCACCGGACATCGCTGAAACGATCTTGGATGGGCACCAAGGGCCGGAGGTCACGCTTGCGGCACTGATGGAGCAATTCCCGGTGCAGTGGGCAGAGCAGCGACTCCCAAATCTCAACTGCAAACAGAAGCATGAGCGCGCCGCAGCCACCGGCGCGCGCCAGTCCAGCTGATTTATGATCAACAGCTATTGCGCGCCAGTGATCTTTGATGATTTTATCCTACTCCAATTCTCTCCCAGCCGGGCAAACGAAATGAAAAATCCAAGCCCTGAGTGGTCTGCTTGCAGACAGAGGATCAAAAGCTTGCAATCAGCGTTTGAAATACAGTTGTGCAAGTCGGTAAACGGGTCGGCATCAGTGGAGTCCAATAATGCAGGATGTTAAAGCATGGGGAAAGCTGGATGATAAGGGACGTCACGCCCTGTCGGCACATTGCATGGACGTCAGCGCGGTATTCGAAGCACTGATTTGTCTTCCGATATTTCGAAGAAGGCTAGAATATACTGCAGGGCGAATGCTGTCTGATACAGATGTGGCACGCCTTGCGGCGCTGGTTTTCTTGCATGATATTGGCAAGCTTCATCCGGGATTTCAGATTCAGGCCAAGGCTGATCGCACCACACGGCCTTGGTCCGGCCCTCCCGTAAAGCATTCGGAAACTGGCGGCGGCTTTCTTGGTCTTGCGGCGTGCGGAAAGGATCATCCTTTTCACGCCACCGTCACGCGGATCATCGGCTGGGGGCCTGTGGTGTCAATCCTGATGTCTGCCATTATGGCACATCATGGTCGGCCCGTCCGCCCCTCCCACACCTATCCGAAAGATTGGCCGACCGCCGGAAACTACGACTGGCGGGCCAATGCGTGGGCGATGTCGAAGTTTCTTGACACAGCCCTGCCCGCCGCCTTGCGGCCCGGCCCGGACCTGCCGGAACACCATGGCTTCGTTCATCTGGTCGCGGGGTTGACCGCGTTGGCGGACTGGATCGGGTCGAACCGGGATTTTTTCGATTTTGTCGCGGAACCTGATGATACCTATCCCGCTAAAGCCCGATCCGCAGCGCATGAGGCGCTAGTGGCGATCGGCCTTGACGTCAATAAGCGCGCAGCGCCCCATACCGATTTTCAAAAGATCACCGGCTTTTCTGCCCCCAACCCGGCTCAGGTCGCAATCGGAAGGATAAGCGTCGAAGATCGTCTTGTGATACTTGAGGCGGAAACCGGGTCCGGGAAGACCGAGGCGGCCTTGTTGCGTTTCGCCCGACTGGTCGAGGCGGACGCGGTATCGGGAATGTATTTTGCCGTGCCTACCCGTGCGGCGGCACGTCAATTGCACGGTCGCGTGAATAGCGCGCTTGAGCGGATGTTCGGCGAAACCGCCCCCGAAGCGGTGCTGGCAATTCCCGGCATGCAGGTGGCCGGGACAGCCTCCGGGCAGATGCTTCCAGATTTTAACGTGCGGTGGGACGATACCACAGGCCCGGTTCCCGCCCGCTGGGCCGCAGAACATGCAACCCGCTATCTGGCGGCCACGGTCGCGGTCGGCACGGTCGATCAGGCTATGCTGGCCGCACTTCAGGTTAAGCATGCCCATATGCGCGGGTCGGCCCTGTCGCGCAGCCTGCTGGTGATCGACGAGATTCACGCCTCGGATGCCTATATGACCGAGATCATCAAGGCGTTGTTGGATTCACATCTGGCGACAGGTGGACATGCGCTCCTCATGTCAGCCACCTTGGGCAGTGAAGCGCGCTGTGGGTTTCTGGGCCAATCGCAACCAGATTTTAACACGGCGGCAGCGATCGCTTACCCCGCCGTCTGGACCAAGGGGCGGTCTGATCCGGTTGGGGCCGATGGCTCTGGCCGCTCCAAGACGGCGCAGATCGAGACACGCGATACGATGGATGCCGAACGCCTGGCCGCCGAGGCGATTGCGGCTGCGGCATCGGGTGCGCGGGTCTTGGTGATCCGAAATACCGTTGGCGCGGCGATTCAGGCGTTCCGCGCCGCACTGGCAGGTGGTGGCACGGCGCATCTGATGCAGGTTGTCGGTGGTCCCGCGTTGCATCACTCCCGTTTTGCGGCTGAGGACCGTGCCTTGCTGGATGCAGCGGCAGAGGCGGCGCTGTCACCCAAAAGGCCCCCAGGCACGGGCGGCGTGATCGTGATCGGCTCGCAAACCCTGGAGCAAAGCCTCGACATTGATGCGGATATTCTGCTGACAGACCTCTGCCCGATGGATGTCTTGCTGCAACGCATCGGTCGATTGCACCGCCACGACCTTTCGCGACCGAGCGGATTTCACCAGCCCCGTGCCGTTGTACTGTTGCCAGAGGGCGGGTTGGACCGCCTTGCCAAGCCTGAATTCGAGAATGGACTCGGTGGCTGGAAAACGTCTGACGGAACATTTCAAGGCATTTATACCGACCTTGCCGGGTTGGAACTGACCAGCCGTCTGATCGACCAGCACCCCGTTTGGCAGATTCCGGCGATGAACCGCGCGTTGGTGGAAGGGGCGACCCATCCCGACAAGCGCAACGCCCTCATCGCGGAAAAGGGCGGGGATTGGGAGGCCTATGATCGAAGTCTGGCGGGCAAAGATGCTGCCGCCCGGATGATGGGCCAGCTTGGTACCCTGCGCCGCGACAAGCCGTTCCCCGAACAGTTCATTGGCGATGATCAGAAAATCATGACCCGTCTGGGCGAGGAAGGCCCGATCCTGACCTTGCCCTTTGGAACGGTTGGTGCCTTTGGGCGCCCCGTTACCCGGCTGGCCCTGCCGGCCAGATGGGCGCATGGCTTCATCCCCGATACCCCCTTGGAAGTGATGCCGGTTGAGGGAGGCTTTACATTTACCTTGGGCGAGCAAAGCTTCCGATACTCACGCGAAGGGCTTGACAGGCCGGTGAAATCCAATCCCTGATTTGTCCAGCAAAGTGTCATGGGAGCCCGTTTGGAAAATCTGCTGACGGCCTCGATCATTTCCGTCTCGCGAAATGACAAACACTCTCTCCCCGGCGTTCTCGCGGCAATGGCGCGCGACAAAGTTCGCAGCTTCCCTGCCCAGCGCCCGCATCAGCGCGCCGCGTGGCATATGTTTCTGGTGCAACTCGCCGCTCTTGCCCTTTGGACCGCCGGGCGCGATGTCTTGCCGGAAGCCGAAGACGACTGGTGCGCACTGCTGCTGGCGCTTACAGGCGGCGACGCTGGCCCTTGGGCGCTGACCGGGCCGGATGACAAACCCGCTTTCATGCAGCCACCCGCGCCAAAGGGGTTGAACTGGACCCCGGTGGAAACGCCCGATGCAGTTGATCTGCTGATCACCGCGCGCAACCATGACATGAAACAGCAAATCGCCCGCCATGCCGAGCCGCAGGATTGGGTGTTCGCGCTGGTGTCGTTGCAAACCTCGGAGGGGTATGGCGGGGCGGGCAACAACGGCATCGCGCGGATGAACGGCGGGTCATCGAGTCGCCCGCTCTTGGGCATCGCCCCCGCGACGAAGGGGGGCGGCGGCCCGGACCCCTCGGCATGGTGGGCGCGCGATGTGTGCCGTTTGCTGACCCTGCGGGCCGAGGGTGATGCAATTACCCATGGCACGCCGGGCGGTCCGGCCCTGCTGTGGTGCCTCGACTGGCCCGAGGGCAAACCGCTGGACCTGACACGGCTTGATCCATGGTTCATCGAGGTCTGCCGCCGCGTCCGCTTGGAAACCTCGGCTGCTGGTTTAACCGCCCGGCGCACAACGTCCTCCGGAGCGCGGATCGACGGCAAGGCGTTCAAGGGCGCAACGGGCGACCCTTGGGCCCCGATCACCACTGAAGACCCGCCCAAAAGCCTGACGCTTGGCGAAGGCGATTTTACCTATCGCCGTCTGTCCGACCTGATGTTTTCGCCCGAATGGCGCTTGCCCGCACTGGCCGAACCCGGCCCCGGCGAAGCGGATTGCCTGATGGTCGCCGAAGCGTTGTCTCGCGGCAATTCCAAAACCGATGGCTGGAAAAGCCGGGTGATCCCGGTGCCGGGCGCGCTGCGCGGGTTGTTCCGGTCGGAAACCGCCGGGACATTCGCCCGGGCGCAGATCGAAGAGATCGAAGTTTTCGACCTAGCATTGCGTGACGCACTTGTCCTTGTTGCCGCGCGTGGTGACCATGAGAAAATTCAGAAGAAACTTTACGCCCGCACCACCGAAGTTCGCGCCCGGTTTGACCGCGCCGCCGATGCGCTGTTCTTTCCCGCCCTGTGGGACCGGCTCGCCACCTCCACCGTCGATGGCAAAACCGGCGAGCAGGCAGCACATGAGCGGTTTGTGAATAACCTGCGTCAAGCCGCCAAACTGGAACTGACCGCCGCGCTGCCCGCCATTCCCTGCGCCGCGATCTATCGCCCGCGTGCCGAGGCCCGCGCCAAGCGTGCTTTCACGGCACGTTTGCGCAAAGCCGGATACCTTCCCGCTCCTGTCGCCGCTGATGAAAAGGAACCCGCCAATGTCTGACGCCGATGCCGTCAACAAGGCCGCAGTCGCTGCAGCGGGCGAATTGCGCCGCCTCGACCCCGGCCCCCTGGCCGACCTGCGCCGGATGGAGGCGGAAACCGCCGCGCCCGCCTTCTGGCGGCTGGCAGCGCGCTATCCCGACACCATCGGTGCGCGGCAGGATTCGTGGATCACCATTCTGCGCATACTCGCAATCCTGACCCCCAAAGGTGCCGCCGAGGGACGTCCCGCGTTGCATGATATCGCTCGTCCTTTCGGTGCCGCCCTGTGTGATGGCGGCGATCCGGGCTGGACCGGCCCGCAGCCGATCCTCAGCGAACGCAGGCTGGCGCAACTGCTGGCGGCGCGGGGCGAAGCGCGCAACGTGGCTTTGACCCGCGCCGCCCGTGC
>JBBQGU010000264.1:0-5559 GCA_038323315.1 Rhodobacterales bacterium | reverse complement strand
ACGCTTGCCCATCAGATAATTGTCGGTGCCCAGATAGGTCATGCGCAGCGCGGAATCCTCGGCAGCAAGGTCGGCGTCGATCGTCATGATCGGGATCGTCGGCGCCGAGTTTTTCAGCGTTTGTGCGATCAGCTTGGCGTTTGACGGCGAGATCGCCATGGCAACTGTGGTGGGCTTGCTCAGCATGTCCTGCACGATCTGCGCCGCGCCAGCCTCGTCCGAGGTCGATGCCGGGCCGGTGTAGAAGCATTCATACTCGCTGTCAGCGTTTTCGCTGTTCCATTTCTGGCAACCCTGATTGATCGCCTCGAAGAACGGGTTGTCCAGGCCCTTGACCACGATCACCAGTTGTTTCTTGTCCTGGGCAAACCCTGCACCCGCTGCCAGAGTCATCGCGGCAACCGCCGCCAGCATAAACGTACGTTTCATTCGTGTCGTCCTCCCAAAAAGCCGCTGTCACCCAATGTGCAAACGGCAAAATCTTGTTCCCGGTGTCGGCCCGGCGTCTTTGTGCGCCACTTGCCTTGTCACCCGTCGTTCATGGCTGCTCACCATGGCCACCCAAACCCGTCAAAAGACAGCACAAACCTGGCCATCACATCACCCGAGTCGCTGCGTATCTTAGCAGACCTGTCGCGGTATGGCAGCGCTATTATTCGTGAAAATTCATTGACTTTGCACTCGCATCTTGCCACCTTCGTAAGCTATGTTTCCAAGGGCAGCACGGATCGGTCATGCCTGCCCGCGCCTTGATGCGGGTCGACAAAAGATCTTGCAGGATCAGTGGCAAAGAAAGGTGGTCAGCCGTGGCGGTACTTGAACTCAGGCATGTGGCCAAGCATTTCGGCGCGATCGAAGCGGTCAAGGATGTGTCGTTTTCGCTGGAGGCGGGCGAAGTTATCGGCCTGATGGGCGACAACGGGGCCGGGAAATCCACCCTTGTCAAAATGATCGCCGGAAACTTTCGCCCCAATTCCGGCACGATGCTGATGGACGGCAAGGAAATCGTGATGAACCGCCCCATAGATGCCCGCGACCACGGGATCGAGATCGTCCATCAGGATCTGGCGCTGTGCAACAACCTGACCGCCGCTGCCAATGTCTTTTTGGGCCGCGAATTGAAGCTGGGCGCCGGGCCGTTCCAGATCCTCGATTACAAATCCATGTACCGCCGCGCCGGCGAAATCTTTGCCGAGCTGAAATCGGAAACACGGCCCCGCGATCTGGTGAAAAAGATGTCGGGCGGTCAGCGTCAGGCCGTGGCCATCGCCCGCACCCGCCTGTCCAACGCCAAGATCGTGCTGATGGACGAACCCACCGCTGCAATCTCGGTACGGCAAGTGGCCGAGGTGTTGAACCTGATCAAGCGTCTGCGCGATCAGGGTGTCACGGTCGTGCTGATCAGTCACCGGATGCCCGACCTGTTCGCCGTGGCCGACCGCGTCATCGTGATGCGGCGCGGCACCAAGGTGGCCGACCGCCGCATCGCCGACAGTTCGCCCGAAGAGGTGACCGGTCTGATCACCGGTGCCATCGAATCTGTTTGAATTTCACGCCATTTGCCTGTCGGGCACCGCATCTTGAAAGGCCCCGTGATGACCACCTCGCTGACCCAATCCATCGAACAACGCCAGGAAACCTGGCTGTCCCGCCTGTTGTCCAGCCAGACCTTCTGGGTCTTCATCGCTGTGGTGGTCGCGGCCATCGGGCTGTCCTTTGCGACAGACGCCTTTGCCACCACGAAAAACCTGTACAACATCACCCGCAACGTGACCTTCGTGGCGATCATCGCCTTGGGGATGACGCTGGTCATCATTACGGGCGGCATTGATCTGTCGGTCGGATCGGTGCTGTGCCTGTGTTCGATGGTTCTGGCCGTCGTCATGCATGCGGGCTATTCGATCGAGGTCGGGATACTCGCCTCGGTCGTCACGGCGCTGGTGGTGGGGGCGATCAACGGGGTGATGATTGCCTATGTCGGCTTGCCGTCCTTTGTGGTGACGCTGGGGATGCTGTCGATTGCCCGCTCGCTGGCGATGGTCGCCTCGGGCAACACGGTGGTGTTCGAATTTGGCCCCGATGGCCCGACCTTGCTGGCACTGGGTGGCGGGGCGTGGTTTTTTGGCATCGCCAACCCGGTGATGTATACGATCGTGCTGGGCTTGCTGACCGGATTTGTGCTGCGCTGGACAACCTTTGGCCGCCATATCTTTGCGATTGGCGGCAATGAACATGCCGCCATGCTGACCGGTGTGCCGGTCAGGATGATCAAGGTCGCGGTCTATATGATCTCGTCGCTGTCGGCAGGCATTGCGGGCATCATCCAGACCGGCTGGCTGGGTGCGGTAACCACCAATATCGGTGCCGGGATGGAGTTGCAGGTCATCGCCGCCGCCGTCATCGGCGGGGCCAACCTTGCAGGCGGTGGCGGCACCGCCCTGGGCGCGATCATCGGCGCCATGCTGATCGAGGTTATCCGCAACAGCCTCGGCCTTTTGGGCATCAACGCGTTCTGGCAAGGCACCTTCATCGGCGGCGCAATCCTGTTCGCCGTGATGTTCGACCGCCTTGCGAATTACCGCCGCAACGCCTGATCTGGTCCGCGACCATGCATCATTCCCATGCGGTCATTCTTCGTTGACCGGGCCGCGAAGACGGACCGCACGGGACTGATCAGGCTGCAGGTCAATTCCCCTGCACCCCCGCAACGGAAGCCAACCCGCATCAACCCAAGGCAACGCACCCCGGGGCTCAGGACCCCTCCCACATGTGAGAGCCCCCTACAACGCCAACTTCGCGGCGACCATCTGCCCCACCACCGCCGGGTTTGCCTTGCCACCCGTGGCCTTCAAAACCTGCCCGGTAAACCAGCCCGCCAACCGTGGATTTGCCCGCGCCTTTTCCACCTGATCCGGATTTGCCGCCATCAAAGCATCAATCGCCGCCTCGATCGCACCCGTATCGGTGACCTGTTTCATGCCCTGCCGGGCCGCGATCTCTGCCGGGTCCCCCCCCTCGGCCCACAGGATTTCAAACAGATCCTTGCCCATCTTTCCGCTGATCTCGCCCGATCCGATCAGGTCCAGCATGCCCCCCAACTGCGCCACCGAGACCGGACTGTCCCCGATTGGCAGCCCCTGCTTGTTCAGCCGCCCGAACAGCTCGTTGATCACCCAATTCGCCGCCGTCTTGCCATCCCGTCCCGCCGCGACCGCCTCGAAGAAGTTCGCAGACAACAGATCCGCCGTCAGAACATTGGCATCGTAATCCGTCAGCCCGAAATCCGCCATGAAGCGCGCCTTCTTCGCATCCGGCAACTCCGGCATCGAGGCCGCGATATCATCGACCCAGGCCTGCTCGATCTCCAGCGGCAGCAGGTCGGGGCAGGGGAAATAGCGGTAATCCTGCGCCTCTTCCTTGCTGCGCATCGACCGCGTCTCGCCCTTGTCGGGGTCATACAACCGCGTCTCCTGCACAACCTTGCCACCCTCCTCCAGGATCGCAATCTGCCGCCGCGCCTCGTAATCTATCGCCTGGGTCATGAACCGCATCGAGTTCATGTTCTTGATCTCGCACCGCGTGCCCAGATGTTTGAAGTCCTGACTGTCCCAGTATTTCTGATACTGACCGACCCGGCAAACCGATACGTTCACATCCGCCCGCAGGTTTCCGTTCTGCATATTGCCGTCACAGGTCCCCAGATAGCGCAGGATCTGCCGCAGCTTGGTCACATAAGCCGTCGCTTCCTCCGCGCTGCGGATATCCGGGCGGCTGACGATTTCCATCAAGGCCACGCCCGTGCGGTTGAAATCGACAAAAGACATCGCGGGGTCCATGTCGTGGATGCTCTTCCCGGCATCCTGCTCCAGATGGATCCGCTCGATCCTGACCAACCTGGCCACCCCCGGCCCCATCTCGACCAGCACCTCACCCTCACCCACGATGGGATGATACAGCTGGCTGAGCTGATAGCCCTGCGGCAGGTCGGGGTAGAAATAGTTCTTGCGGTCAAAGGCCGACCTCAGATTGATCTGCGCCTTCAACCCCAAGCCTGACCGCACCGCCTGTTCGACGCAGAATTCATTGATAACCGGCAACATCCCCGGCATCGCCGCATCCACGAAGGCGACGTTCGAATTCGGCTCGGACCCCACCTGTGTCGAGGACCCCGAAAACAGCTTGGCGTTGGAGGAAACCTGGGCATGGATCTCCATTCCGATCACCAATTCCCAATCCTCGCGGGCACCGGCGATGATCTTGGGTTTGGGCGTGGCATAGGTCAGGTCCAGCATGGCATTCTCCGATGGTCTGCCGATGTTTTAGGCGTGGCACCACGCCAGAGCAAGGGCACGGGTGGCGGAATTCTGCCGATCTCATCCGGTAATGCGGCACACTGGTTGCTCGGTCCGGCCTCGCCCGCCATCACCCCTCGGTCGCACATCACGCGATTCCATCAGATGAGAGCGGATGCAGTTCAGATCGATCTTGGCCCGGCGTTCGGCCGCCTGCATTGGCCTCGCCCTTGCCTGCGGTGTCCTGTCAGCCTGCCTCCCCGCCGATAAAGTCGACCTGGCCGCCCTTTTGCCCGGCGCAATCCCCGCGATGCGCTGGGATGCCAGACCCGAGGCTGCGACATGGACCAGTCAGACCATGGCCGTCGTGGCCGCCCATGATGCCCAGCTCGCCGCGACCGTGCCCGCCGATATCGCCACGTTTTGCCCGCATTACCCCAAGGCCAGCCTGACCGACCGTCGCGCCTTTTGGGTCGGACTGTTGTCTGCCACAGCCAAGCATGAAAGCAGCTTCAATCCTTCCGCAGTCGGCGGCAAGGGCTCCTATATCGGCTTGATGCAAATCTCACCCCGGACTGCCAGCCGATCAGGCTGCAAGGCCGCGTCGGCCTCTGCGTTGAAGGATGGCACCAGCAACCTTGCCTGCGCCGTCAAGGTTTTTGCCCCACATGTGGCCGCCGATGGCATGGTCGCCGGTGGCGGCAACCGGGGGATCGGTCGCGACTGGGGACCGTATCGCAAGGCTGCGGCCCGGGCCGATATCGCCGGATGGACCACCAAGCAAAGCTATTGTCAGGGTTGATTCGAGATCACTGGACCCGGTAAGCGCGCGCCAGATTTGCAAGTGCCCCCCTCTCGGTCAACGCTTTGCATTGGTCTGCCGGGCAACGGGCGAAGGTGGTCGCCGAGGATGCGCCATCGGTCCGAGCAGCCGATGGCGACGGTGCGGGACCGAGGCGGGTCAGAAAACCCTCCGGGGGATGGTCCCGACGAATGCGCCGGAGGGGGAAGCACCATCACCCGGCGGACGGCGGGACAATTATGAACGCTGGTCAAGGCGGGATCTGTCGGCGCGGCACTATGTGTATTTCAAGGATGTGCCGGGTCTGATCGACGGCTTTCAGCGAAGGCACCCAGCGCTGGTATCTGGTTGGCGCAAACCAAAGCCCCGGCAGATGTAGCCATCGATTTCTTCATCGCGGCTTATGGCGTGACGCAGGACCGGGCGCGAAATGCCTGATCAAGGACCGCGCCGGTCTGCGCGCGT
>JBBQGU010000263.1:0-5639 GCA_038323315.1 Rhodobacterales bacterium | reverse complement strand
AAAAATCCGTCGCCATTGATCGCCAGATCAAACCTGCCGCCGGTCTGCGTCAGACTGCCTTGCTGCTGATCGACAATCTTGCCGTTGCCAAACCCAATCGACAGCGACGGCGATTCGCCCGCCGTCTTGATGTATTCCGAAAACACCATCCCCTCGCGCCGAAACCCCGAGGTCGAGGCGTTGGCGATGTTGTTGGCAATGATGGTCATCTGGGCAAGCAACCCGCTTTGCCGCGACAGGGTGACATATCCCGAAGCGTCCATCCGTCAGCTCCCCGCGATCAGCGGCACGATGGTGCCGGTGAAATAGCTCACGATGGTCGAGGTCATGAAGCTCATCGACACCCAGAATACCGCCATCATCGCGGCAACCTTGGGCACAAAGGTCAGCGTGTTTTCCTGGACCGAGGTCAACGCCTGAAACAGGCCGACTGCCAGACCGACCACCAGCCCGACCGTCAGCAACGGCATGGATATCAGGACCGAAATCCACAACCCCTCGCGCAGCGTGTCAAAAAGCTGGGTCTCATTCATACCGGCATCCTCAGGATTTCCTGATACGCCTCGACCACCTTGTCACGCACGGTGGCCACGGTGTCGACTGCCGATTTGGACGAGGCCAGCGCCTCGACCAGGGCATGGGGGTCGGCCCTGCCCGTCATGGCAGCTTTGGCGACATCCTCGCCCCTTGTCAGGGTTTCGGCGAAAGTCTGGGCGAGGTTCGCAAACCCCGCTTCGACAGAGCCCGGCTGCGGCTCTGGTGCCGCAGCCGAGCGTGCTTTTGCATAATTCTGAGCGGCAAGTGCTGTTCTGATTTCCATTCTGGATCCTATCTCCGCAACAGTTCGAACAGGCTTTCGGTCATTTGCCGTGCCTGATCAAAGATTTTGAGGTTCGCCTCATAACTGCGCTGCGCTTCGCGCGCGTCAGTGACCTCGACCACCAGATCGACATTCGAGCCGTCATAGTGGCCGGTTTCATCGGCCAGTGGATTTCCGGGGTCATAGACCGATTCCAGCTGACCTCTGTCGAGCTGTACTTTGCCGGCCTTGACCTCTCCACTGGCCAAATCTTCTTCGAACGACACCAGCTTGCGGCGATAACCGGGCGTATCCGCGTTCGATATGTTTTCAGAAATGTGCCGCAACCGTGCGGCCTGCGCCTCCATCCCGGATGCGGAATAGCTAAGCGATGTGATAAGGTCCGCCATGATCAGCCACGCCCCAGGCTGGCGCGGATAATCTCCGACGTGTTCTTGTACACCGCCAGCGCCATGTCATGCTGCTGGCGGACATCGACCGACTTCACCATTTCATGCGACAGCGAGACGGTATTGCCATTCGGCGACGCCTCCCCCGCCGATGGCCGCACGACCGGGTCCATCATCTGCGACCGGGCGTTCAGGTGGCCGGGCCGTGTGGCGTGCATGCCGTTCGGCTGCAGCTCTTGATAGCTGTCGGCAAAGCTGGGCAGATCGACCGCCTTATAGCCGGGCGTATCCGCCTGCGCGACATTGCGTGCGATCAGGCCCAGACGCGCGGCAGATTGCGCCGCCAGGTCCTGGGCCATACGTGTCAGACTTAACTTTTCGAACATCAGGGTTTCTCCCTTTGCCGGTTTCACCAACTGGCTTCATCACTGCTTAAGGGTGATTCCTTTAGAAACAGTAATCAGTGAACAAAAGGAGACTCGATTGGCTGGAGTATTTGACGCATTGGTGTCGGAAATCGCCACGGTGACCCAGACAACCCGGCTGGGCCGCGTGATCGAGGTCGCGCGCGGCACCGTCACTGTTCGCGGGTTAGAGACTGTCGCGACCCTCGGCGACCGAGTCGAAATCGGCACCTGCCTTGGGGGTGAGGTGGTATCGCTGCGCACCGACAGCATTTCCATCCTGACCGATCAGCTGGCCGAGGGCCTTGCCATCGGCACCGTCGTGCGCCTGCGCGGTCAATCGGGCCTGGCCCCCGACAACAGCTGGATCGGCCGCGTCATCGACCCCTTTGGCGTCCCGCTGGATGGCCGCCCCCTGTACCGTGGCGCTCAGGTGAAGCCCTTGCTTGCCGCAGCCCCCCTCGCCGCCAAGCGCCGCCGCTTTGGCGAGCGGCTTGAGACGGGTGTGGCCGTCTTCGACACGGTTCTGCCCTTGGTGCGCGGCCAGCGCCTTGGCCTGTTCGCAGGCTCCGGTGTCGGCAAATCGACCCTGCTGGGCAAGTTTGCGCGCGGCGTTTCCTCCGATGTCGTGGTGATCGCGCTGATCGGCGAGCGTGGCCGCGAACTGCGCGAATTCATCGAGCGTGTCTTGGGGACCGAGGGCATGAAACGCGCCGTCGTCGTCACCGCCACTTCCGACCAATCCCCCCTGATACGCCGCCGATGTGCATGGGCTGCCATGGCTGTTGCGGAATATTTCCGCGACCAGGGCCAGCATGTCTTGCTGCTCGCCGATTCGGTGACCCGCTTTGCCGAGGCGCACCGCGAAGTCGCCTTGGCGGGGGGCGAGCAAGCCTCACTGCGCGGCTATCCCCCCTCGGTTGCGCCCGCGATCATGGCTTGGGCCGAACGGGCAGGTCCTGGTGCCGAAGGCTCGGGCGACATTACGGCGGTCTTCTCAGTTCTGGTCGCGGGCTCGGATATGGAGGAAACCATCGCCGATATCCTGCGCGGCGTCCTGGACGGCCATGTCGTGCTGGACCGCAAGATTGCCGAACGTGGTCGCTTTCCCGCCATTGACCTGCTGCGCTCTGTCTCACGGTCGCTGCCCGATGCGGCAACACCCGAGCAGAACGCCGAAATCACACTGGCCCGCAAACTGCTGGGTGCCTATGACCGGGCCGAGTTGATGATTCAGGCGGGGCTGTATTTCAAAGGCTCGGACCCTCAGATCGACCAGGCGATCAAGGTTTGGCCCGCCTTGGACGGATTTCTGGCCGAGGATGCGCCCAAAGAAGGCATCCTTGGCAGCTTCCGCCGCCTGCACGCCGCCTTGAACCTGCGCTAGGGGCCCGTCACCGTTGGCGCATATAGGCGGCGGTCTGCTGCAACATCGCCAAAGCGGCGGCCCCCGACCCAACCGAACTGACCACAGCCTCAGCTTGCGACCGGACCAGAAAGCGGCGGAGCACGGTTTCGACCTTGGCCGTATCGGCGAACTGGCTGACGGTGTTGCTGCCGAAAATCGCATCGGCCTTTTCCTTGAACACCTTCAATTGTTGATCCAGATCGACCGCACTGATGCTGCTGGGCAGACCCAGCGCTTTGGTAAACACCTGCTTCAGCGCCGGATTGCCCAGAATACCAAACCACTTGGTATCTTCGGACGAGGTTTTCTTGGCCAGCAGGACCAATTCCCGTTCGGCATTCATCGCCAATCGCAGATCCCCGTCCTGATTGCCCACCGCCACCTCGAAACTGCGCGACTTGTAATCTGCAAGAATCTGGTTCGGAAAAGTGGATATCTTCGTGCTGGGCGTCTTGAAATCGCCAAATCCAAAGGTCGTCGCCAGTTTCAGGTACTGCTTGTCGGCCAACCTGTTGGCCAGCGACGAAGTGTCCAACGTCTTGCTCTCCAACACCTTCTGAATAAACGCCTTGTTGTTGATATCGGCCTCAAGCCCGAAGGCCCCCAAAGCAACCTTCAGGAGCCTGCGGTCTTTGACCAGATCTTCTGCCGTGTTGATCTTGCCGATATTGGCGCGAAAGTAGTCTTCGTCGCGCCTGATCTCGGGCGATTTCACAAATGCATCTGTCTGTTTGGCCATGGTCCGCTTCAGCATGGCCCATCCGGCAAAGCCGCTGGCGGGGATGACCGGCGTGTAGGTCACGGTTTCTGTGCGGCGGCCGCGAACAGCCGCTCCTCTCGTGGCAAAAGGGATCGCAAGGCTTTCAGACACTGATAATGCTGATCGTCCAGCACCGATTTGGTGGCGATCCCCAGCTGTGTGCGGCTGTCGTGGTCGGTCAAAACCTGACTCAACTGCTCGATCCCCCGCAACAGTTGCTGCCGCGTGTCATCCGCCGTCGCATCGCCCGTCAGCACCAGTTGGGCGATGTAGCAGACCCGTTTGACCGGCGTATTCGCCTCTTGCGGGTGGATGGCGTCGCGCAGGCGCAGGATATTGGCGTTGGGCGTCATGATTGCGAGGCGTGACCGCTTGTCGCCATTCTCGACCACCGCGCCATTGATCAACACCCGTTCATGGGGACCCAGCTTCAGGACAAGGCCGCTCATGTCCCGCCCCCGTCGCCCCGCAAACCGCGCATGACGGCGGTGTTGATGTCGACCAACACCTCGACCGAGCCACGCTGATCCAGAACGGCGCGGGTGTGGCTGGCGGTAAACTCGTACAGGTAGAACAATTGCGCGCGCAGTGGGGCCGGCAGACCATTGCCCGCTTCGGCAACATCGGCGGCAAGCGTTGACCACAGTTGCAGATTGTCGGTCAGGGCCACGGCGAGCGAGGCGAAATCGGTTTTTCGGTTGGTCCAGGCCATGGCGAGTTGTTGCGTGCATCGGGCCAGAAGGTCGTATTCTTGCGAACGATTGGTGCGAACGGGGCCTTCGCGTCGGCCATAGGCCGCGCGTGCATTGCTGGTGGCTGCGGTCAAGATTTTTCCTTACGGTAAATGCCTCGGGGTTCAGCGTCAGGAACCAGGGGGCTTTGCCCCCTGGCCCGTCCTGTTTACCGGAACAACGACAGCAGCGATTGCGGCTGCTGGTTGGCGATCGACAGGGCCTGCGTGGACAACTGTTGTTGCACCTGCAAGGCCTGCAACCGCGCCGAGGCTTCTTCCATGTCGGCATCGACCAGCGACCCGATACCGGCTTTCATGGCATCGGTCAGCTTGCCGACGAATTCCTTCTGGATATCGATGCGCGATCCAACCGAACCAAACTCTGTTGCCGCACTGATCGCCAAATCCAGCAAGGAATCAATGTTGCCCAAAGCGGTGGTTGCACTGGGCGTCGTCAAGACGCTGATCGCGTCCAAAGCTCCAAGTCCGCCTGAACCGGCATTGTTGAACTGCAGCGAGACGTTGATGTCCTTGGCGACCAAAGCAGCGGATACAGTGTTGTTGGTGATGACGAGGGTGCCCGCCGTAGCTTGGTCATAGTCCACTGTCAGGCCGGTAATGTTCAATCCTTCGATGGCTTTCTTCAGGCCCACTGCGACCAGATCTGCGGGCGAAGTCGCAGCCTCGTCGGCCGCAGTCACCGTATAGCTGGTGGACTTGCCCGCGACACTGATCGAGATCCGGTCACCTTGCGCAAACGTGGCTGCCGTATCGAACGCGATCGTGCCCGTCCCGGCGGCGTCGATGAAAGAGCCTGCCGTATCAAATCCGGCCGAGACACCATTCGTGGTGGCACCGAAAACTGCCTTCGACACATAGCCGCCGGTTGACAGATCCTGCCCCGTCACGGTGATCTGGGACGCGGTCACGGTGCCGTCGCTTGCGCGGTCCAGCGATGACAGGATGTTGACTGACGTACTGTTGTTGACCAGATTCAGCCCGTTGAACTGTGCTGCGCCCACAACCGAATCGATCTGGCTTTTCAAGGCATCGATATCGGTTTGCAGCTTGTCGCGGTCCATGTTCTCTTCCTGCGCCGACACGATCTTGCCCTTGATGTCGGTC
>JBBQGU010000262.1:0-5747 GCA_038323315.1 Rhodobacterales bacterium | reverse complement strand
CTGGCGCTGATCTTCATGTCGATCTTCGCGCCACAACTTGCGCCCTATGATCCGATCGCCCAGTCGCTTGCCGACCGTCTGCAACCCCCCTTTACCCCCGGTCACTGGATGGGCACCGACGATTTCGGTCGCGATATATGGAGCCGCATCCTCTTCGGCTCGCGCATCACCCTCTACATTGTGCTGTTGGTCATTCTGACCGCCCCGGTGGTCGGCCTCATCATCGGCACCGTCGCAGGCTATTTCGGCGGCTGGGTCGATGCGGTCCTGATGCGGATCACCGACATCTTCCTCGCCTTCCCCAAGCTGATCCTCGCCTTGGCCCTCGTCGCCGTACTCGGGCCCGGCCTGATCAACGCCGTCCTCGCCATCGCTCTGACCTCCTGGCCCCCCTACGCCCGCGTCGCACGGGCCGAGACGCTGACCGTCCGCAAGTCCGACTACATCGCCGCCGTGAAACTGCAAGGTGCCGGGCCGATGCGGGTGATCTGGGGCCATATCATGCCGATGTGTCTGCCCTCGGTCATCATCCGCGTGACACTGGACATGGCAGGCGTGATCCTGACGGCGGCTGGCCTCGGTTTCCTCGGCCTCGGCGTCCAACCCCCCCAACCCGAATGGGGCCTGATGATCTCGTCCGGCCGCAAGTTCCTGTTCGAACAATGGTGGGTCGCCACGATGCCCGGCCTGGCCATCTTCGTCGTCTCCCTCGGCTTCAACCTCTTGGGCGACGGGTTGCGCGACGTGCTGGACCCGCGGAGTGCCGGCAAATGACCCTGCTGTCGGTCCGCAACCTGCGCGTCACCTTCGACACCGAAACCGGCCCGGTCGAGGCCGTGCGCGGCGTCTCCTTCGACCTTGGCCGCGAACGCCTCGGCATCGTCGGCGAAAGTGGTTCCGGCAAGACCATGACCGGCCGCTCGGTCCTGCGCCTGATCCGCCCGCCCGGCCGGATCGAGGCCGACGCCATGACCTTCGACGGCATCGACATCGCCCACGCCACCGAAAATCAGATGCGGGCGCTGCGTGGCCCCCGCATGGCCATGGTCATGCAAGACCCCAAATACTCCCTCAATCCCGTGATGAAGGTCGGCGCCCAATTGATGGAGGGCCTGCGCCAACGCGACCGAACGGGCCGCGCCGAGGCCTATGTCAAGGCCGTCACCGCGTTGGAGGCCGTCCAGATCCGCGACCCCGCCCGCGTGATGGAGGCCTATCCCCATGAACTGTCCGGCGGCATGGGTCAACGCGTGATGCTGGCGATGATGCTGATCCCCAACCCCGACCTGCTGATCGCCGACGAACCGACCTCCGCCTTGGACGTGACCGTCCAGGCCGAGGTCCTGTCGATCCTCGACCGTCTGGTGCGCGACCGGGGCATGGGCCTGATCTTCATCAGCCACGACCTGCGGCTGGTGGCCCGGTTCTGCGACCGCGTGCTGGTGATGTACAAAGGCCGCGTCGTCGAAGAAATCGCCGCCCGCGACCTCATGAAGGCCCGCCATCCCTACACCCAGGGGCTGCTGAACTGCCTGCCCCGCATCGGCGGCTCACGGGCTCCTCTGCCGGGCCTCGACCGCAACGCGGAATGGGCCAGATGATCGAGATCGACAACCTCTCCGTCACCTACTCCACCGCAGGCCGCCGCGTCCGCGCCGTCGAAAACGTCACCCTGACCGTCTCCGAAAAATCCAGCTTCGGCCTCGTCGGCGAAAGCGGCTCCGGCAAAAGCACCATCCTGCGCGCCATTTGCGGCCTCGCCCCCATCTCGGGCGGCACCATCCGCATCAACGGCAAGGACATCGCCACCCCCCGCACCAAAGCCTTCGCGGCCCAAGTCCAGATGGTTTTCCAGGACCCCTATGCCAGCCTCCACCCGCGCCATTCCATCGACCGCACCCTGTCCGAGCCCCTCGCCATCCACGGCATCAAGGACACCGACCAACGCGTCCGCAATGCCCTGCAAGACGTCGGCCTGCCCGCCAATTTCCGCTTCCGCTACCCTCACCAACTGTCCGGCGGCCAACGCCAACGCGTCGCCATCGCCCGCGCCCTGATGCTGCAGCCGCAAATCCTGCTGCTCGACGAACCCACCTCCGCCCTTGACGCCTCGGTGCAGGCCGAGGTCCTCAACCTTCTTTCAAGACTGCGCCAAGAACGCGGCCTGACCTTCCTGATGGTCAGCCATGATCTCGCCGTCATCGACCATATGTGCGACCGCGTCCTTGTCATGCAAAACGGCCGCGCCGTCGAGGAACTGAGCCGCGAGGCCCTCGCCACCGCCCAGATGACCACCGACTACGCCCGCAGCCTGTTCAACGCCTCTGCCGACCGGATGCTGGAGGGTTAGGCCTTGCACGTCTCATTCACTTTGGCACAAATATCCCACGGGGGTCCGGGGGTGTGAAACCCCCGGTCGCCGCCAGCAAAGGACGCACCATGTTCCCGACTTTCGACGGCCACAACGACATCCTTCTGCGCCTCTACAACGCCCCGCAGAACCGCGAGAAAATCTGGCTGACCGGCGAAGGCAAGGGCCATCTCGACCTGCCGCGCATGAAGAAGGGCGGCTTTGCAGCGGGGTTCTTTGCGATCTACATCCCCTCGCCGCATGAGGAGGACGGCATAGATTACATGCAGTTGATGGAAAATCCGCCCTATCTGCTGCCCCTGGCCGACCTGATCACCGCGCGCGAGGCTTTGCCCGTTGCCATGGCCATGGCGGGCCATATGCTGTGGATGGAACGCGCCTCGCAGGGTCAGTTCAAACTGGTGCGCACCGTGGCCGAGATTCGCGACTGCATGGCCCGCGGCACCATCGCCGGCATCCTGCATATGGAGGGGGCCGAGGCGATCGGCGACGATATGGACAGCCTGCACGCCTTTCACGCCATGGGTTTGCGGTCCATCGGCCCGGTCTGGTCGCGCCCCACGATCTTTGGCAACGGCGTCCCCTTCGGCTTTCCGCACAGCCCCGATACGGGGGATGGCCTGACCCCGGCCGGCAAGCGGCTGGTCCGCGAATGCAACCAGCTTAAAATCATGCTCGACCTCAGCCATATCAACGAAAAGGGCTTTGATGACGTCGCCGCCCTGTCTGACGCTCCCCTCGTCGCCACCCATTCCAACGCCCATGCCGTCACGCCGACCACCCGCAACCTGACCGACCGGCAACTGGCGGTGATCAAGGCATCCGGCGGCATGGTCGGCCTGAACTTTGCCACCTCGTTCCTGCGCCGCGACGGCAAGCAATCGGCGGATATGGGGTGGCAGGATGTGCTGGCGCATCTGGACCACCTGCTGGACCATCTGGGCGAGGATCACGTTGGCATGGGCTCGGATTTCGACGGCGCGACCGTGCCCAAAGGCATCACCGACGTTGCGGGCCTGCCCGCCCTGCAACAGGCGATGATCGACCACGGCTATGGCGATGCGCTGATGCGCAAGCTGTGCCACGAAAACTGGCTGGCTTTGCTGGACCGGACATGGGGCGCGTAGAATAACTGCCTTTTTGCTTGCCTTGTGAACCCTTTGGCCTGTACCTTGAACCTGTCAGTTCGGGAGAACCCAGCCCCGCTGGTGCCGAAGGAGCAACCGCCCCGGTAAACTCTCAGGCCCCAAGAACCGCTCTGACACCGAAAATCTGGAGAGTGGTGCACCATGCATCCGCCGAAGGGATAACGATCTCAGGCGCCTTGACCGGCAAGGACAGAGGGGGCAACGCAAGGTGGGGAAAACTCCCATCCTACGGAGCTTGGAGGACGGGGTTTGAGTGAATTGATGCAATTGGCCTTGCGGGACCTGCATGCCGCCTTGGGCGCCAAGATGGTGCCGTTTGCAGGCTACGACATGCCGGTACAGTACCCAGCGGGCGTGCTGAGGGAACACCTGCATGTGCGCGCAGCGGCAGGCCTGTTCGATGTCAGCCATATGGGCCAGGTCATCCTGCAGCCACGCGGCACCTATGCCGAGACGGCGTTGGCCTTGGAATCGCTGATCCCGGTCGATGTGCTGTCGCTGCCGGTCGGGCGGCAACGCTACGGCATGTTCACCAATGCGACAGGCGGCATTCTGGACGACCTGATGTTCGCCAACCGGGGTGACCATATCCTTGTCGTCGTCAACGCTGCCTGCAAGGCTGCCGATATCGCCCATATGACCGCCCACCTGTCCCGCACCTGTGACGTCGTGCCGGCCACCGACCGGGGACTGCTGGCCCTGCAAGGGCCGCGCGCCGAGGCGGCCTTGGCGCGGCTGGTCCCCGGCGTGGCGGATATGCGGTTCATGGATGTGGCGTTTCTGGATTGGGACGGGGTGCCGCTTTGGGTGTCACGCTCGGGCTATACCGGCGAGGATGGCTTTGAAATCTCGGTGCCCGAAACCGCGCTGCAGTCGCTTGCCGAAAGCCTGCTGGAACAGCCCGAGGTGATGCCGATCGGCCTTGGCGCACGCGACAGCCTGCGGCTGGAGGCGGGCTTGTGCCTGTATGGCCACGATATTGACGCGACGACCGGCCCGGTCGAGGCGGGCCTGACCTGGGCCATCCAGCAGGCCCGCCGCGCCGGTGGCGCGCGTGCAGGCGGCTTTCCGGGGGCCGACAGGGTTCTGCACGAGATGGCCGTTGGCCCCGCCCGCCTGCGTGTCGGCTTGCGCCCCGACGGCCGCGCGCCGATGCGCGAGGGCACGCGACTGTTCGCAGATGACCAGGAAGTTGGCGTGATCACCTCGGGCGGCTATGGCCCCTCGGTCGCAGCCCCCGTCGCGATGGGTTATGTCGCGGCGGCCCATGCCAGCCTTGGTACGGTTCTGCTGGCCGATCTGCGTGGCAAAATGCTGCCGGTCACCGTGTCGCCCCTGCCGTTTCACCCCACAACCTACAAACGCTGAGGACCCAAGATGAAATATACCGAAGATCATGAATGGCTGCGCGTCGAGGGCGAGTTCGTCGTGGTGGGCATCACCGAACACGCCGCCACCCAGCTTGGCGACGTCGTCTTCGTCGAGCTGCCCGAGGTCGAGACTCTGGTGACCGAAGGCGACGAGGTCGTGGTCATCGAAAGCGTCAAGGCCGCCTCCGACATTCTGGCGCCCGTGACGGGCGAAATTGTGGCCGTGAACGAGGCTTTGGTCGACAATCCGGGGTTGGTGAACGAGGACCCGTTGGGTGCCGCCTGGTTCTTCAAGATCAGGATCGATGACATGAAGGTGTTGGACGCCTTCATGGACGAGGACGAATATGCCGAGATGATCGGCTGATCCACAAGTTCCACTCACGAAAGGATATGCGATGGAAAGACGAGTGATCCATTCCCCCGGCGCTGCGCCCGTGATCGGCTACGCGCCTGCAATCGATATAGCGGGCGCAACCCGTCTGCTGTTCTTGAGCGGTCAGGCTCCCGTGGCACCGGACGGCACGGTTCCGGAAGGGATCATTGCGCAGACCCGGCAGGTCTGGGCCAATCTGTTCGCGTTGCTGGCCGCAGCCGACATGACCGCTGACAATCTGGCCAAGGTGACTGTGTTTCTTTCGGACGGCGCGCTGAGGATGGCGGTCGGCACTGTGTCTGACAAAATCATGGGCGACCGGCTTGTCGCATGGACAACAATCATTGCCGGCATCGTTCACGATGGCTGGCTGCTGGAGATCGAGGCGGTTGCCGTTGCGTGACGCATCCTTGTACAAATGAGAAAGCCGGACAGATGACGTTCACCCCCACCGACTACAACCCCTACGACTTTGCCAACCG
>JBBQGU010000261.1:0-5759 GCA_038323315.1 Rhodobacterales bacterium | reverse complement strand
CGCTCCATCGTCGGCCCGACCGGTCAGGACCATCTGGTCGATGTCGATACCGTGGTCACCAAACCCTTCGGCAACCTCATCCACTTCTCGGTCCACCGCCGCGCGCCCATGCAACGCAAGATCCTCGTCGTGGCCCCGATGTCCGGCCATTATGCCACGCTCCTGCGCTCCACCGTCCTCAGCCTCCTCCCTGACGCCGAGGTTTACGTGACCGACTGGCACAACGCCCGCGACATCCCGGTCAGCGCCGGCAAATTCGACGTCGAGGATTATACCCTCTACCTCGTCGATTTCCTGCGTCACCTTGGCCCCGAAACCCACGTGATCGCTGTCTGTCAGCCCGCCCCCCTGACCCTCGCCGCCGCCGCCTATCTGGCGGCCGAGGACCCGAGCGCCCAGCCCGCCACCCTGACCCTGATCGGCGGCCCCGTCGACCCCGACGCCGCCGCGACCGATGTCACCGACTTCGGCCGCCGCATCACCATGGGCCAGTTGGAACAACTGGCCATCCAGCGCGTCGGCTTCAAATACAAGGGCGTCGGGCGGCTGGTCTATCCCGGCCTGATGCAGTTGCAAAGTTTCATCTCGATGAACCGCGACCGCCATTCGAAGGCATTTCAAGAACAGATCTTGCGCGTGGCCAACGGCCAGGCCTCCGATCACGACGCCCATAACCGCTTTTACGACGAATACCTCGCCGTGATGGACATGACCGCCGAATTTTACCTGTCCACCGTCGAGCGTATCTTCAAAAACCGCGAGATCGCCGACAACGCCTTTGTCGTTGCAGGCAAAAAGGTCGATATCGGTGCCATCACAAAAGTCGCCGTGATGACGGTCGAGGGTGAGAATGACGATATCTCCGCCCCCGGCCAATGCGTCGCGGCCTTGGCGCTGCTGACCGGCCTCGATCCCGCCAAAAAGACCCGGCATCTCGAACCGGGTGCCGGCCACTACGGCATCTTCGCCGGCAAAAGCTGGCGCCTCAACATTCGCCCGCTGGTCTTGGGTTTCATCGACAGCCACACCGCCAAAGCCAAGCCAATCCGCCTCGCTTCAAAGCAATAAAACAGAAAAAACCAATCCGGTAAAAACGTTCTTATTACCACAGCAACCAGTTGCCGCCATTCTTCGCTCTTGCCCTGCCAAAAACAGCCACTCACCCGCCCCGGCAAAAAAACCAATGCCTCCCGAATCACACCCATTCATTCTGACTTAAATATCCATCTTTACGGGGCTTGGCCCCCTTCACGCCCGCTGCAAGACCTCCTCGACGGCCCCCACCATCAACGTCAGACAGTCAGGGCTCGAAAACCGATGATCCGCCCCCTTGACCAGCGTCAACCGCATATCCCGGCAGGTCGCATGCCCCAACAACCTCAGCGCCACCGCCTGCGGCACATCCGCGTCCGCCGTCCCCTGCAACAGCCGCACCGGAAACGGCAGGTCCAGCGGCGTGCGCAACACCAACCCCCCCCCCCCCAACACAATCAACGCCCGCGTCACCACATACGGCTCATCCGAATACTCCGAAGGCGTCGCCAACCGCCCCGTCTGCATCACGACGGCCCGCTCGTCAGCCGAAAACCCCGCCCACATCAAATCCTCGGTAAAGTCCGGCGCGGCCGCGACCCCCACGATGCCCGCCACCCGCTCCGGCATCGCGCGCGCCACCAGCAAGGCAATCCACCCGCCCATGGATGACCCGACCAGCACCTGCTTGCCCTCAGTCCGCGCCGCAATCACCGCCGCCGCATCCTCAAACCAATCGCCAATCGAGCCGTCCAGAAAGTCGCCACCCGACTGCCCATGCCCCGAATAATCCAACCGCAAAAAAGCCTGGCCCCTTGCCCGCGCCCATGCCGCCAGATGCTCCGCCTTTGTCCCCGTCATGTCCGAGCGGAACCCACCCAGGAACACCACCCCCGGCCCGCTCCCCGGCTCTTGGCGGTACGCGATCCGGCGTCCCTGCCCGGTGATCAAACAGTCTGTTGCACGCATGACGCCCCCGATTTCGGCACAGCATAGCAACCCGACCTTGCGCCCGACAGCCCCGAAAAACCGCCTCGACCACCCGTCGCGGTGAAACCTTTCCATGTGGTTAACGCTGCCAGTCAACCCTATGATATCAATGATTATTTCAAGATGTCATTTTCCGCGACATTCTGCGACACGTCAGTTGACTTCCCGTCGTCGCCGGTTCACAACCCGCTCCACATAACCCGCAACCGGGCGTTTCGTAGACGCCAAACCGACGAGGATGCCTGACATGGCCCAGATCTCCCTCACCTTTCCCGACGGCAACCAGCGCGATTTTCCCGCAGGAACCACCCCTGCACAGGTCGCGGCCTCCATATCCCCCGGCCTCGCCAAAAAGGCCATATCGGCCACCGTGAACGGCCAGCATTTCGACCTCGCCTGGCCGATCCCGGCCGATGCCGCGATCGCGATCCATACCATGGCCGACGACAAACAGGCCCTCGAACTCATCCGCCACGACTGCGCCCATATCATGGCCCGCGCCGTTCAGGAAATCTGGCCCGACGTCAAGGTCACGATCGGCCCGGTCCGCGACTATGGCTGGTTCTACGATTTCGACCGCGCCGAACCCTTCACCCCCGAAGACCTCGGCCAGATCGAGGCGCGGATGAAACAAATCATCAACGCCCGCGACCCCGTCCGCACCGAAGTCTGGCCCCGCGCCCGCGCCCTGCAATTCTACGAAGACAGGGGCGAGCCCTTCAAGGTCGAACTGATCAACCGCATCCCCGAAGGTGAAGACCTCCGCATGTACTGGCACGGCAACTGGCAAGATCTCTGCCGCGGCCCCCATCTGCAACACACCGGGCAAGTCCCGGCAGACGGCTTCAAACTGACCCACATCGCCGGCGCCTACTGGCTCGGTGACGCGACCCGCCCCATGCTGCAGCGCATCTACGGCCTCGCCTTCAAAAACCGCGACGACCTGAAGGCCCACCAGACCATGCTGGAAGAAGCCGCAAAACGCGACCACCGCAAGCTCGGCCGCGAGATGGAGTTGTTCCACCTGCAAGACGAAGCCCCCGGCATGATCTTCTGGCACCCCAACGGCTGGCAAATCTACCGCCAGCTAGAGGATTACATGCGCGGCCGTCAGCGCGTCGCAGGCTACAAGGAAATCCGCACCCCCCAGGTCGTCGATCGCATCCTGTGGGAAAAGTCCGGCCACTGGGAAGCCTACCGCGAAAACATGTTCATCGTTGAGGTTGACGAGGACGGCGCGAAAGAAAAGCGCATCAACGCCCTGAAACCGATGAACTGCCCCTGCCATGTCCAGGTCTTCAACCAGGGTCTGAAAAGTTACCGCGATCTGCCCCTCCGCCTCGCCGAATTCGGGTCTTGCCACCGTTATGAAAGCTCCGGCTCCATGCACGGCCTGATGCGGGTGCGCGGCTTTACTCAAGACGACGGCCATATTTTTTGCACCGAAGATCAGATCGAAAGCGAATGCGCTGATTTCATCGCCCTGCTGTCCTCAGTTTACAAAGACCTCGGTTTCGACAAGTTCGACATCAAGCTTTCGACCCGCCCCGACGTTCGGATCGGCTCGGATGAGACGTGGGACAAGGTCGAGGGCGCACTGACAGGTGCAATCGAGAAGTTGGGCCTGCCATACCAGATCAACCCAGGCGACGGTGCCTTCTATGGTCCCAAGCTGGATTTCAAGCTGACCGACGCCATTGGCCGCGAGTGGCAGTGTGGCACGTTCCAGGTCGACCCCAATCTGCCCGTCCGCTTGGGCGCAGAATATGTCGGCGAGGATGGCAGCAAACATCACCCGTACATGCTGCACCGCGCCATTCTTGGCAGTTTTGAACGTTTCATCGGCATCTTGATCGAGAATTATGCCGGCAAACTGCCCTTCTGGCTCGCCCCGCGACAGGTCGCGGTCGCATCGATCGTCTCGGATGCCGACCCGTTTGTGAAAGAGGTGACGGCAGCCCTGAAAAAGGCCGGTGTCAGAGCCGAAGCAGACACTCGGAACGAAAAGATCAACTACAAGGTGCGCGAGCATTCTGTTGGCAAGATCCCCGTCATCCTCGCCATCGGGATGAAAGAGGTCCAAGATCGCACCGTCTCGGTCCGTCGTCTGGGCGAAACCCGGACCGAGGTGATGACACTGGATCAAGCTGTGGCGACCTTTGGACTGGCCGCGCTACCGCCTGCCGCGTAAAATCGACGGCACGGACCTTGGCGAGCGCTGCTACCCGAGTCATGCTCTTTTTGCGGCTTGCCCTGCAAGGCCAGCCGCAAATTGCCCGTTAACGCAGCACTCGACGGTGCGATTGTACAACTCTTGCGTTGGCATCCGTTAATCTGGCTTGATTTTCAGTACCGCTTTGGCATGATTTGCGACGTGACGACCGCTTTCTAACCGCCTCTCTATGTGAAGGCCCAGGAAGATCAGGCGCACGGCCTGCGGCAATTTCGCCGTGGGAGGATTGTGGCAAGGAGAGACGGCATGCCGACAGGCACCGTGAAATGGTTCAACTCCACCAAGGGCTATGGTTTTATTGCCCCTGACAGCGGGGGAAAAGACGTGTTCGTTCATATTTCGGCAGTCGAACGGGCGGGGATGAAAGGGCTGAACGACAATCAGAAGATCGGATACGAGTTGCAATCCGGCCGCGACGGCAAGGAATCAGCGGGCGACCTGCGGCTGTTGTAATGATCTAGGCCGTCAGCGCGGCTTCGGTTTTCTCATCCCAGCCGATGTGCCAGTTTGACCCATCCTGAATGACCGGCCGTTTCATCACGGTCGGCTGCGCTGTAATCTGCGCCTCGGGTTCTGCCTCGCGCAGAAAGGGGCTGAAACTGCGATACGTGGTCGATTGCTTGTTGATCGCCCGGTCTCCGAACTCGGTGATGATGGCGTCGATTTCTGCGGATGTCAGGGGATTGGCCCGGATATCGCGAAAGGTCGGCTCTTTCCCGGCCTTCTGGAGAGCTTTCAGGGCCAGTTTGGTGGTATCACAGGTGGAAATTCCATAGACGATCATGACAAACTCCGTTTTCCGCTTTGTAACGGATATCTGCCGTTCAGCCAATCGCCCTGACAATCGCCACGCCGGCCCAGGCCGAGAATGCCGTCAACACGGTACCCCAGGTCACGTCGGCTGCGACCATCTGCCAGGACCACCCCTTCATGATGGCATAGCTGGTGAATTCGTAGGTGCCATAAGCCAACGCGCCCAGCACGGCGGCCGGCAAGATGGTCGAGGTTTGCGCCTTGAGTGCGGGCCAGGACACGAGGTAGATCAGGCCCGCCGTATACGCGAGGTAAAACACCAGTGCCGCCATCAACGCCGGACTCTCGCGCATCGTGTCGCCCAGGTGACGGGTGAACAGCGGCTTCATGAACAGGGTCAGCATCACGGCATCAAGGGCAAGGAAGATGATCGTTGTGGCGGCATAAAGGATGATCAGGGAGATGTGCGCTCCTATGCTCCGCTGGGAGCGTTTCGGTATATACGTAGCCAAGGGCGCGCCGGTTGTGCGGTGCAGGGCATTTCGGCGGAGTTGTGGTGGTGTGGGTCAGACTGGCAGTCCGGGCACCTTGGGCTTACCGCCCCTCCTGACTACACTTCCTTCTTGCCCGGAATCAAGGCGCCTTTGCGCCGCCGGGGCGCGCCCCCCCGCCCCCCCCGAGGGCGCGGGTGGAACGGGTGGCAGCAGAAAATCGGGGGGGGGGGGTGGGGTGGTAAATTGCGTGAACGTGG
>JBBQGU010000260.1:0-5814 GCA_038323315.1 Rhodobacterales bacterium | reverse complement strand
AAGGGGGGCTTTGGTGCAGACTGCGGTGCGGATTCCGATCACAAATGCCATGCCGATTCGCGGGCATGGCGCAGCTGCGGGGCACTGGATATTGTGGCGTCCAAGCATGGAACCGTCCAAGTTTAGCCTTGGTTGAAGATTCCGCGACAAACCCCTGACAGGCTTGAATTTTGTTTCAGGTTCGGGCACAATCGAAGCTAAGAACTGATCGGTGGCGAGGGGTGGCCCTGCCCACAGGCGAGGGGCACAGGCATGACAAAGACACTGATCCGGGCAGGTATGGCGGCGGTTTGCATAAGTATTGTGGCTTCTGCGGTGTCGGCCGGCCCGATCTCGACCGCGTGCATGAAGTCGAACCGCCGGGCGGCCAATACCGCACTGTGTTCGTGCATCCAGCAGGTCGCCGACAATACGCTGGCGGGGGCCGATCAACGCCGCGCCTCCACCTTCTTCCGCGATCCCGACAAGGCGCAAAAGGTGTTCTTGTCGCAAAACCGCGCAGATGATGCGTTTTGGGCGCGTTACAAGGCTTTTGGCGCAAAGGCCGAACAAACCTGTTCCGGCTAGGGCGGGCCACCCAATAGCGGACAGACCTGCGCAACCCCTCATCAGCCATTGCAGGCTTCTTCGGGGAACCCTCCACGAAGAACGACCGCAAGAGAATGATGAGCAGCGCGGCGATTCAAAATCAGACGCCCGTCGCGCGCCGTCTAAAATCGTTGTACCTTCGGCACCGGTCCTGGAACCTCGCCATCCGGCTGCCCCGCCTCCACCACTTGCCGCAGCGGAATGACCCCGGCCCAGACCGGCCAGTCGCGATCCTCGGGCGGGTCTACCGGCATCCCCTGCCCGATCTTGGCCGAGGCTTCGCTGATCGGCAGCGACAAGACGGCGGTCGCCTTCAACTCCTGCGCCGTCATCGGCCGCAATTGCGCCCAACGGCCCGGAAAGATCTGCTCGATCATCGCCTCCAGATGCGCGGCCTTGGCCGAGGCGTCGGTGACCAGTTCCGCGATGCTGGGCCAGCGGTTGGGCGTCAAGGATCGCCTTGACCGTGTCGGCATCATAAGCAGCTTTGTCATTCATCCGGCGCAGTCGGGTCCGAGGGCTGGGGGCGTGCATGACTTAACTCAACCGACAAAGCGCACGCTGGCGACCTGCATAAGCCAACACCGGCAGCAACACGACAAAAATCGCAAGCGCAAACAGTTTGTCATTGGTATCCGTCAACATCGCCAGCGCGGTATAAGACAGCAGAAAGGTATTGGCGGCATTGGCCCAAAACCCGATCATGGACAGCCACAGCATCGTGACCGCATGGCGCGACCGCATCAGGATCAAAATCGACCCCAAGACCGCGCCCCAGACCCCGACCGCCCAGCCAAGTGTGGCCCAGCCAAGTGTGGCCCAGCCAAGTGTGGCCCAGAACGGATAGGCGTCCAGATAGGCGATCATGGCGGGCCGAACATCGTCGGGGATCATGGCCAGATACGACGGGTTGCGCGTCTGGCTTACCACATAGTCCAGCGCGCCCCCGGCATGCCAGATCAACGACAGCAGACCGACAACCCAGAGGTGCCAAGGCGTTTTCATGTGTCCCTCACGGTTTGGCCTGATGTTGACTCCAGTTGCGGCACCGGTCAAGTGAAGGTGACCCTAGCGAAACTGCGGCCCATGCGCCCACAGGGTCAGCGACCACCGCACCCCTTCGGTCACCGGCGTGACCCGGTGCAGCACAAAGCTGGGAAACACCACCGCCAGCCCCTGCACGCGCGGCACCGCGCGCGTCTGACTGTCCGGCCACAGGTCCAGCACGCCACCCGCATAGGCCGCAGCCGTCGACAACTGCACCACAACGGTCAGCTTGCGTTTGGCGGCCAGCGCCCCCGCGCCGATGTCGGAATGCCAGTCGAAATGCCCCGCCCGTTCCGCGCCATAGCGCGCGACCTGCGGGCTTTCGGCGAACTCGGTCAGGTCAAAGCCAAAGCTTTCGCGGTTCGCCTCAGCCACCAGACGCACCATGCGGTCCATCACCCAAGCGGCCTCGGGCAGATCATCCAGCCAGATCAGGTCGGCCCGGCGGATCTGATGCGCCACCGCCCCGCCAACCAGCGCTGCATCCCGCGCCGGAGCCACGGCACATAAGGCGACAAGACTGTCACATTGGTCCGGGCTTAACGCGGCTGGGATCAGGTGGAACGGTGTCATGGTCTCGCCTTGGCGCGCGGGGCTGTTTCAAAGGGCGTTATGCACGGGTTCCCCCCGCACCACAACGCCCTGCCACGCGCTGCCCCCCGGACCTCGTCCGCATCGACCATCTGCGACACAGGCGCTGAACCCGCGATCCGCCACGCATCCTCCTGCCGCGTCTGCACCGTGTCGCCCCTTAAAACGCCGGCGTGCCCCGCGCCGTGGCCTGAGGGCTAAGGTGCCCCGCTGACGGCACCCGTGGCAGAGCCCTCGGCCGACATGGCGTCGAACGCGGTCGGCCCCGCTCCGGGTGGCGTGCGGCGGGCGTTGTCGACCGGCACGGTCAGGGTCACCTCACCCGCCGTTGCAAAGGTGACGGTCAGGGTGATGGTATCGCCGGTCTTGTACCGACCCATGACGCCTGACAGCATGACATGGTCAGCCGCCGGAGCCAGCGCATGGACCTGCCCCCCCGCCACCGCAATGCCATCCGGCAGCATCCGCATCCGCATGACGCCCGCCTGATCCTCGGCACTGGTCATCAGCATCGCCATGCCGGCATCGCTGTCGGCGCCGATCATCGTGTCGGCCTGGTCCTGACGGTTGTCGATGGTGAAATAAACCACGCCATTGCCGGCAAGGATCCGGGCATAGGGGTCGCGGATTTGGATGCCGGTATCGGCCATGGCGGGCATCGCGCCAAGCAAGGCCGCGATCAGCACGGCGGCAGACAGATTTTTCATGATATCCTCTGGGGTTTGAACGAGACAGCGGTTCAACCCACGCAAGGCGGCCCGCGCGCCACAGGCGACAGCAGGTGGCTGGCAAAGGGCGAGGGTATGCCAATGCCCACGAACATCACCGTGGAACACCGGGCAGGCGTAACAGCACACGCCACCCGCGCCACAACCCCTTGTACCATCGCCGCCAGACAATGCCCGCACCGGTGCTGATGCGCCAAAGGCCGCCCCATCGCATCCAGCACGAATGCCGCCCCGTCGCACAGCGTCACAGCGGCAGGCCCCGCCATCTTACTGCGCGCGACTGCATCCTCGGCCGATCCCACAGACAGGATCGGCCCAAGGACCAGCGACACAATAGGGCGCAGCAGCGTCATGGCACCACGATAAAGGTCACAACGGCGGGTCGCCATAGGTCAATTCCGCGCAATGACAAAGGGCCCCAACCGCAACGCGGTGAGGCCCTTTGTCTGAAACCGACAGCAATCAGGCCGCGACGACGACCTTGCCGATGTCTTTCTTGATCCTGGCGGCGGCGGGCGACAATTCGTCATCCTTGGCCTTGGCCAGATAGGCGTCCAGACCGCCCCGGTGATCGACCGACCGCAAGGCCGCCGCCGAAATCCGCAGTTTGAAGGACTGGCCCAGGGCGTCCGACATCAGCGTGACTTCGTTCAGGTTCGGCAAAAACCGCCGACGGGTCTTGTTGTTGGCATGGCTGACCTTGTTGCCAGACATCGGGCCCTTGCCCGTAAGTTCGCAGACGCGCGACATCTTGGTATTCCTTCGTATCTACAGCCAAGGCGCAGCCACCGGCCGCATCCGAATTTGATTTGTGGCGTCTAAAGCCATTTCCCACCGCCGTCAAGCACCGAACCGCCCCCGCACTACCGCTTTCTCCAAGCCATCAACCTGCCGCCCCCAGCCACCCGGACACGCCACTCCCCACCAGCCATATCACCTGCCCCCCCACACAGGGCACGCCGCACAGGGCACCCAACCTGAGCCCCGCGTCCCCGGTCCTTCACCGGGGACGCGGGGCGAGGCAAGGACTCGGCGTCGCCAGACGCTCCGCAAGATCAACGCCCGGCCCCTTTCCACGCCTGCCAGAACCGACGATAACAGCGACATGACCGCATCGCCGCCCGCCGCTCTCCCGATCGACGCAGCCCTGCCCGCGCTGCGGCAGGCCGTGGCCGCCCGTCGCATGGCCGTCCTGCAGGCCCCCCCCGGGGCGGGCAAGACCACCCGTGTGCCGCTCGACCTCCTCGCCTCGGGCCTGATCCGGGGCCGCATCGTCATGCTGGAACCGCGCCGTCTTGCTGCCCGCGCCGCAGCCGAGAGGATGGCGGCATCCCTGGGCCAGGACCTCGGCCAGACCGTCGGCTACCGCATCCGGGGCGAGGCAAAGGTCGGCCCCCAGACCCGGATCGAGGTGGTGACCGAAGGGATTCTGACAAGAATGATCCAATCCGACCCCGAACTGACCGGCGTGGGCGCGGTGATCTTCGACGAATTTCACGAACGCAGCCTGAACGCCGATCTGGGCCTTGCGCTGACGCTGGAAATCCGCGCCAACCTGCGCGACGACCTGATCCTGATCGTCATGTCCGCCACGCTGGATGCCGCCCCGGTTGCCGCTCTGATGGGCGACGCCCCGGTGATCACCGCGCAAGGCCGCGCCTTTCCGGTCGAGACCCGCTGGCTGCCCCGCCCCCTCGACCCCACGCTGCGCTTTGAATCCGCCATGGCCGCCCAGATCCGCGCCGCCCTTGATGACAGCGCGGGCGGCCTGCTCGCCTTTTTGCCCGGCGAGGGCGAAATTCGCCGGGTCCAAACCCTGCTTGGTACCATCCCGGGTTGCACCATCCTGCCCCTGTACGGTGCGATGGACTTTGCCGCCCAACGCGCCGCCCTCGGCCCGGTCGCTGGCCGCCGCGTCGTGCTGGCCACCTCGATCGCCGAAACCAGCCTGACCCTGCCCGACATCACCGTCGTTGTGGATGGCGGCCGCAGCCGTCGCGCCCGCTTCGACCCCAATTCCGGCATGTCGCAACTGGTGACCGAACGCGTCACCCGCGCCGAGGCCGAACAGCGCCGGGGTCGTGCCGGCCGTGTCGCGCCCGGAACCTGCTACCGCCTGTGGACCCGTGGCGAGGAGGGCGCCCTGCACGCCTTCCCCCCCGCCGAGATCGAGGCCGCCGATCTGACCGCCCTCGCCCTGGAACTCGCGCTGTGGGGCGCCACCGACCTGCCCTTTCTGACCCCGCCGCCGCCCGGACCGATGGCCGAGGCGCAGGCCCTGCTGACCAGCCTTGGCGCGCTGCACGACACCCGCATCACCCCGCATGGCCGTACCCTCGCCGCCTTGCCGCTGCACCCCCGCCTCGCCCATATGCTGGCACTGTCGGGACCACAGGCCGCCACCCTTGCCGCCCTGCTGGCCGAACGTGACCCCCTGCGTGGCGCACCCCCCGACCTCGCCCTGCGTCTGACCGCCATCGCCGACCCCAACCGATTTCAGGCATGGCCCGTCAACCGCGCGACCCTCGACCGCATTGCGCAAGAATCCCGCCGCCTGACAAAATCCTGCACCGGCCCCACCCGGACCCTGGCCGAGATGGCCGCCCTCGCCTATCCCGACCGCGTGGGCCTGCGCCGCAAGGGCGACGCCCCGCGTTGGGTGCTGTCCGGCGGCAAAGGCGCTGTAATGGACGCAGGCACCCCCCTCGCCAACGCCCGACTGATCGTCGCCACCGACCTTGACGGCGACGCGCGTGAGGCGCGGATACGTCAGGCCACACCCATCACCGAACCCGAGTTGCGCGCCCTGTATGCCGACCAGATCCACTGGCGCGAGGTTTGCGAATGGTCCAAACGCGAC
>JBBQGU010000259.1:0-5880 GCA_038323315.1 Rhodobacterales bacterium | reverse complement strand
CAGAAAGCCGCCGACGACGCCCATGCAGAACGCGGTTTCTTCGACATGCGGCATGTGGCTGCTGTCTTCGAAAATCACCCAGGTGGCACCCTTGATCAGGGTCTTGTAGGGCTGGACGGTGGCGGGTGTCGCTTCGTCATGGCGGCCAGAGATCAGCAGGGTCGGCACGTCGATCTTGTGCAGGTCCGGCGTGATGTCCCAGTCTTTCAGGGTGCCCACGACGAAGAATTCGTTAGGGCCGTTCATGGTGTGGTAGACGGTCGGGTCGGCTGCGGTCTGGGTGAAGCTGGCCACCACCTCGGGCGGGTTCGGCACGACGCGGCAGACATGGCGGGCATAGACCCAGTCGGTGGCGGTCTTGTAGGCCGGATTTTCATAGTCGCCCGCCGCTTCGCAGGTGTTCAGTGCGTCCTGAATATCCTGCGGCATCTCGGAACGCTGGCGCATCGCCTCGGAGGTCCAGAGCACCATCGAGGCGGGGGAGTTGGCAATGACAAGCGATTTCAGGCCCTTGGGTTGCCGCACGCCGTATTCGGCCCCCAGCATCCCGCCCCAGCTTTGGCCCAGAACATGAAAGCCCGCGCGTTGGCCCAGATGGTCGATCAGGTTTTCCAACTCGTCGATGAAAAGCTGCGGTGTCCAGAAATCACTGCCCTTTTCCGGCAGATGGGTCGAGTTTCCGCAGCCGATCTGATCGTAATGGATGACCGGGCGACCATCAAGGGCCAGCAATTTATAGCTGTCGATGTAGTTGTGCGCGACACCCGGACCGCCATGCAGCAGGAAAATGGGCGGCTTGCCCGTGTTCAGATCGCCGGTGATGCGGTACCAGGTTTCGTAGTCGCCGAATTTGGCGCGGCCTTCGGTTTGGTGCATGTCAGCCTCATTCTTCATCGGTGACAGAGGTGGCTTATGTTTCACCATAGTCAACTGTTTTTACGCGTGGTGCCGTTGCGTCAGCAAGGCGGCTTTGCAGATGCGGTCTTATCAGTCAAACACACAGCGCGGGAAGTAAAAGCTGACGACCCAGTTGGGCATATCTACGATTTCCGAGATGCGCAGATCGCCGCAGGTCGACACCAGCATATAGGCATCAACGGCGGTCAGACCGTGGGTCGCACATAGAAGGTCGATCATGTCGGACACTGCGTCGCGTGCGCCGGACATCAGGTCGGGGCCGATGCCGGTGGTTACCTCATAGCCCTTGGCGTCCAGATGGCGGGTGACGGGGCCGGCGGTGGTGAAGCGCGGGGTTTTCAGGTTGGCGCCCTTGATCAGGTCCAAGGTCAGGACCACGTCCATCGGGCTTTCGATGGCAGTGCCGCAGACCTCGCCGTCGCCTTGGGCGGCATGGGTATCGCCGACGCTGAACAGGGCACCCGTCACCTCGATCGGCAGATACAGCGTCGTGCCGGCGGAAAGGTCGCGGATGTCCAGATTGCCGCCGACACGGCGCGGGGGCACAACGGAATGCAGACCGGGAGCGGCGGGGGCGTTTCCGATGGTGCCAGCAAAGGGTTTCAGGGGCACGCGTCCATGTTTGCCATACAGCGCAGGGGCAAGGCTGGTCGGATCATAGGTCCAGATGTGCAGTGCCGGATCAGCAAATTGGTCGGCCAGCAGGCCAAAGCCCGGAATGTTCGCCGTCCAGCCCCAGCCCGAGGGGGCAAAGCTGTCAATGGTGACCTTGACCGCATCGCCGGGTTCGGCACCCTCGATATAGATCGGGCCGGAGATCGGGTTGACCTTGGAAAAGTCCAGACTGGAAACCTCGGCCACCGTCGACTGCGCGCTGAACTGCCCGGCGGAACTGTCACGGCAGTGAAACAGGATGGTCGACCCAGGCTCGGCCCGGACAGCGGGGGTCAGGGCATTGTCCCAGCCGAAATGATGCTGCGCGCCATGGATGGTATAGTTGCAATCCTTGCACATGGGGATCAGGCTCCGCTTGGGGTCATCGGTGGAGGCTAGGGCAGCGGGGCGGGGGTTTCAAGGGACGATGGGCAGGTCCTACCTGCGGCTGATGCCGATCCAGAGGCCGAAGAAGACGAGTATTTTTGTCGGAATGAAGGGGCATGGCTTTGGGTTGAATTGGTCGCAAGCCAGGTTTATGCGGAATTCGGGGGCGGGGGATAGCATGTCAAAACTTAACATCGGCGTTTTGGGCTGTGGGCCGATTGCGCAGGCGGGGCATTTTGACAGCTGCGTCAAGGCGCGAACTGCGCGGTTGTACGCGATCTGTGATGTTGCGGCAGACTTGCGCGACCGGATGTTTGCGACCCATGCGCCGGACAAAGCCTACGGCGATTATGCGCAGATGCTGGCGGACCCTGATCTGGATGCGGTGATTATTGCCACCTCGGATGCGTTCCATGTTCAGGCATCGATCCTGGCGCTGCAGGCGGGCAAGCATGTGTTGTGTGAAAAGCCGCTGGCGATGGGGTTGGCGGAATCGCTGGCATTGCAGGCGGTGGTCGACGCCTCGGGCCTGGTGTTTCAGGTGGGCCACATGAAGCGGTTCGACATGGGGTTGCAGGAGGCCAAGCGGTTCATTTCCGAGGAGATGGGTGCGATGGTGGCGCTGAAGGCGTGGTATTGTGACAGTACGCACCGCTATGCCATGACCGATGCGCTACAGCCGCTGATCCTGAAATCCGCCATGGCGCGCAAGCCTGCGGAGGATCCCAAGGCCGATCCGGAGCGTTATTACATGCTTGCGCATGGCAGTCATCTGCTGGACACCGCACGGTATTTTGGTGGCGAGATCGTGGCGGTGCAAGCGCGGTTGTCGAAGGAACGGGGCCTGTATTGCTGGTTTGTCGATGTCGCATTTGCCAGCGGCACGCTGGGCCATCTGGACCTGACGGTGGCGGTGCGGATGGATTGGCATGAAGGATTTCAGATCTATGGCCAGAACGGGTCGGTGATGGGGCGGACCTTCAATCCGTGGTATTACAAAAGTTCCGAGGTTGATATCTTCCGCGAGAAAGATGGCGCATCGTATCGGCCTTTGGGGGCGGATGGGCACTTTTACCGGCGGCAGTTGGAGGGGTTTGCGGATGCGGTGAACGGTGGCGTGCAGACCGGGGCGGGCATTGCGGATGGTGTCGCCTCGGTGCGTGCGATGCTTGCGGTGGCGCGGTCGGTGAGGGAGGGCGGCTGGGTGCGCCTGGATGCGGTGGTGGGGGCGCTGTGATGCAGTTGGGAATCTTCGCCAGGACGTTTGCCGGGCGGGACCCAGCGACGGTATTGGCGGCCTCGGCTGCGGCAGGGTATCGGGGGATCGCGTATAACATGGCATGCTCGGGGCTGGAGGCGATGCCCGCGGCGATCTCTGACGCTGAGATTGCGGCGGTAGTGGCGGCCCGTGCGGCGACGGGGCAGGTCATACAGTCGCTGTCGGGGACCTATAACATGATCCATCCTGATCGGGCGATGCGGGACAGGGGCCATGCGCGGCTGGAGGTGTTGGCGGCGGCGGCACGGGGGGTGGGGACGGATCTGATCACGCTGTGTACTGGCACAAGGGATGCGGCGGATCAGTGGCGGCATCATGCGGATAATGGGTCAGTTGAGGCGTGGGGCGACTTGATCGACAGTTTCAAGGTCGCGGTGCAGATCGCCGAAAGGCACGATGTGTATCTGGGGGTCGAGCCGGAACTGGCCAATGTGGTGAGCGGGGCAAAGGCTGCCCGGCGTTTGCTGGATGAGATGGGGTCGCACAGGATCAGGATCGTGCTGGACCCGGCGAACCTGTTTGACGTATCGGACGATCCGAGCGGCGTGATTGCCGCTGCGGTCGACCTGCTGGGGCCGGATATTGCGATGGCCCATGCCAAGGACCGTGATCGCAAGGGTGGGTTTGCGGCACCGGGCAAAGGGGTGGTGGACTTTGGGCATTTTGTGAATGCGTTGCAGGGGGCGGGTTTTGACGGGCCCTTGGTCACGCATGGCTTGACGGCACAGGAGGCACCTGGGGTGGCGGCGTATCTGGCGGGGTTTTTGTGATGTGGGTGCCCAGTCCGGCGGGTCGGTTGCAGGCAGAGGTGACCGGCGCGGGACCGATCGTTGTGCTGCAACATGGGCTGTGCGGGGATATCGGTCAGCCGCTGGAGGTGTTTCCCGACGGTCAGGGCTTTGCCCATGCGGCGCTGAATTGCCGGGGACATGGGGGCAGCCCGGCGGGCGACCTGAACGCGCTGACGATTGCGCATTTCACCGATGATCTGGCTCAGATGATAGACCTGTTGCCTGCCAGGCCCATCGCCGTGGGGGGCATATCGATGGGGGCTGCGATGGCCCTGCGGTTGGCGGTCACGCGGCCCGATCTGGTTTCGGCGCTGATCCTGTCCCGGCCTGCCTGGGTGACCGAAGGCGCGCCCGAGACGATGCAGCCGAATGCGCTGGCGGGGCAGATGCTGGAGCACGGCCTGTCGGCTTTTGAGGCGACCGGGACGGCGCAAAGGTTGGCGGTCGTGGCACCGGACAACCTGACATCGTTGCGCGGGTTTTTCACGCGCGGGTCGCAGGATGTGACGGCGGCCTTGTTGACGCGGATTGCGGCGGATGGGCCGGGTGTGACGCCGGAGGATCTGGCGGCTTTGCGGGTGCCGACGCTGATCATGTGCTGCGATGAGGACTATATCCACCCCAAGGACTATGCCGAGGCTTTGGCCCGTCTGATCCATGGCGCGCGGCTGGTCGAATTGCCGCCGAAGGGGCGCGACAAGCCTGCCCATGTCGCCGCCTGTCAAACCGCCATTCTGGCATTTCTGAAAGGACTTCCCCATGCCGAAACCTGACGCCGACTGGCTGGACGCACTGCCCCGAAACCACTGTCTGGCCGAGTTTTCGCTGTGGTCGGCCAATCTGATCGGGCTGGAGGAGGATGTGGTGCGGGTCGGTGGTCTGGTCGACATTTATCATATCGACGTCGCCGATGGGGTCTTTGCGCCCAGCCTGTTGTTCTTTCCAGACATTGTCGCGGCCTTGCGCAGGACGACGGCTGTTCCGTTTCATGTGCATCTGATGTGTGACGACAACGTTCTGCTGTCTCAGGTGGATCAGTTTGCCGAAGCGGGGGCCGACATGATCAGTGTTCATGTCGAGAATGGCAATGCGGCCGAGGCTGTGGCGCGGATCAAGGCGCTGGGGCTGAAGGCGGGGGTTGTGTTGTGTGTGGAGACTCCGGTGACGGAGGTGCTGCCATTGATGGAGGGGTTGGATATCCTGACGCTGTTGGGCACGCGGATCGGGGTCAAGGGGCAAAGCCTGGATCCGACGGCCATGGCGCGGTTGGGGCGGGCGCGGGCGTTGATTGCGGGGCGACGTGCGGCCGGTCGGTGCATTCTGGCGGCGGATGGCGGGATCAGAGAGGAGACGGTGCCGCTGCTGGTCGCGGCCGGGGCCCAGACTGTGGTGATGGGGTCGCTGGCCTATGGTGCGGCGGATCTGGCGGCGCGGATTGGCTGGTTGCAGGGTCTGCGCTGAATGGTGCTGACGCTGGGCATTGATATCGGCGGCTCGCGGATCAGGGCGGCTGTGGTGGCCGAGGATGGCACGCTGATGTCGCGGGCCGAGGGGGTCACTCCGGCGCGGGGGACGGGCGAGGCAGTGGTTGAGGTGGTGGCGCAGGTGGTAATGCAGGCCCTGCGGGGCCATGACCGGGCGGATATTTCGGCGGCGGGGGTTGGTGCGCCGGGGCCGCTGGACGCCGAGCGGGGGTTGGCGCAGGCCACGCCGACCATCGCCGGGTTCCGCGACTTTCCGATCCGCGACCGGATTGCCGAGGCGATTGGCCTGCCGACCTATCTGGAGCATGACGGCCAAGCGGCAGCCTATGGCGAGTGGGTCCATGGGGCAGGGCGCGGGACGGTGAAT
>JBBQGU010000258.1:0-5895 GCA_038323315.1 Rhodobacterales bacterium | reverse complement strand
GTGAGGATCATGAAGGGCGATGTCTGCATGGCGACGGTGGAACAGCTGTGCCTGCATGTCGATATGGCGAGTGGCAAGGCGGTGCCGGCCTCGACCGAGGTTTGGGGCAAGCTGCGGGCGATTGCCGAGGCGCAGGCCGGGTTGGGAATGCCGGAGGGGGCGGGGCGCGCTGTGGGGCAGAAGAAGTGAAGCATGTTCTGATCACGGCGGGGGCGAATGGCATCGGGTTGGTTATGGCGCGGGGCTTTCAGGCGGCGGGCTGCCGCGTCTGGGTGACGGATGTGGATCGTGACTCGCTGGCGGCATTGCCGCCGGGGATCAGGGGCAGCCATTGTGATGCGGCGTCCGAGATGGCGATGGCGGCTTTGTTTGCCGAGATTGCGGCAGAGTGGGGCGGTTTGGACGTCATTTGCGCCAATGCCGGGATCAAGGGCCCGACGGCGGCGATCGAGGATATGCCGCTGGCCGGGTGGCATCAGTGCCTGTCGGTCAATCTGGACGGAGCGATGCTGGCGGCGAAATACGGCGCGCGGATGATGAAACCGGCGGGGCGGGGGTGCTTGATTTTCACTTCTTCGACCGCCGGGCTGTACGGGGTGCCGTACCGCGCGCCCTATGTGGCGGCGAAATGGGCGGTGATTGGCTTGATGAAGACGGTGGCGATGGAGTTGGGCCCGTTTGGCATCCGCGCCAATGCGATCTGTCCGGGGTCGGTCAATGGGCCGCGGATCGACAGGGTGATCGAGGCGGAAGCGTCCGCCAAGGGAATGACGGCGGAGGCTGTGCGGGCGGGTTATGCCAGCGGCACGGCTTTGGGGCGGCTGACCGACCCCGAGGATGTGGCGCATATGGCGCTGTTCCTCGCCTCGGACGGAGCGCGCATGGTGTCGGGCCAGGCGCTGACCGTGGACGGCTTTACCATCAATCCCGACCCGTGAGGATATAATGGATTTCGGACTGAGCGAAGAACAGCAGATGATCGTCGATACCACCCGCGCCTTTGTGGAAAAGGAGTTGTATCCGCATGAGGACATGGTGGAGCGGACCGGGCATCTGCCGGTGGACCTGATCCGCGAGATCCAGAAAAAAGCGATGGCAGCGGGGCTTTATGCGGCGAACATGCCGGCGGAGTTGGGCGGGGCGGGGTTGGATACGCTGTCTTGGCTGCTGTATGAGAAAGAGTTGGGGCGGGCGAATTATGCGCTGCATTGGACCTGCGTTGCGCGGCCTTCGAATATCCTTTTGGCCGGAAATGCGGAACAGCGTGAGCAATATCTGATGCCGTGCATTCGGGGGGAAACCTGGGATTGTCTGGCGATGACGGAGCCGGGTGCGGGATCGGATTTGCGGGGCATGAAAGCCTCGGCGCGGGCCGATGGCGATGACTGGGTGCTGAACGGGACCAAGCATTTCATTTCGCATGCCGACTTGGCTGGGTTTGCGATTGTGTTTGTGGCGACCGGTGTGGAGGACACGCCGCGTGGGCCGAAAAAACGGATCACGGCGTTTTTCGTCGATAAGGGCACCAAGGGGTTCACGGTCAGGGATGGCTACCGGAACGTCTCGCATCGCGGCTATACCAATGCGGTGCTGGAGTTTGACGATTGTCGCCTGAACAAGCGGCAGATCTTGGGCGAGGTGCATAAGGGGTTCGAGGTTGCCAATTCCTGGCTGGGGGCGACGCGGTTGCAGGTCGCCTCGACCTGTCTGGGGCGGGCTGAGCGGGCTTTGGGGCACGCGATTTCCTATGCGGGCGAGCGCAAGCAGTTCGGCCAGCAGATCGGCAAGTTTCAGGGGATTTCGTTCAAGTTGGCCGATATGGCGATGGAGTTGAAGGCGGCGGAATTGCTGACGCGGGAGGCGGCGTGGAAATACGATCAGGGGTCGGTGACGGAATCCGATATGTCTATGGCCAAGCTGAAGGCGACCGAAGTGCTGGCGATGGTCGCAGATGAGGCGATCCAGATCCATGGCGGGATGGGGTTGATGGAGGAACTGCCGCTGGAACGGATCTGGCGGGATGCGCGGGTCGAGCGGATCTGGGAGGGGACGTCGGAAATTCAGCGACACATCATCAGCCGCGAATTGCTGCGGGCGGTTGGAGCATGACGATTTTTGTGCGAAAAATCACCGCTTCGCAGGGCTTTGCGTCGTGGTATGTTCTATGGTGATGCGTCTTGATCGGTTGCTTCGGCCGAAGTCGATTGCCGTGTTCGGCGCGGGTTGGGCGCTGAACGTCATCGAGCAATGCCGCAAGATGGGATTTGCGGGGCCGGTTTGGCCGGTGCATCCGGCCAAGGGTGAAATTGGCGGATTGAAGGCCTATGCCTCGCTGGCCGATCTGCCGGGCGTACCGGATGCGGTGTTCATTGGGGTGAACCGGTTTGCAACGGTTGATGTCGTGCGGACGTTGGCGGAGATGGGTGCGGGCGGGGCGATTTGCTTTGCCTCGGGTTGGACCGAGGCCGGGGAGCCTGGATTGCAGGCGGAACTGGTTGCGGCGGCGGGGGATATGCCGATCCTCGGGCCGAATTGCTATGGCGTGATCAACTATCTGGACGGGGCGCTGTTGTGGCCGGATCAGCATGGCGGAGTGCGGGTGGATCGGGGCGTGGCTTTGGTCAGTCAGTCGTCCAATATCGTCATCAATCTGGGGATGCAGAAGCGGGCCTTGCCGGTGGCCTATGTCGCTTGTCTGGGCAATGCGGCGGTGGTGGGTCTGGCCGAATTGGCGGGGGCACTGCTGGAGGATGACCGGGTCACGGCGATTGGGCTGTATATCGAGGGAATTGATGATGCGGCGGCGTTTGCCGAGCTTGCACAGGCGGCGCGGGCGGCGGGGAAAGGAGTGGTCTGCATCAAGTCGGGCAAGACCGAGTTGAGCCAGGTTGCAGCGGCCTCGCATACTGCTTCGCTGGCGGGCGGTGGGGCGGCGTCGAGTGCGTTTTTGCGGCAGATCGGGGTGGCGGAGGTGAACACGCCGTCGGAACTGATCGAGACGTTGAAGCTGTTTCATGTGCATGGGTTGGGGATCGGGCGGCGGATTTGCAGCCTCTCGTGTTCGGGGGGCGAGGCGGGCCTGGTGGCGGATCTGGCCGCGCCTTATGGCATCGCGTTTCCCCCGGTGCCGGAGGGTGTGCGGGCTCGGTTGGGCGAAATTTTGGGGCCGATTGTGACAGTGGCCAATCCGCTGGATTATCATACTTTTATCTGGGGCGACGGGCCGCGGACGACGGAGGTGTTTACCACGATGCTGTCGGGCTATGACGCCGGCATCTTTGTGATCGATACCCCGCGGCGTGATCGGTGTGATCCGTCGGGGTATCAACCGGCGCTGGAAGCCATCGTCGCGGCACAAGCGGCGACGGGGAAACCTGCGCTGCCAGTCTGTTCGATGGCCGAGAACTTTGATGAAGTCTATGCGATGACCTTGATGAAGCAGGGAGTATGCACGCTGATGGGGTTGGAAACCGCCTTGGCGGCGATACGGGCTGCGCAGACTGAGGCGGGCGTGGTGGGGTGGCGACCTTTGGCGGCGTTGCCGGTGCGGAACAGTGTGATGCTGACCGAGGCCGAGGGGAAGGGATTACTGGCGGCCGCTGGGATTGCGGTGCCGCGTGGGGTCTGTGGCAGTTGGGATGAGGTTTTGGCCGGGGCGGCAGGGTTGACCCCGCCCTATGCCTTGAAGGGGCAGGGATTTGCCCACAAGACCGAAGTTGGGGCGGTGCGGTTGGGGCTGATGTCGCTGGAGGGGCAGGCCGAGATGGTGGGCGCGCATGCCTATCTGGTGGAGGAGATGGTGAACGGGGCGGTGGCGGAGGTTCTGGTCGGGTTGCGGCGGGACCCGGTCTATGGAGTTACGCTGACTTTGGGGATGGGCGGAGTTATCGCGGAGGTCTTGGCGGATACGGTGACGCTGATCTGGCCTGCGACCGAGGCGCAGATATTGGCCGAGATGCGCAAGTTGCGGCTTTGGCGGTTGCTGGACGGGTATCGTGGGCGCAAACGGGCCGACATGACGGCTTTGGCGGCGCTGGCGGTGCGGTTGGGGGAGATGATGGCGGTGGATGACAGGCTGGAAGAGATTGAAATCAATCCGGTGATGGTACGGGAAACCAGCGCTGTTGCGGTGGATGCGCTGATCAGGAGGGTTTGAGATGGATATGCTGACTGACGGGCCGATCAGGACGCGGCGTGAGGGAGCGGTGCTGGAGGTCACGCTGGACCGGCCGAAGGCGAATGCGATTGATTTGGCGACCAGCCGGATTATGGGGCTGACCTTTCGGGGGTTTCGGGATGACGACTCCTTGCGGGTATGTATCCTGCGGGCCGAGGGGGAGAAGTTCTTTTGCCCGGGTTGGGATTTGAAAGCTGCGGCCGGGGGAGATGCCGTGGATGGGGATTATGTGGTTGGTGGCTTTGGCGGGTTGCAGGAATTGCCGAACCTGAACAAGCCGGTGATTGCCGCCGTGAACGGGATTTGCTGTGGCGGGGGGCTGGAACTGGCGCTGTCGGCGGACCTGATCCTGTGTTCGTCGAATGCAACATTTGCGCTGCCGGAGATCCGGTCGGGTACGGTGGCGGATGCGGCGTCGATCAAGTTGCCGAAAAGGATTCCTTATCATGTCGCGATGGATCTGTTGCTGACAGGGCGCTGGTTTGATGCCGAGGAAGCGTTGCGATGGGGAATTGTGAAGGAGATTTGTTCGCCGGCGGAACTGCTGGGCAAGGTATGGGATCTGGCGCGGTTGTTGGAAATGGGGCCGCCGCTGGTCTATGCGGCGATCAAGGAAGTGGTGCGCGAGGCTGAGAATATGCGGTTTCAGGATGCTTTGGCGCGGGTCACGAAAAGATTGTTGCCGACGGTGGACCGGCTGTATTCATCGGAAGATCAGTTGGAGGGGGCGCGGGCCTTTGCGGAAAAGCGGGACCCGGTTTGGAAGGGGAAATAGGGCTCCCACGCGTGGGGCGGAAGGGCGGCCGTCGGCCAATGCCGCTGGAGACGATGCTTCGGGTTTACTTCCTGCAGAACTGGTATGCTCTGAGTGATCTGATGGCGGAAGAGACGCTGTATGACAGCGAAGCGATGCGACTTTTCCGGGATCGAACTGGGCGATGACCGGCTGCCGGATGAGACCACGATCTATTAGCCGGCATTGCATGTTTTACATGCCCGAGAGGCATGGACTTCCGTCATCTGCTGGAGCGGCATGGGCTGACTGACGCGATCTTTGCGGACGTCAACTCGCATCTGTCCGACAAGGGTATCACCCTGCGCTCGGGCACACTGGTGGACGCGACGGCCGTGTTGTCATTGGAGCGCCATTGATCCGAGCGACAATGGCGACGGCTACGTCAGCGCCGCGCGTTAGGCCGAGTTTGCGGGGCCGGGCAAGGCCTGGCGCGTCATGCGCAAGGCCCCGAAAGGTGGCAAGCTGCACCCTTTCGACGAGCGGGCCAACCGCAACATCGCGATGGCCAGGGCCAGGGTCGAGCATCCGTTCCGGGTGATCAAGCGCCAGTTCGGCCATGTGAAGACACGCTACAGGGGCCTCGCCAAGAACCGCGCCCAGCTTTTCACCCTGATCGCGCTCGGAAACCTGTTCCTGGTCCGACGGAGGCTTATGGCATGAGGGCAAGTCTGTCCAAAGTCTGCCACGCCGCCCAAAAGCGGGCCCGAAGCACCGAAATCAGCTGCCAAAAACCCGTCTCGCGCCTCCAAGCCGATCAGGCCGGCATCTCGGCGCAGCCGAACGCGTTGATGAGAAGTTCCTTAAAGAGTTTTTTTAAGGGTGGGTCGATCGGGGGACCTTGCGTCGCGGCAGGCGTGACGTTTGGCGTGGTGCTCGACGGGTTCAGAGACCGGGGGGATGTTTGCGGGTTTTGGTGTGGGTT
>JBBQGU010000257.1:0-5946 GCA_038323315.1 Rhodobacterales bacterium | reverse complement strand
CAAATAACGTGTTCCAGATGCACGGGGCGGCGGCGGACGGGTCGGTCGTGTTCCCCAAGAAGTTGTCGCGCCCGCAATTCGCGCGGTTCATGGCGGACCATCCGGCGTGCGAGGTGGCGATGGAGGCTTGCCCGAGCGCGCATCATTGGGCGAGGGAATTGACCGCGCATGGGCACCGTGTCCGGCTGATAGCGCCGCACTATGTCAAGCCAAGCAGCGGACCGAGGCGATCAACGCGTTGCGCGCGTATCTCTATGAATTCGGCCGTGTCGCTCCGGAAGGGATCGGATATTTGCCGAAGTTGGCGCAGGTCGTCGGAAATCCGGGATCGAGCCTGCCCGCCCTGGCGCGTGACATCTGTCGCATGGCTGTTGAACAGGTCGAACTGCTGACCGCCCGGCTCGCCGCCGTGACGGCGAAGATCGCCGCCGCTTCGAAGGCGGCCACCATGCCGAACCAGCTGCAGGCCATGCCCGGCATCGGGCCCATCGGCGCACTCGCGATTGAGACATGCGCGCCGCCGATGAACCAGTTCCGGCGCGGCCGTTATGGGTGAGGAGTGTTAAGAAATCAGTCCGGCGGGCTGATTTTAGCGACGCAAGGGTCGGGGGAGTATGGCGGCAGGAGTTCGAGGGATCAGAAAGGCGTCCAGTGGACGGCCGAAAAACGAACCAGGCGCCGATGTCTTTCAGGATCGCGGCGGCCTTCGGGCTTCGGTGGGTCGCGAGGTTGTCCAAGATCACGACGTCGCCCTTGTGCAGGATCGGGGCCAGTTGGGTTTCGACATAAAGGTCGAAGAATTCCCGGTTCATCCACTGCCCCGCAGTGCATCCTTGGATGCACGAGAGGGGCCCCTCCGATCACCCAAGGCGCGTCCAGCCGATCATGCGTTGCACGGCAGTCGATACTTAGTATCGACGAGAGGGGCGCAAGGCGGCGATGAAGGTCTGGGTTTGCCAATTTCCACAGGGCGCGTGATCGACCAGACGCGCCCCGCGCTCGGCCCACCCGGTCGTCTTGATCATGTTGGTTTTCAGAGACCCTCAGCGGGGGCATCGATCCCCCGGATCGATCGCTTTTCCCGCCTCGACGTCAATGAATGCCAACTTCGTCAGCATGTTGCGCATGAAGGGCTGGCGATGACCGATCCAAATCCGGCGGGCCAGTGCCACATCACGCCGCTTCTGCTCGATGGCACGCAAGTCTTTTTTGTGTGTCAGCCCGAAACCGCGCAGGTGTCGCCAGACCGAGACACGGTGGGCTTTCACGTCTTGGACCTCACGAAGTTCGACCACCCGTTCATCAAGGGTCAGATCGCGCTTTTCCGTGATCCGGCCCCGGATCCAGTCCGAAACGCCAGCCAGCTTGCCATGCCCACCACCGTTGCCCAGCTGCTTGGCCTCCAGCGATCCGGTGGCACGCTTCAAAAGCACCATGTCATTCACGAACTTGATCGAAACCCGGAACTGCGCCGCCGCAGCCCGGTGTGTATTGGCACTTATGGGAATCCTGAATCGGAATGGTCGCAACTTGCTCTAGTGGCCGTCGCGGCCTGCTTGCCTTGGGTTCTGGCGGCCATCCGCACGACAGCCCCGCGTGCGTTTTTGGGGATGATGATCGCCGAATGGTTGGCCACCGGGCGCGGCTTGGACAAATTGATGAACCAATCGGGTGGCTCCATGGAACTGAGCATGATCTGGAACGTGGCCGTGGTCAGCGCCCTGCTGTCGGTCGCCTTCTATCAGGTCGCGCAGCTGGCAGAGGTTTGGTTTGCCCGCCTGAGCGGGCTCAAATAGCAACCAGGGGCGCACCTGCAAGGAGACTGAACGTTCGCCGCTTTGATCGGCCCATACACATGTGCCTTGTTTCCGGGGAATGCGCACACCGCACGACTTCGGTTCCGTTTACGGAAAAGATTGCACTGTCAAATCGAGGACTGAACGCGTTTGGCCTAATGTGCCAGGCATGCGTCGACTTTGTGGCATGCTGCATGGTTCAATCTTTCAGACAGTCATGCGTCGTAGGGCACCGTCGGCCAGTGCGTGAAGGATCAGGCAACATGACGTCGCCCCGGCGTCCACCACACCGCGTGACCGTTCTCCCAGCCGTGCAGACCTGCCAACCCGCGCCACAAGGTTCACGGTGCTGTCGCGGCCCACCACGGCGGCGGCCTGCATTGCCTCAAGGGCCGCAGCAAAATCGCCACCCTGTGCAAGGGCATCGTCATAGGCGCTGACCGCAGGAACGAGGCAATCGAGCATGGTCTTGTCGCCGACCTCGGCCGATCCGACGGCCTGCACCCCGTCCCGCCCCGCCCGCAGCATTGCCCCAAAGGCGTCGGCGTCGATCACCGGGGTCGCCGCGATGCTGTCGGCCATGTCGGTGAACATCATGCCGTACAGCGGCCCCATGGAGCCGCCAATCTCGGCTATCAGCACATCGGCCAATTCCGTCATGGCCTCTGACAGGGTCAGCGTGCGGCCCTGCATCCGTTCGGCGGTCCGCCCGAAGCCCTTGGCCATGTTCACGCCATGGTCGCCGTCACCGATCAGCCCGTCGATCTGGCTGAGATGGACCTTGTTCGCGACGATCACGGCGGCAACCTCGGCGATGATCGCGCCGCTTGCGGCATTGGTCAGGGTGGTCATGGCAACCTCATCAAAAGCCGGGACAGGCGGTGTCGGTGGCCAGCAGCGCTTTCATCTCATCATCCAGCGCCATCACTGTCAGCGTGGCCCCGACCATCTCTAGCGACGTGAAATAGTTGCCGACATAGGCGCGGTGCACGATCTGGCCCCGCGCGGCGATGCGCTGTTCGATCCGGTCATACAGCACATAAAGCTCGTTCACCGGCGTGGCCCCCAGACCAGAGACCAGAACCGCAACCTCGGTCCCGGCGGGCAGGGCGTGGTCATCCATCACAAGGTCAACCATCTGGTCTGCGACGTCATCGGCGCGGCGCAGGTCGGTCACAAAGGCCCCCGGCTCGCCATGATGCCCGATCCCCACCTCCATCTTGCCCGGTTCGATCTGGAAATTCGGGTGCCCGACGGTGGGCAGCGTACAGGGCCCAAGACCCACGCCGACAGACCGGCACAGGTCGATGGCGCGCTGGGCGGTGGCGCGAACCTCGGCAAGGGACGCGCCAGCGGCGGCCTTGGCGCCACCGATCTTCCACATGAAAATCTCGCCCGCCACGCCACGGCGTTTGTCGCGTTCGGTGGCGGGGGCCGAGCATACGTCGTCGTTGGCGACAACGGTCTGCACCTCGATCCCGTCTTTGGCGGCCAGCTTTTGGGCCATTTTCACGTTCATGTTGTCGCCGGCATAGTTGCCGTACAGCACGACGACCCCGGCCCCGCCGTTGGCAGCGCGGATCGCATCGGCAAAGCTTTTCGCGGTAGGCGAGGAAAACAACTCGCCGACTGCGACTGCATCGACCATGTTACGGCCGGTATAGCCGATGAATGCGGGTTCGTGGCCCGACCCACCGCCGGTCACGACGCCGACCTTGCCCTTTACCGGCGCCGAGACAGCCACGACGACGCGGGGATTGGCCGGGTCGATGCGAACCAGGTCGCGGTGCGCCCGGACGAAACCGCGCACAGTTTCATCCACGATGTCGTCGGGATCGTTCACAAATCTTTGCATCATTCCCTCGTTTCCGGTGCGGGGTCCGTCACTTGACGGTATAGCCGCCGTCAATCAGCAGATCGGCACCATTTATCATATCGGCACCATTCGATGCCAAAAACACTGCCGCTGCTGCGATCTCGGCGGGTTCGGCGAACCGGCCTACGGGGATCTGCGCCTTGAGCGCGTCACCCTTCGGCCCATCCCAAGCCTTGCGACCCAGATCCGTCATCACGACGGTCGGCGAAATGCTGTTCACCGTGATGCCGTGGCGGCCCCATTCCAGGGCCAGGGTCCTGGTCAGGCCGATCACCGCAAATTTGGAGGCGCAGTAGGCCACATGTCCGTCAATCGCCACCGATCCGGCCTGCGAGGCCAGGTTGATGATCTTGCCCCCGCCTGCCGCGATCATGGCGCGCCCGACGGTCTGCGCCATCAGGAACGATCCGGTCAGGTTGATATCCAGCGTCCGCTGCCATGCGCCAAGGGTCAGATCCTCGGCCGGGGCCAGATCGACGACACCGGCGCTGTTGACCAGAATGTCGATACGCCCGAACTCCGCAAGCACCGCCGCAACAGCGCTGGCCACAGACGCAGCATCGGCCACGTTGCAGCCATAGGCGCGCGCGCCCGGCAATGTGCCGGACAGGGTCTGTGCGGCGTCAAGGTTCATGTCCAGCAGCGCGACTGCCGCGCCCTTGGCCGCGAAGGTCTGGGCGATGGCCGCGCCGATGCCAGAGGCCGCGCCCGTGACCAGTGCAACCTTGCCCGTCATTCCGAAACTGAAGTCTATCATTGCCGCGTTCATGGTTTAGCTCCGCATAAAGGTCGGCCGGGTCTTGAAAAAGGCCCGGCCGTCCGGATTACTTACGCTTTGCCAGCAGGGCGTCCACGTTCTCCAGCGTCACTGGGGTCCATGGCACGTTGTACAGCGCGTCCTTGCCACCATTCCAGGGCATTTCGGGATAGTCGGACCAGATCGTGGACTGGGGTGTCCAGGTGCCGCCCATCGCCGCATTGATCGCCACGTCCAGCGACCCTTGCGCCTGCGCGTTGGCATCTTGCAGGATCGAGGCCATGTCGCCGCCCTTGACCGAGTTCAGGGCATCGGTGATGCCGTCGATCCCGGCGATGGAAAAGTCGGTGACATTCAGGCCGGCACCCTTGATCGCTTCGATTGCGCCAAGTGCCATTTCGTCATTCTGGCCGATGATGCCGTTGATCTCGGAGCCATGCGAGGTCAGCCAGTTTTCCATCAGGGTCTGCGCCTCGGCGCGGCTCCAGTTGGCGGTTTGCTGTTCCAGAATCTTGACATCGGGGCATTCGGCAAGCGCCTTCATGTTGCCTTCCAGCCGCGAAATCTGCGCCGATTGCCCGATCGGACCCTCGATGATCACGACGTTACCCTTGCAGCCGATCTTGTCCATGATGAACTTGGCTTCGATATAGCCCGATTCCACGTCGTCCGAACCGACATAGGATGTCAGCTTGTCGCTGTTCACGCGCGTGTTGGAACCGATGACCGGAATCCCGGCGGCAACGGCTGCGTCGACGGCTGCGGCACCGGCCTCGATGTCGATCGGGGCAAAGATGATCGCGTCATAGCCTTCGGTGATCATCGTCTCGAACTGTTCTTGCTGAACCAGCGCGTCATAGCGGCCGACGAACACGGTCACCTCAACCTCACCGCTTAGAACGGCGGGGTGATTTTCGATCCCGGCAGCCCAAAGCTGCATGAATTCGGCGTTCAGGCCGTAAAGTGCGGCGCCGACCTTGATCTTGTCCTGTGCATGTGCAGACCCTGCGAACAGCGCAAGGGCCGAGCTAAGTCCTAGAAGCGTTTTCTTCATCGTGTCGTCCTCCCATTGAGTTTTCGTCGTCGTTTTCGTCGTCGTTCCGGTGCGCGCTGTGCGTTTTTGCGCGCCCAAGCAGTTATTCCCGCTTGTTTCTTGACTGATCGAGCATCACTGCCGCCACGATCAGAATTCCCTTGATGACCTGCTGGTAATAGGATTCCACCCCCATCAGATCGAGCCCGTTGTTCATCACGCCGATCAGCAGCGCGCCGATCAGCGTGCCGGTGACCCGCCCGACACCGCCTGCAAGGCTGGTGCCGCCGATCACGACGGCAGCGATGGCGTCCAGTTCATAAGCGATGCCCGCCTGCGTCAGGGCCGATCCGGTGCGGGCGGCCAGCATCATGCCCGCCAGCCCGGCAAGCCCGCCCGAGATCACAAAGACCGACAGCCGCACCCGGCGCACGCTGATCCCCGACACAATCGCCGCATGCGGGTTGCCGCCTGCGGCATAGAC
>JBBQGU010000256.1:0-5955 GCA_038323315.1 Rhodobacterales bacterium | reverse complement strand
CCACCTCGCCGCCCGTGGCGCTGATCTTGGGCACCAGACGACCCAGCTCGACCGCGACCATGCCATAGGACTGGTCAGTTATCACCAGAAGGGGCCACAGATACTGGTTCCACGAATAGACGAACATGATGGTGGCAAGGGCCGCGATATTGGTGCGCGACAGGGGAACCAGAATGTCGCGCAGAAAGCGGACCGGGCCTGCGCCATCCATCTTGGCGGCCTCGACCAACTCGTCGGGGATGGTCAGGAAAAACTGGCGGTACAAAAAGGTTCCCGTGGCCGTGGCGACCAGCGGCATGATCAGCCCGGTGTAAGAGTTGAGCAGGTTCCATTCCAGCGCCACCTGTACCCCCGACAGCGCATTGATCGCCCATGTCAGGCCGGTGACATCCAGCAGCACCTGAAACGGCAGCAGGGCGTTGGCGGCGACGGCGTAGGTTGGAACGATCCGCACCTCCAACGGCAGCATCAGCGTGATGAACACGCACCAGAAGATCGGCATCCGCAGGCGGTGGTCAAAGAACACGATGCCAAAGGCCGTGATGCAGGCCAACACGATCTTGCCCGTCACCACACCGACCGAGACGATCATGGTGTTGACAAATTTCTCGCCGAACCTCGCCTTGTCCCAGGCGGCCACGATGTTGACCCACAACTGATCGCCGGGAAACAACTTGGGCGGAATGGCTGACACGTCTTTCAGGTCAAGGGTGGCCGCGACCAGCACCAGATACATCGGGAAGATCAGCAAGATCAGGCCGGACAGCAGGATCAGATGCGTTGCGATGTTCAAAATGGGGGTACGTTCGATCATGTGTAATGCACCTGACGTTCGATATAACGGAACTGGACGATGGTCAGGGATACGACCAGCAGCATCAGTATGATCGACTGGGCGGCAGCGCCGGAATAATCCAGACCCTGAAACCCGTCGTTGAAAATCTTGTAAACCATAAGATTGGTCGCCCGCGCGGGGCCACCCGATGTCATGGTGTCGACGATGCCGAAACTGTCGGTGAAACTGTCGGTGATGTTGATCACCAGCACGAAAAAGAAGGTCGGTGCCAGCAGCGGCAGTTGGATGTCGCGCATCCGGCGCAGAACGCGGGCACCGTCCATGGCACCCGCCTCGATCAGGGATCGCGGGATGGATTGCAGGCCGGCCAGAAAGAAGATGAAGTTATAGGCGACCTGCTTCCACGCGCCCGCCACGATGACCATGATCATCGCATGGGTGCCGTTGCCGTTGGGGTTCCAGGCGTCGGGGAACACATCGTTCACATACATCATGATCCCGGAACCGGGGTTGAAGATGAACCGGAACGCCAGACCCACAGCCGGGGCCGCGATGGCATAGGGCCAGATCATGCCGATCTTGTACGCCTTGTAGCCGCGCAGTTGGCGGTCCACGAACACAGCCAGGATCAGCGCCATGCCGACGGCCAGAACCGTCGAACCGATCGCGTAGACGACCGAGACCTGAACCGAATACCAGTAAAGATCGTCAAACAGGATGGCCGCGAAATTGTCGTAGCCGACCCAGGTATTGCCGCCGCCCCAAGGCTGTTCCAGCGTAAAGGCCCAGTACAGGGCCTGCGAGGTCGGCCAGTAGAAAAAGATGAAGATGATCAGCAGTTGCGGGGCAACCATCAGGGCTGCAACCCAGTTATTCTTGAACACCGCGCGCTTCATATGGCCCATTCCCCTTGAATTGCCTTCCCCGGCGCAAGGCCGGAGAAGGTCAGACTGTCAGCAGATCAGGGCAGGGTCTTGCCGGCATAGGTCTTGGCAAACTTCGTCAGCATGGCGTTCGAACGCTCGACTGCGGTATCCAGTGCCTCTTGCATGGTCTTTTGACCGTTCAAAGCAGCCTGAACTTCAGAAAGCCACTCGGCGCGGGTCTGGATCATGCTGCCCAGACGGTAGCCGCGGGTCAGCGGACCCACTTCAGAGGCGGTCAGCGACGCAATCGCCACTTCACGGCCCTTGTACGGAGCAGCGGCGTAAAAGCCTTCATCCGTCAGTTGTTTGAAGGCCGACTGGGTGACGGGGATATAGCCGGTGTTGGACACCCACCACTTTTCAGATTCGGCCGTCGCCAGGAACTTCATGTATTCGGCAGCGCCACGATATTCGTCTTCCGACTTGCCCGACAGAACCCACAGCGAGGCCCCACCGACGACCGAGTTGTGACGCTCCATGCCCGCCATCATCGGCAGCATGGCCACGTCCCATGTCAGACCTTCGACGCCCTTCAGGTGCACCGAGGAGTGCGACGCGATCGAACCGAAGTAGAACGCGCACTGGTTTTGCGCAAAGGCGTCCTGCGAGGTCATGCCGGTTGCGGCAGTCTTTACTTCGGCCAGGCCCTCGGTAATCCAGCGCTGAATGTTTTCCATGTGCTTGACGTGCAGTGTGGTGTTGTAGGTGAACTGGGTGTCCATCCCGTCATAGCCATTGTTGTTGGTGGCGATGCCGATGTTGTGGATGGCCGAGAACTGCTCCAGATCGATCCAGACCGACGGCTCGTAGCCATAGGCGCAACGGGCCGGATCGGCGGCCTTGACGGCCTTCAGGGCAGCTTCGAAGTCTTCCCACGTTTCCGGGGCCTTGACGCCAGCTTTTGCCAGATCGGCCACATTGTAATACATCACAGGGGTCGAGGAGTTGAAGGGCATCGAAAACAGCTCGCCCTTGGACGAGGAATAGTAATTCTTGATACCGGGGAAATAGTTGTCCCAGTCGATGTCGATGTTGAAATCGGCCATCATCTTTTGCACCGGGTAGAACTCGCCCGACATCATCAGGTCGGCGGTGCCGGCGTCAAAGGATTGCAGGATGGTCGGAGCCTGACCCGCGCGGAAGGCGGCGATGGCGGACTGAACCACCAGTTCATAGCCGTCATAGCCGGTGCAGACGGCCTCGTACTTGTCCTGCGACGCGTTGAAACGGGTGCAGGTCTCGGCCAGGGTCGCCCCAAGGTCGCCCGACAGGCCGTACCAGTAATCGAACTTGATCTTTTCGGCATGGGCGGCCGTGCCCATGGCAGCCACGGCAAACGCGGCCAGCGTCGCGACAATCTTGGTCATATCCATCTCCGGAAATAGGCATCCCGCTGGATCACGGGCGCTTGGTTTGCCTAATGGGCGGCTGTGTCAGTAACCTTGCAGTTTGACGAAGAATTGATTTCAAACTTGAAACAATCGGATGACAGGGTGGCAACCTGCGCGGGACATGGTGGCAACCTGCGCGGGACATGGTGGGCGTCTGGCTCGTGATCTGACCTAACGCTTATCAAGCCCTTGCGGACTTTCTTCGCTACGCAACGAAGAATGACCGCAAGGGAAAGATGAGGGGGCCGTCACTGGGTTCGGGCTAATCCTGACACAAGCGCTAGTCCGGTTGATGGGTGCCCAGCACCAGATTGCCGTCGATGAAATCCTCGAACAACACCGTGGTTGCGTGGGGCGTGCCCAAGACCACCGCCATCTGCCCCGGCCCGTGCAGCGACTTGAACGCGACCCCGGGCTGATCGGCGTTGAAGCTGACCGAGTAATGCCCGCCCGCCATCGTGGTAAAGGGCAGCCCGTGATAAATCGCGGCCGAGGTCAGGTGGACATGGCCCGCGATGACCTGACGGATATCGCGATGGGTTTTCAACGCGGCAATAAAGGGCGCGTCGTCCAGCAGTTTGATGTTGTCCGCCTCGATATGCAGCGCATTGGCATTGTGGTGCAGCACCACGATCACCGGACGGTCCGCCACCTCGGCCAGTCTTGCGCGCAGCCAATCCATCTGCACCGCGGTCAGCACGCCATCCACCCGTCCCGGCTCGGACGAATCCAGCACGATGATGCGGTAGCCTTTGGCGTCGATCACATGGTCGACCTTACCCGTCTCTGCCGCCATATCCACGCCGAACACGTTCAGAAAGGTCGGGCGGTCGTCATGGTTGCCAAGGGTTATGTAGGTCGGGATCGCAATGCCCTTCGTGATCCTTTGCAGCCTGTGATAGGCCGCCTCTTGCCCCAGATCGGCCAGATCGCCCGCAAGCACGCAGAAATCGGCATCGGCGTAGCGTGCGTTGACGCAGGCCACTGCCTGCTCCAGCCGCTCTGCCGTGTCCAGACCCATCGACAGCGCGCCTTCGCCAACAAGGTGCAGGTCGCTCATCACCACGAATTTCAGCGTGTCGCTCATTGTCCCAACCCCCATGCCTGCAACCGATCCATCGACGCGACGATCCCGGCCTTGTCCTGCAATTCCAATATCAGCCGGGGCTTGACCGGCAGGGCGGCGATGGCGGCAAAGACCGGCTGCCACAGGATATTGCCCTGCCCCAGCGCCCAATGGCGGTCGGCATAGCCGTCGGCGTCCTGCAGATGGACATGGGCCAGCATCTCACCCGCGCTGCGGACAAAGTAATCGACCGGCGGCGCCTTGTGCGACCCATGCGCGTAATGGGCGTGGCCGGTGTCGATCGACAGTTGCAGCGCACCCGAGTTGAAACTTTGGCACAGCAATTTGCGGTCGTTCGGGTCGATGTCTTCGATATTCTCCATCACCAGCGTCACGCCAAGGGTTTCGGCGCGGGCTACGATGGGCTGCAGCAGGGCTTGGGTCCGCTCGAACATCTTCGAGCGTCCGTCGGCATAGTTGTCGAGGTTGTTGTAATCCCAGGTGGTAAAGGGCGAATGCACCACCATATGGTTGCCCCCCACGGCGGCGCAGACGTCCAGACCCTGATGCAGCCGCTTTTGCACGACCTCGCGGATCAGCGGGTCGGGCGTGTCGATGGTAAAGCCCCAGAACGGCCCGTGGATGCCCATACGGCCCTGATAGCCGTCAAGCAGTCTGCGCACCTGTTCGGCCAAGGGTGCCCAATCGTCATCCAGTACCCGCGCGTTGACGAAGCTTTGCAGTTCCAGATCGCGGTCCTTTTCCATGATCCAGTCGCGATAGGTAACTAACTCGGCATTGGTCAGCGCCGCGCCGATAACTGGCAAAGTCATGTGCATTTCCCCTTGTGTTGCGCGGCACAACATTCCGGACCGGTGTGACAGGCGTATGTCTGGCAGATCAGCATATTGTAACGAATTGACCCTGACTGCGACGTCAAGACCCTGGACCGTTGGGCGCTCTATCCAGCCAGCGCCGAATACCCCCCGCGCCCCGCGACCCAAGTCCGCACCGGCGCCGGCGCATCACCGTCCGGCCAGTCCAACAAGACCAGATCGGCGCGCAGACCCGGCTCTATGCGCCCCCGGTCGGTCAGGCCCAGCGCGGCGGCGGGGTTGGCCGAAACCCGCTGCCACAAGACAGGCAAGGGAGCCACGCGGTCCGCATGCAGCCGCGCCATCGCCCCCAGCATCGAAGGATAGTAATAATCCGACGCGAGGATATCACACAGACCCCGCGCGATCATCTCCCCGGCACCGGGGCTGTCCAGATGGCTGCCGCCGCGCATGGCGTTTGGCGCGCCCAGAACGATGGCGTCGCCCGCCTCGCGTGCCGCAAGAAAGACCCGCTCGTGCATCGGAAACTCGGCCACTTTGGCGCCAATGCTGCGAAAGTAGTCACGGGTCTCAACCTGGCTATCGTCATGGCTGAGCATCGGCGCACCATGGGCGCGCGCCAGCGCAGCGATCCGCGCGACATGCCCCGGCACGTCTGGCCGCCGTTCCCAGACCTGCGCAAACAGGGTGGTGAACTCGCCGACGGTCATCCGCGACCGCTTGGCCCTTTCGCCCATCTTCTGCGCAAAGGCGGCCGAGGTCATGTCGGTTATCGGATACTCCGGGGCATAGTCGAAAGGACGGTCCTGCAGGGCGGTGGATGGATGCAACAGCGCCATCGACGTGTGATCGTTGAAGGCCAGTGCAGGACGGTCCCTACCCGCCAACACATGGGCGATCAGCGGCTCTGCCTCGGGGCAAAAGGTTTCCCAGCGCAACT
>JBBQGU010000255.1:0-5959 GCA_038323315.1 Rhodobacterales bacterium | reverse complement strand
CTGCGCCAACTGCACCTTTGCCGCGGCTTTCATGTCCGAGTGCAGACTGCGATGCGCCTCTGCAATCTGGGCGTGCAATAGCAGTTGTTCGCGTGTCAAACGCTCGCGGCGGATGGCAGTGACACGGAACACCCGCAACGCATCGACGATGGTCCGAATGTCCTCGAGCCAGAATGTCTCACCGCCGCGTGGCTCCAGTTTCCCGTGGACAAGGTCCAGCATACTCAGGCGCATCTGTTCGAGGGGGGCCACGATATGCTTTTCGACAATGTACAGCGACAGCACGAATATCAGCATTCCACCCACTGACAAAACGATCAAACTTTGCAGCATCTGCAAAGCGCTTACCAGTTGTTGGTCAAGATAGGCCTGCGAGCGGTCGAACACCGACGCCTGAATGCCGCTGATCAGTCTGCCGGCCTCGTCCCCCGCAGCAAGCCAGTCCAGTTTCGCCGCATCAACATTCTGACCTGCGTCAATTGCCCGAAGCAAGGCGGATTTCGCGGGCAAATAGGTCAGCTCTATAAAATCCGAAAGGTCGCTCACCGTCCCGACGATGCTTTCGTCGAAAAGCGTAACCAGATCCCGATATACGCGATCGGAACCTTGCAGCGCACTTGAACGGTCTTCGATCTGTCGGATCGTTAGGGGCTGCCCAAACGCGCTGCCCGCAAGGTCGCGCAACGTCAGCATCCGGTCCAACTGCAGCGCGTCGTTGACTGTCACGATGTAGCTGCGGATCATGTGTACGCCACCGATGGTCGTATCGTTTAGGCCGACTTCAATCAGTATGGCTTGCCGGATGGTAAGCAGACGTTGTTTAGTCAGTTCAACGCGGTCTGACGCGGCCAGGCTCTCAGCCTTGATGTCGTCGATGCTGCCGGAAGAAATGACAGTGGCATGTTCATCGGCGTACAGCGACAATGCCGCGGCCTCACGCCCGATTGCGGCACTCAATTCCTGCAGCCTGACATTGCCGACATCTGTCAAAATCTCGGAGGCCCGGCGCATCTCATCGGCAGACTGAGACAGAGATGCAACAAGTGCCGATCCCGACCCAACCGCAGTGCCGATCAACGCGATCTGGGCGCGGTCGTTTTGCAGCCCGAGTACCGCAGCAAGAAGGTGGTTGCGCGCAACATCGATGGTGATCTGTTCGGCGCTGTGTTGATAATTCCGATAGATGGCAGAGCCGAGATAAAAAAGCACAATCAGCAGCGAGATGCCAAAAATCGAAAGCAGAACTGCCAAGGTTCTGCGGATGTTCATGGGCCATTTCCGCTGGCTCATGCCGTGCCGCGTGACATAACTTTATATGACTGCCTCATGCCAACGACTTTCTTATCGAAGTATCGGCTCATTCAAAGAACCTTACCAAGTTGCGCTACCAGCATTTGCACGGCCCGATCAGCGAAATCGACAAGTTCAGCCTTTTCTCCGTTTGTGAAACTGTCTCTGGCTTTGCCATCCAGCAAACAGAACGCACCCAAACGCAGGTCGGCCAGATAAATCAGGGGGGCCCCGGCGTAGAACCTGATAAATGGAACACCGGTCGTCAGCGGGTTATTGCTAAACCGCAAGTCGCTCTGTGTGTCCAGTACGACGAAGGTCGCGTCCTCTAGGATGGTATAGTTGCAAAACGCGACGTTGCGCGGGGTGTTTTCAACGTCAATCCCGGCCCGCGCCTTCAGGATCTGCAACTCCTCCGTCAGCAGGGTGACCGCTGCAATCTCCGTCCCAAAATGGGACTTCGCCTCACGGCACAACGCGTCAAGTTCCGGCAGTTTAGCCATTTCGGCGAAACCCGCTTCCTTGAGTTTGCGCAGGCGACTGTACTCCAGCGCTCCGATCGGGTAGCCTTGTTCGTGTTCCGTGATGACTCTCCCGCGGCTTTTCCTTGATGTATCATGAAGGAACTTTGATGAGTTGCGCACCCTTAGCGGTTCTGCGCCCGCAGTCAACGTATGGATCAAGACGTTGGCATATTTGCGCTTTTTCTGCGCCCGCCAGCGGATCTGGCCGCGGTGTCACCCGGCTGCTGTCGCGCGTCCGACGGGTCTGGAACGTCGGGTGATGCAGGTGGGTCGCTGTCTGAATGTCGGCAATGCGCTGGATGGACCGTTCGAGGGCGCATGGGGCTCAGATATCTCGGAGCGCGATCTCGACTGGATCGCCGGCGCGGGCTTCAACACCATCCGTCTGCCTGTCCGCTTCGGCAGCCACTGGAGTGGCACAATCTTTCCGGGCTTTCTGGCGCGTGTCGTACAGGTGGTGCGACAGGCACAGGAACGAGGGCTGACGGTGATCCTGGATCTGCATCATTTTGACGACCTGATGACGGATCCCGATACTTTTGCGCCGGTTTTCGTCGCAATATGGACCGAACTGGCCGACCGGTTCGAGGGGCACGACGACCGGCTTATCTTCGAGTTGCTGAACGAACCGCGTGACGCTGTGACGACCGCGCGCGCGACAAAGCTTTATCACAGCGTGCTGCCGATCATCCGGCGCAAGCATCCGGACCGCTGGATCATCTTGGGCGGCGGACAGATGAACAGCCTGGACGAAATGTTGGCCCTGCCTAATCCGGGCCCACGCATCGCGCTGACATTTCATTATTACGACCCTGTCCGGTTCACCCATCAGCAGGCGCAGTGGACCAAGGAGTATTACCCGCCCGTCACCTGGGGCCTGCCGACAGAAATTGCCGCAGTCAAAGCTGACATCGCCCGCGCCGCGCGATCTGGCATTGCGATATTTCTGGGTGAGTTTGGCGTCGTGCGCGAAGCGGACACCGCCAGCCGCAACGCCTGGATAGAAACCGTCCGCTTGGCGGCCGAGGAACACGGGATAAGCTGGTGTTACTGGGCCTATGGCGCGGGCTTTGATCTTCGGGATTTCAATGGCGACGAATGGTATCCTGGCCTGTACCGCGCCCTGATGGAATAGAGGGCAGGGTCAGGACGACGCATCAGTGTCGATGGACGTGCCTGGGTAGCAACGCCACCACATGTCGAGGACCACGAGCGCGACCACGGCATTCACGAACCTGATCGCGAACTCTGCGGCCGCAGCAGGTGCGTGCGACCCGCCTCAACAAACGCGACAACACGTTAACGAAGCTCAACAGGAAGCGGCATGTACAGGAATGACTCTCCAAAACTGCCATGCAACGGCTGCAACCTGGTGTCACCCATGGGAATCCTGTTTTGGAATGACCGCAACACGGTCTAGCCTACACTCTCCCATTGGCCCGTTCTGGCCGATTTCAGGACGGCATCCGTCACCAGATCCGTCTCCAGCGCGTCTTTGAAGGTCGGCGCGGCGGGGGTGCCGCTGCCCAGACCGGTCAGGAAATCTGCCGCCTGATGGATGAATGAGTGTTCATAGCCGATCTGCAGCCCCGGCACCCACCACTGGCTCATATACGGGTGGTCGCCGTCGGTGATGTGGATCGACCGCCAGCCCCGCTCGCGCCCGATATCGCGGTGGTCGAAATATTGCAGGCGGTGCAGGTCGTGCAAGTCCCAGGCGATAGAGGCATGTTCGCCGTTGATCTCCAGCGTGTACAACGCCTTGTGGCCGCGCGCGTAGCGGGTCGCCTCGAAATTGGCGAGCGACCCGTTGGCAAAGCGTGCGAGGAACAGGCTGGCGTCGTCAATACCGACCTTTTCGGTCTTGCCGGTGATGTTGTGATGGCGTTCCTTGATAAAGGTCTCGGTCATGCCGCAGACCTTGTCGATGCCGCCGTTCAGCCACAGCGCGGTGTCGATGCAATGCGCTAGCAGATCGCCGGTCACACCGCTGCCCGCCACGTCCACATCCAGCCGCCACAGGCCCTGCCCGCCCTGCGGCAGATCGGCCGAGATCGTCCAGTCCTGCAGAAATTTGGCACGGTAGTGGAAGATCTTGCCAAGTTTCCCCTCGTCGATCATCTGCTTGGCCAGCGTCACGGCGGGCACGCGGCGATAGTTGTACCAGACCATGTTCGCAACACCCGCAGCCTCGACCGCCGCCACCATTTGCCGCGACTCGGACGCCGTTCGGCCCAGCGGCTTTTCGCACATCACCATCTTGCCCGCCTGAGCCGCCGCAATCGCGATCTCCATATGCGTGTCGTTCGGGCTGGCGATGTCGATCAGGTCGATGGTCTTGTCATCCACCAGCCTGCGCCAATCAGTGACCGAGTTCTGATAGCCCCAATTCTCGGCAAAGGCGCGCCCCTTCGCCTCGTCCCGCGCACATATCGTATTCAGGACCGGCTGGTAGGGCACATCAAAGAACCGCCCGACCTGCGAAAAGGCGTTGGTGTGGGTCCGGCCCATGAAGCCATAGCCCACCATGCCGATATTCAGCTTAGCCTTGCCCATGCTATTCCACCCAGCCATGCGCATCGCGCACCTTGATCATGGCGGCCAGCACGTCGTTCCAGGTCTGCTGTTGCATCATGATATCGTTGGAAAACATGCAGCCGTCCCAGCAAATATGCTTCATGGTCTTGGTCAGATTGCCATCTCCGTCACGCAGCCAGAACCCGGCATGGCGGGCGATATCCAGCTTGCCATTCGGATCATTGGCCAGACAGTGCCGCCCCGTCTTGTCATGGCTGCCCATGCCTTTGACAGTCGCGTCGTTCTGGGCGACGTGGAAGTCGATGGTCCAGGGCCGCAGCGCATCGGTCATCGTCCGCAGGGCGGCGTCCAGAACGCTTTGGTCCTGCCAGTCATAACCCTCAGGCAATAGACTGGCCTCAGGCGCGTTATAGCCCAGCGTGTACAGCAGCGTATGCGCCATGTCGGCCTGAAACCCCAAGGTGCCCGGACGGCCAACCTCCTCCAGCGTCGCCAGCATGGCCTGCCACGAATGCATCCCGCCCCAGCAGATCTCACCCTCGGCCGCCAGCCTTTCGCCAAAGCCGTCGGCCACGTCACAAGCCTCGCGCCAGGTTTGGGCGATCAGTTTGGTGTTGCCCGCCGGGTCCTTGTCGAAATCAGCCGGGCTGCCGGCCGAGTCGATGCGGATGACGCCATAATCCCGCACCCCAAGGTCGCGCAGCTTGCCCATGATCCGACAGGCCTTGCGGATCACCGTCACAAACTCGGCACGCTGATCCGCTGAACCAAAAGCCGGATTGCCCCAGATCGGTGCAACCGCCGAGCCGATCTTCAGGTTGTGCATCTGCACCTTGTCGGCCAGCGCCTTGACCTGATCATCCGTGGCGTCAATGGATGTGTGCGGGTCGATCAGAAAGATGTCGATGCCGTCGAATTTGACGCCATCCACTTCGGCCTTGACGGTCAGGTCGATCATCGTATCCAGATCGATCAGCGGTTCGGACTCTGGCCCCTTGCCGACCAGACCCGGCCACATCGCATTGTGCAGCTTTGGAAATTTCGATTGAGCGTTCATTCTCCCCACCTCATGAACCCCGGCATCTTGATATGCTAAGCCACGGCTTTCCTCGCTGTCCAGTACTATTGCAGCGGTCCCACGGCCCCCGGCAACGCAGCGATCTGAACCACCCGTCCGGATGCCGCCGATTGATAGGCCGCCTCGGCCAGGGCATAGGTTTTCAGGCTGTCGCGGGCCGAGGTTTCGAACGCGGCCCCGTGGCGCAAAGCGTCGATGAAATGTTGCTGCGTGCGCGGCACGGAATCCTGCACCTGCGTCCAGGGCGCGCTGGTCCAGGCCCGCTTGTCCGCAGCGATCACCTCATCCCGCGTGCCTTGGGCCGTATGAACGCGCAGCACCTGACCTTCCAGAATCTGCACGGTGCCAAGGCGCCCCTCGACCTCGCCCAGCGTCTGGGGAAAGGTGCTGGGGGTGCGGTGGGTGGCATAGCTGACATCGACGACCGACACGGCACTGTCGTGGCGCAGGACCAGTGTGGCCGCATCCTCACCCGCCAGACCGGGCCGGACGGACTGTGTGGTGCAACTGACGCTATGGGCATCGCCCA
>JBBQGU010000254.1:0-5970 GCA_038323315.1 Rhodobacterales bacterium | reverse complement strand
CCTCGGCGATCAGGCGCAGGATGGCGGCGAAAATATCAGCGTCTGGGATCAGGCGGGGTCTGGACATGATACGATCATACCTGATTGTGCACGGGACCCAAGCCCCCGCCTTTGGAACGAAAGACTCTTGGCCTTTTACAGCCTATAGTAGCATATCCGGATCATTGCCAAGGTCCAGCCCCGGAAAAACCATGGCCTCGATCGCGCTGGCATCCACGCCGTACAGCCCGCGCAGTGCCCAGCCGGCAAAGGCGCGCACATCGCGGGTCGGCATCAGGTCGCGGTTGGCCAGCAGGTTGCTGTCGGACAGGCCGGGCCAGTCGGCCAGCACACGCTTGCCCTTTAAGGCGCCACCGGCCGCGAGCATCAGCCCGCCGGTGCCGTGATCGGTGCCAAAGGTGCCGTTTTCGCGGGCGGTCCGGCCAAACTCGGTCATCGCGATCACCAGTGTCGTGCCCCAATGAGGCCCAAGACCGTCTTTCATTGCCAGAATCATGTCGGACAGGGCGGTCATCTGCGCGGCCATGGTCTTGGCCTGCGTATGGTGCGTGTCCCAGCCGCCCAGAGACAGGCTGGCGATCCGGGATCTGGTGGTCAGTTGTTCGGACACATAGCGGCCCAGCTCTTTGTAGCTTTCATTCGGTTTGCCCTTGGGCTGGCCCATGCTGGCCACCGCGAGGGTCTGTGATTCGGCAAAGGGTTTGGCGAACAGCGGGTCCGCGGCGTTCACGGCAGCAAGCAGGGTCTGACCCTGCGCCGAAAGGGTGCTTTCATCGACGGGGAAGTAGTGCTGGGTGTCTTGCGGCCCCTCCAGGATCAGCAGCCGCTGTTGGCCGACCGACACTGCCGTGCGGTCATTGGCACCTGGAATCACCGTCAGGGCGCGGTTCAGCCAGCCGTCATGGCCCGGCGTCAGCCGGCCATCCTCGCCGCCCGTCCCATTCTCCAACGCGTCCTGGCCGACGAAATGGCTGCGGCCCTGGCGGTAGGGGGTGGCGACGGCATGGGCAAAGGCCAACTCGCCCTTGTCCCACAACGGCATCAGGGGGGCGGCGGCCGGGTGCAGGGCAAAGAAGCCGTCAAGGTCATGGCTTTGGGCGGCATCGGCGGCAAGGCTGGGGCGCAGGGCGGCATAGTCGCGGTCGCCCAACGGGCGCACCACGTCCAACCCGTCCATCGCGCCCCTAAGCACGATGACCACCAAACGGTTGTCGCCCGCCGCCGCAGCAAACGTTACCGGCGTCAGCAGCGGGCTGGCCGCCACCGAGCAGCCGATCAGAAAGGCGCGGCGTGACAGGGTGAAATCAGTTTCCATAACCTACCTCCTGCTGAATTCGGGCGAGCCTAACAGCACGGCCAGACCCTCCCACCGCTGTTCGGCGCCCCCCACGGCGCGCATCAGCAAGGGGCTGGCTGTATTGCCCAACGCGACAGTCACCATGGCCTGCGGGTCGACGCCATTGCCCGCACGGCGCGCCATGTCCACGGCCCAGTCGATGCGCGACGCCATCATCGGCGGGGTCATCCAGCCTTCGGACACCTCGGGCCAACCATCGGGCCGCAGGGCACGGAAAACGGGCTGGCCCATCGCGGCCATTGCGCCGGGTATCTTGCGCAGCAGTTTGTCAAAGTTCGCATCGGTCGCTTTGATGCCGATCAGGCGCAATGTGGCCGCCGCATACTCCTGCGGGGTGCGCAGCTTTTCGCGGGCCGGGTCGCGGGCGGCGGGGTGTTCCAGCAGCACGCGGTACAGCGACGGCAGATTGCCGTCCTGCGCGATGTAAGTGGCGGCGAGGCTTGCGACCAGATCGGAAGGCGGTTCGTCGTTCAGGAAATGCCGTGCCATGAAGTGGGCGACATTCTGCGCCGTCTCGGGCCGCAGGGCGACGTAATCGACCAGCCGGTTGATCTGCCCCATCGGGTCATCATCGGTAAAGGTCTGGCCCAGGATCAGCTTTTTCCCCGGCTGCACCCGGCGCGGATCGACCCTGACGCCCTTTTCATCCGACGCCATGCCCGCAAGCAGCATCGCCAGCGCCGTCACGTCGTCCTGGCTGTACCCGACCCGCATCGAATGCAGTTCCAGAAACTCGCGTGCCAGGTTTTCGTTCAACCCGCGCCCTTTCTTCTTGCCAGCGGGCGAGTCGGGCCCGAACGAACTGGACTGCGTCAGGTAAAACTGCATCCCCGGATGCCACAGCGTCGCCTTCAGCATATCGCCGTAACGTCCGGCGATATGGGGCCGGATCGCCTCATCCCGAAAGTTCTGCATATAGCGCGCCACAGCGCCCGAGGCATTGGAGATCGTGATGCGGTTCGCCCAAAGGTTCACCAAGCGCTCGACAAATCCGGCATCGGCAAAGGCGGGCCGGGCGACAAAGGTTTCGATATCGGCGACCTGCATCGCCTTCAACGCCTGCGTCGTTGCAGGTTGCAGGCCACCGGCACTATCTTTTTCAGCTTTGTACTGGTCAAACAGGCTGTAACGGTCGGCCAGATTGGGGCGGTCCCAAGTGCTGCCCTGCGGATCATCGGCGGTCAGTTGCGCCATAACGCGATCGGCGTCAAAACCCTGTGCCAAAGCCTGCCCGGCACGTGGGCCATAACCAAAGCGTATCTGTTCAAGCAGGCTGGCCGGTTCCATCACATGACCCTTTCCATTGGTCGCAAGATGGCAATTTCTGCCCCGATTTCAACTGGCTTTGGCAATTACCGCATCGTCTTGGGCGGCAATCTTTTCACGCCGGTTCGCTGCGCGCTGCAAGCGTTCGCTGCGCCGGTCCTCGGTCACGGGGACGTTATTTGCTCTGAACTGCAGTTTCTTGACGCCGACATGCTTCAACAACAGATCTTTTGCCAGCCCCGTCAGCTTGGCCTCTTTCAGCACCGGCCATTTGCGGTAATGTACGGTGTAAATGTCGCTGTCCTCGGGCAGCGGCTTGCCGCGCGATCGGCCGCCAAGGATGAAATGCTGGCCATCGGGCAGGATGTTCCAGTCAAGCCCCGCCTTCTGGATCGCCAAAGGCAGGGTCATCTGATCCAGATAGGGCCGCTTTTGCGGGATGTCGGGGTTGGCATCGACCGCCTGCGCCACCTCATACCAGACTTGCGGAAAACTTTTACCCGCCGCGTTGCGGTGCTGTTCTGGAAAGCTGAAAAGGCCGGAGGAGAAGTAGGGCACCTTCCCCGCACCCTTTTTCTGCTTCATCAAACGGATGCGATCCTCGGGCAAGGGCAGGCCGACGGTGTCGTAGATCACCCCCCACATAGCCTGATCGCCCCAACCCATCCAGGCGGCAGGGGTCAGCGATACAGCACCCTCGTCCACGAGATTGGCCACGTCATTCGGCCGCAGACACAGCATATCACTGTCCATAAAGCACGAAAACGCGGTGTCGCGCGGTTCCATCGTGGCAAGGATCTTGTTGCCATGGGGGTAGGGCGGGTCGAACCGCCCCTCGACCTGAAACGAGCGCAGATCGCAGTTCAGCTTGGCAAGTGTCGCTTTGACCTCATCATCCACCTGTTCCAGCTTTGGCGCCGGACAATAGCCGACCAATGCCACGTTGTCGCCAAACTGTTCGCGTATCGAGGCCGCGAGATAACAGGCCATAACCTGATAATCAGGCGGTTCAACGATAAAGAATATGGTCAGACGTGGAGGCAGGCAGTTGGGGGGCATGGGTTTCCTCGGGCCGGTGGTGCACAACTAGGCACAGTGCACAGCTACTGCAATCGGTATAGCGAATGGTTAAGGCAGCAATTCGACCGAATGTGGCCAATGGCGAAACAATCAGCCATTGTCCTGCCCTAGTGATGTCAACGTCATTGGGCAGATGTGGCATCTAGGGGTCTTGGCCAAAGGGTCTTGGCATGGTGAACAGCAAGTGGGCGACGTGATGACCGATCAACCGCAGAAAAAGCCGGGTCAGGGCAAGGGACTGAGTCAGGGCAAGGCCCCCGGCCAAGGTCAGGCTGCCAAGATCAGGCCCGCGCCGGTCTTTGTGCCGGGCCGCCCCAAAGGTGCCGCCGACCTGTGGGGCACAGTTGATTTCCCGCTGAAACGCCACATCTCGTCTCATGGCCAGGTGACCGCCGTGTCGATGATGAAGGACGAAGGCCCCTATGTCATCGAATGGGTCGCCCATCATCTTGCGGTGGGTTTTTCCGATCTGCTGGTTTATACGAACGATTGTTCGGATGGCACCGACGACATGCTGATACGGCTGGAGGCGCTGGGTCTGGCTCATCACCGCCGCAACGTCATTGCCGAAGGTATCCGACCCCAGCCCTCGGCCTTGAACCATGCGCAGGACGATCCCGTCGTGCAAAACTCTGACTGGGTCATGGTGTTTGACGCCGATGAATTCGTCTCGATCCGCTATGGCGATGGGACGCTGGATGACCTGCTTTCCGCGACCAGGGCCGAAGGTGCCAATGGCATCGTGGTGACATGGCGCATCTTTGGTTCGGGCGGCGTGGTGGACTGGTCACCTGCGCCGGTGACCGAGCAATATCTGATGGCGGCCCCTGCGGAATGGAACAAGGGCTGGGGGGTCAAGACCCTGTTCACGTTCGACGCCGACTATTGGAAACTGGGCATCCACCGGCCCAAGATGAAGACCCGCCACATCAAGACCGGCTTTCCCGATCAGGTCAAATGGCTGACCGGATCGGGCCGCGTGATGGAGGATTACTTCAAGTTTCGCGGCTGGCGTTCGATCACCCGCACCATCGGTTATGACTGGGTGCAGTTGAACCATTACGCGGTGAAATCGGTCGACAGCTATGCGATCCGCAAACTGCGCGGCAACGTCAACAACAAGAAAGACAAGTACAATTCCGACTATTGGTCGCTGCAGGACCGCAACGAAGTGCGCGACGACACCATGCTGCGCTACACCGCCCGCCGCAACGCCATCATCGCGCAACTGCTGTCCGACCCAGTGCTAAATCGCCTGCATTTTGCTGCGTTGGACCGCGCAGAAACCCGCTTGACCGAAATCCGTCAGACCGACGCCTACCGCGATCTGGTCACCAGCCTCGCCTTGGCGTCCCGAATCCCGATCAGTCAGATCATCGCCAAACCCCCGCAAGCCCGCGACAAGGAAAAGATCGCGGCTCTGATGACCGAGGTTGAAAAACAACGCGCCTTCAAGGCGCGCGATGACCGCAAGGCCGAAGGCCGGAAACCTGCCGTCGAGGCCGTTCCGATGGGCAACTATATCCCGGGCACGCCCGATGTGTCCGGGGACCCGCCGCTGAATTGGGTCGCCAATCACGACATTCTTTTGCCCGTCGATGCGCGGGTTTTCCCTTCCGCAGCGCTGGTTGCGATCGAGGCGGGCAAGTTTGAACGCGGTCTGGTCCGTCGCCTGCCCAGCGTCCTGCCGAAAGGGGCCAGTGTACTGGAAATTGGCTCGGCTGTGGGCTTCATCGGCCTGCATCTGTCCCGCATCCGCCCCGACCTGCGCATCACCTTGCAGGAAGAAAATCCCTCCCTGCTTGCCACGATGCAACGTATTTTGGGTAAAAGCGAACGATCATTCAACGACCGTCTTTCGCTGATCCAAACCCCCTTGGGCAAGGCACCCGACCAGACCGTGATCCTACTTGCAGCCGAGCAAAAACCCGTCGCCCTGCTGCTCGCCGCCCCGCAATTGACCCCCGCCGTTCTGATCCCACTGCTTTCGCGCCTGCCCAGCCAGCTCCCCAAGCAGATCATCCTGTACGGCCGCCTTCTGGAACGGCACCACAAAGACCTGACCCCGGTCGAGGCGCTGGTGGCCGTGTTGGGCTATTCACCCGGCCTCGGCTTTGATCCCAGTGTCGCCCGCGGCTTTGTGCTGACGGATGACTGACCCCTGCCACATAGTTGCTGAAACCGAACCAAAAGGTCCCCCAATGTCCACTCCCATCCGCCGCCCCGTTGCCTCGCTCTGGATTGGCGACAAGCTGCACTATTTGAAC
>JBBQGU010000253.1:0-6029 GCA_038323315.1 Rhodobacterales bacterium | reverse complement strand
CTGCTGTTCTGGACCTTTGCTTTTGCGCGGGGGTCCAGCGAAATGGCGGTCTATCTGTCGGGCGGACTTGCCAGCCTTGCCATGTCGCTGGCCGTTCTGTTCTGGTGGCCAAGGGAGGGCACGACGGCATGGACCGACGCGCGGTCCGGCCTCAGCCTGCGCCAAAGCTTGGCCTCGATTTCCAACCCCTATATCCTGTACCGACTGCTGTTCATCGGGGCGCTGTCGGTGTCGGGGGCGGTGTTTTTCGTGCTGGTGTCCCTGATATTCGAGGCGTCACCGCTGCGTGGCCCCAGCGATGTCGCGCTGTATATCGGCATGGTCGCGGGGTGGGAGGTGCCGTTTCTGCTGCTGCTGCCGCGGTTCACCCAAAGGCTGGCACGGTCCACGGCGATGGCGCTGGCGGCGCTGGTCCATGCCGCCCATCTGGCACTGCTGCCGCTGCTGTGCGACACGCCGCTGATCTGGGCGCTGCCGCTGCTGGCGGGGGGCAGTGGGGCGGTGATCCTGACGCTGCCTATCGCCTATTATCAGGACCTTGTGGCCGGTCGCCCGGGCACCGCCGCCGCCCTGCTGGCCCTGCAAAAGCTGGTGGTCGACAGCCTGACCGCCCTGATCTTTGCTGTCGGCACCGCGCTTGGCGGGTTCGAGACGGTGGCGCTGATCGGTGCGGCCGTAGCCCTGACCGGCGCGCTGTGCCTGTATCTGGCCGACCGGCAAGGCTGGTTCGCGGTCAGGGCCTGACAGATGACCGGCACCCGCGCCTTCACCGCGATCTGGCGTGACCGCGACCTGCGATTGACCGCTGCGCTGATGGTGTTGCAGGGCGGATTTGCCTGTACGCTGGGGCCCTATATCTCGATCCTGGCGGTGCGGGAGTTTGGCCTTGGCGACCGGGGGTTTGCGGCGGTCCTGCTGGTGTCGACGCTGGTATCGGTGACCTCGGCTGTGATGGCGGGGATCCGGGCGGATCAGACGGCCAACCGGCGGTCGATTTCGTTGTGGTCGTGCTGGCTGATGGTGGCGGGCTGCGGATTGATGGCGGTGGCACCGGGGGCCTTGGCCTTTATCCTCGTCCATGCGCTGATCCTGCCGATGAACACCCTGTTCGGCCAGTTGTTCGCCCAAGGCCGCCTGGCCGCGGCGCGCCATGACAGCATCACCCGCGACGGCATTCAGGCCATAATCCGTGCTTTGTTCGCCCTGCCCTTCGTGGTGGTCCTGCCACTATGGGCCCTGGTCTTTACCAATGGCACGCCGCTGATCACGATCTACCCAGTGTCGCTGGCCCTTGCCCTGATCATGCTGGCTTTAACCTACTGGGCCTGGCCCCACGTCCACGCTGCGACGTGGGAGGATCGCCCTTCGGGCCTGAGCCTGCGTGAGGCCTTGCGCGAGTTGACCTCACCCGCCCTTGCCATTCGCATCCTCGCTCTGGGCGCGGTGTCGGCGGGGGGCACGGCTTATTGGGCGATCATGGGGCTGGCGCTCAGCACCCCGGGCGGTGGGGGTGCCGCGACAGCCGCCCTCTATGCCGGGCTGGTGGCCGGGCTGGAAGTGCCCTTCATGCTGGCGGTGCCACTGGTCCTGCCCTATTTCCGGCGCAGCACGCTGATCCTGATCGGCACGTTGATCTATACGCTGCAACTGCTGGGGATACCGTTGTTGGCGGACAGCCCGGCCCTGTGGCTGGTACTGATCCCCGGCGCTGTGGGGGGCGCTCTGACGCTGACCCTGCCGATAGCCTATCTGCAAGACGCGTTAGGCCACCGCCCCGGCGCCGGAGCCGCCCTGATGGCGCTGATGAAGGTGGCGGGGGATGCGATGGCGGCGGCGACGTTTGCCATTGGCACCGCGCTGTCCGGCTATCTGTTGGCCGGGGTGCTGGCGGCGGTGGTGACGGTGGTGGGCGCGGTGGTGTTGGTCTGGGTGGACAGGGTCAGAACAGACCCCGACCTACCCGAAAAATCCCGGACCGGCGCGACCGAGTAGCTCGTCGGCCAGTGCTGTGCCCAAAGCCACGCCATCCGCCTGTGTCCCGCGCAACTCGCCCGCCACGCATTTGCTGCCATCGGGGCGCAGAATTTCGCCGCGCAGCCACAGGCCGCCTGCGTCCAGCGTCGCCAGCCCGGCAATCGGTGTTTCGCACGACCCGTCCAGCCGCGCGAGGAAACTGCGCTCGGCGGTCAGGCGCAGGCCGGTGTCGCGGTGGTGTATGGCGTCGAGCATCCAAGTCATCCGCGCATCGCCCAAGCGGCGTTCAATCCCGATGGCACCCTGCGCCACGGCGGGCAGCATCACCTCAGGCGCAATAGCGGTCTGGCCGACCTGCATCGACAGGCGGTTCAACCCCGCCATCGCAAGGAAGGTCGCCGCCGCCACCCCTCACCCAGCTTTCGCATCCGCGTCTGCACATTGCCACGAAACTCGACCACCTGCAGATCGGGCCGCCTGACGCCGATCTGCGCCCGCCTGCGCAGGCTGGAGGAGCCGACGACCGCGCCCTGCGGCAGATCCATCAGACCGGGCGCACCCGGAGAGACAAAGGCATCCCGCACATCCTCGCGCGGCAGGTAACAATCCAGCGTCAGGCCGTCGGGCTGCAACACCGGCATGTCCTTCATCGAATGCACGGCGATGTCGATCGAGCCTGCCAGCAGCGCCTCCTCGATCTCACGGGTGAACAGGCCCTTGCCACCAATGTCCTTCAACGCACGGTCCTGAATCAGGTCGCCGGTGACCTTGATCACCACGATCTGAAACGCCGCTTCGGGCAGGTCAAACGCGGCCATCAGGCGGGCGCGCGTCTCATGCGCCTGCGCCAAAGCGAGGGGTGAGCCTCGGGTGCCGATGTTCAGGGGGCGTGCGGGGGTGGGCAAATCATGTGTCATGTTGCATGACATATCCATGTCAGATTGGCCTGACAACACCCCCGCGCTTGACATCCAGCACGGCCTCGGCAAATCAGGCCGAAAGGAGCCATTCCATGACCAAGCTGATCCTGCGCGCCCTTGCGGGCGAAACCCTGCCTACGCCGCCGATCTGGATGATGCGCCAGGCGGGCCGCTATCTGCCGGAATACCGCGCCACGCGGGCGCAGGCGGGGGATTTCCTGTCGCTGTGTTACAATTCCGAACTGGCCGCCGAGGTGACGCTGCAACCGATCCGGCGCTATGGCTTTGACGCCGCAATCATGTTCGCCGACATCCTGCTGCTGCCGCAGGCGTTGGGCGCGGACCTGTGGTTTGAAACCGGCGAGGGTCCACGCCTGTCCACGATCACCACGATGGCCGGGGTTCAGGCGTTGAAACCTGCCGACGCTGTGCATGACCATTTGGCGCCGATCTACGAAACCCTGCGTATCCTGACCCGCGAACTGCCCACCGAAACCACCCTGATCGGCTTTGCCGGTGCGCCGTGGACCGTGGCCACCTATATGATCGCCGGACGCGGGACCAAGGATCAGGCCCCCGCCCATGCCCTGAAATCCGCCGACCGGGCGACGTTTCAGGCGCTGATCGACCGGATCACCGATGCGACGATCGAATACCTGTCGATGCAGGTTCAGGCCGGGGCCGAGGTGGTCAAGCTGTTCGATTCATGGGCCGGGTCGCTGAAAGGCCAGGATTTCACCGATTTCGCCGTGAAGCCCGCCGCCCTGATCATCGCGGCGCTGAAGGCACGTCACCCCGGCCTGCCGATCATCGCCTTCCCGCGCGAGGGGGGCGACGGCTATATCGGTTTCGCCAGGGCCACTGGCGCGGACTGCGTGGCGCTGGACAACTCCGTGACGCCGGAATGGGCGGCCGCCAATGTGCAGGTGGATGGCTGCGTCCAAGGCAACCTCGCGTCCCATCACATGGTGACCGGCGGCGCTGATCTGGTCGAGGCGACGCAGCACATCGTGAAATCTTTCGCCAAGGGCCCCCACATATTCAACCTCGGCCACGGCATCACGCCCGACGCCAGCCCCGACAACGTGACACTGATGGTGGAAACGGTGCGCAGCTTTAGGTCATAGCTGTTGACATACCCCGCCCCCCACGACCCAATTCCGGCCAAAACAAGGGGGTGGCACTGCAGCATCAGCCCGACATCATCTTTATCGCGGATGGCATCCCTGATACGACGCTGGTCCTGATGGATGCGTTCCCCCTTTGACGATGGGCTGCTGGAACCACAAGGGGGGTGTGCCCCCCCCGCTTTGACATATCAATCGGCCCGCAAGGATGGGGCCGTCACGCCATCCAGACCAGCAGGCCCAGATAGAACCCGATCTCGCTGCATTGCTGGACGGCGCCCAGACAGTCGCCGGTATAGCCGCCCAGACGCGCCTCGAACCGGCGGCGCATGGCGTAGTGGCCGCCCGCAAGACCCGCCAAGCCGACCAGTACGGCCAACAGGGGCACGACAAACAGCAACGGCAGCAAAGCCAGCCCTGCCGTGACAAAACAGGTCAGCACCGCGCGCCGATCCAGACGTTCCGATACCCCGGTCGCAGCCCCCTTGGCGCGGACATAGGAGGATGAGGCCATCACCCACAGCATCGACGCCCGGCTGGCGGCGTGGCCCGCGATCATCACAAACGGCACGGCGTGCAATGGCAGTTCCGCCAGCACCGCCACCCGCCCGGCCAGCATCAGGCCCAGCCCCAGCACGCCATAGGTGCCGATCCGGCTGTCGCGCATGATCTCCAGCACCCGCTCGCGCGACCGGAACCCGCCAAGCCCGTCACAGGCATCGGCAAAGCCGTCCTCGTGCAGCGCGCCGGTCACCAGCAATTGACCGGCCATCGCCGCCAGAACCGCCACAACCGGCGGGAACAGGCCAAGCGCGGCCCAGAGCAGCAGGGCCATGATCGCCCCGATGACGACCCCGACAAGCGCATACCAGCGGGGCGAGGCGGCCTGTGCCTCGGGCGAAAACTGCACTTCAACCGGCGTGCGCAGCCGGGTCAGGAATTGCAGGGCGAGCAGGAAGGCAGGCAGTTCGGCGCGGGCAAGCGCCTTCAGGTCCATTTTGCCACGGGGGGCAGGCTCATCAGCACGGCGGCGGCGTCATGGCCGCTTTCCAGACCGAATTTTGTGCCCCGGTCATAGACGAGGTTGTATTCGGCATAAAGACCACGGTGGATCAGTTGGATATCGCGCTGTGCCTCGGTCCAGGGTTCGGGCAGGCGCCTGGTGGTCAGGGGCAGGAAAGCGGGCAGGAAGGCGCGGCCGACGTCCTGGGTAAAGGCAAAGTCGGCCTGCCAGTCGCCGGTCGCGAGGTCGTCATAAAAGATACCGCCGACACCGCGCGCGCGGCCACGGTGCGGGATGAAGAAATAGGTGTCGGCCCAGTCCTTGAAGCGGGTGTAGTAGTCGGGGGCGTGGGCGTCGCAGGCGGATTGCATCCGGGCGTGGAAATGCGCGGTGTCTTCGGGGTATTCGATGCAGGGGTTCAGGTCGGACCCGCCACCGAACCAGGTGGCGGCAGGGGTCCAGAACATGCGGGTGTTCATGTGGACGGCGGGGCAATGCGGGTTGGCCATGTGGGCGACCAGTGAAATGCCGCTGGCCCAGAAGCTGCCATCCGCGTCCATCCCGGGCACGCCGCGTGCGGTCATGGCGGCGCGCGCCTTGTCGCCAAGGGTGCCGCTGACCTGCGACCAGTTGACGCCGACCTTTTCGAACACCGCACCACCGCGCAGCACCGACATAATGCCACCACCGCCATCGGCGCGGGTGGTGGGGGTGACCTCGAACCGGGCGGGGCTGCCTGCGGCGACCTCCAACCCCTCGAACGCCGCGACGATGTCGTCACGCAGGGTGCGGAACCACGCCGCAGCGCGGGCTTTGCGGGTAAGGTCGTCGGTGTCGGTCATGGCCATGTCCTTGGTTGCCCCAGGGCCTTGCCTAACAGGCATAAGGCCGCGTGCCAACGGACAGGGCGATTGAAATCCGCCCGGATGATCCTATTCTGCCCGGAATGGCATAGGGGTGTGACAATGCGGCGCTTGATGGTTTCGGCGGTCTGTCTGGGTCTGG
>JBBQGU010000252.1:0-6038 GCA_038323315.1 Rhodobacterales bacterium | reverse complement strand
CCAGCTGACCGAAGCGGGGGTGGTCGCGGTGCCGTCCGACACGCCGTAGCTGACGGTGACGGTGGTGGTCTGGCCTGCGGCGAGCGACTGGTAGGCGGCGTTGCCGGGGTTGAGCGTGAAGCTCTGGGCGGTGGCGTCATAGCTCACGCCCGCTGGCAGTGCGCCGGGCAGGTCCACCACGTTCAGCACGGCGCCGGTGTCGACGTCGCTGGCATTGAGCCGCGCATCGAGGGTCGAGGCTGCGCCGTCCTCGGTGGCGCTGCCGGTGACCGCACCCGACACCACGGGGGCGTCGTTGGTGCCGGTGATGGTGATTGTGAGGGTTGCAAGGCTGAGCGTGCCGTTGCCCAGTCGAATGGCATAGGTGATCTGGTCGGTAAGCGTTTGGCCCGCACCCAACTTGTCGATCACACTGGAAATCTCTGCAGTGTTGTAAACGATTTTTCCGTTTACGATCGCAGCCTTGGCACCAAGCGCAGACGCCTCAAAAACTCCGTTGATGTCCTTCGTTTGCAGGTCGGCGATCTCCTCGGCGTCAAGATCCCACTCTGGTCCATCGGTGATGGCGTAAAGAGTTTTCGCGTTCCCGCCGAGATCGTTGCGCATCACATCGAAAGTAAAGACGGATACCGACCCTTCCAGGATCGATTCAAAATCGTCCACTGCCTGAGGTGTAAGGAACATGGATTTAGCGCTGATGCCGGTGCTTGGTGTGGTGGTCGACATGACTTGGTTTTCCTTTTATGAATGATCTTCAGACACATGAAAATCTTCCAAGATTTTTGCGTACCGGCAGATCTGTTTATTGATCCGTTGGTATCCGTTTCACTGTCGCCCTGTCTGGTGTCCGGCGGTATAGATTTCGGGCACAAAGAGATCCGCGCATGACCCATCGGTGTACATGGCTATCCGGAGGCATAGCGAAACAGCAGGCATCGGCGCTGCTCGCGGTTTCTAAAACACCTTCCGTGAGCACAGCCCTGCGCTTTGACGGGCTGATGGAGAGGTGGGTGGCGTCCCGCAAAAGCCGTTGCGCACTTTGGCAGGGGTCCTGTCGAACCCACACGGATGCCTACCGGCAAGGGCTCAGTTTTTGCCGGGGTTGGGGGGAAGTAAAGCCCGTCATGCGCTTGGCGCTGAGGGATTGGAAAGAGACCTTCGGTGAGATACTACTTGGCTTCCAACCGGTCAGCGGCGCTCTGACGCCTATCAAGCCGATCGAAAGCCTGAAGAACAATTGACTGCGGCAATGGCTGTTCTTGGCCACAGTTTTGGCCCAGAAAGTGCCGCCAGCGCCAATGGGAAATCTGCGTGAGGGTGAAGTGAAAATCTTGTTGGCCGATGACCAGGAACTTGTGCGCGATACCATTGCCGTTTTCCTGCGGCTGGAACGGGGGGTCGAGGTCGACGTTGCCGCCGATTTTCCTGCGGCACTGGCCCTTGTGCGGCAGGGCGGGGTGCATGATCTGGTCCTGCTGGATTACATGATGCCAGGCATGAACGGGCTGGCGGGTCTTGCGGCGATGCGCGCAGCCGTGCCGGGCGTGCCGGTCGCGATCCTGTCCGGCACCGCCCCGCGTGCCGTGGCCGAACAGGCGCTGGCAGAGGGAGCTTCGGGCTTTCTGCCCAAAACAATGTCGACCAAGACCCTGATCGCCGCCATCCGGTTTATGATCGCAGGCGAGGTTTACGCTCCAATGGCGCTGATGACCGAGCGCGAGGCACCATCTGCTACTTTGGCGGGCGCGCAACTGACCGCTCGGGAAACAGACGTGCTGCGGTTTTTGTGCCAAGGCCTGGCCAACAAGGAGATCGCACGCGCGCTTGATCTGCAAGAGGTGACTGTCAAACTGCACGTCAAGACGCTGTACCGCAAGATCGACGCCCGGAACCGCACCCATGCCGCGATGATCGCAAAGCAGGCGGGACTGTTCTGAGACATGGACCCTATCCGAAAGGATAGCTCGCTGTCCCTTTGCCCCGACGACGACACTGCGATGCAGTGATATCCCAGATCAACGCAGGAACTAAAGGAGACCAAAGCATGTGGATGACCCGTTTCTTCTTGTCGAACGGCCTGTGTGCGGGCGTCTTTGCACTTGCCTCCGTCCTCGCCGTAAAGGCGACCTGCGCCGAGGATATGCTTGCGCCGTCCGGCGAAGTGATCCTGACGGTCTCGGGCGCCATCGGCACGACCAACGGTGACGGCGTGCTGGCGCTGGATGCCGACCTGTTCGCCACCCTGCCGCAGCACAGCTTTACCACCGGGACGATCTGGACCGAAGGCACAGCGACCTACACCGGTGTTCTTTTGCGCGATCTTCTGGCGGCGGTCGGAGCCACGGGAAGCACCGTGAAGCTCACGGCGCTGAACGACTATGAAATTTCGATGCCTGTCGCCGACGCGTTGCTGGACGGCCCGCTTTTGGCTAACTTGTCGGATGGCAAGCCGATGTCCCTACGCGAAAAGGGGCCGATCTGGCTGATCTATCCCTATGACGTCGTTGACGGATACCGGACCGAGCAGACCTATGCCCGGTCGATCTGGCAACTGATCCGAATAGCGGTTGCAGACTGAACGTGCCATCTTCGAGACCCCCGAGCCAACGCCTTTCTGCGCCGTCTCCAAGGATGGCGCGGACTGTGCGTTTGGGAATGGGCGTGATGATCGCCGTTGCGTTCGTTGCGGTTGCCGTGCTTTCGATGCAGTTGCGGACAGAGCTTCGGGCGTTGCAGCAAGAACCGGTGGACAGCCTGCAATGGAACGTCACGCAACTGGAACTCGATGTTGTCCGGCTGGAGGCCGCTGCGACGCTGGCACTGGCATTGGTACAGCCGGAAACCGATCTGGCCGATCTGCGCAAACGGTACGATCTTTTCTTCAGCCGGGCGGGAACGGTCAGCCAGGGCACGATGTTCGCACTGCTTGGCCTGTCGGATACCGTGCGCCCTCTGACGGCGCGGATGCAGAGGTTTCTGGACAGCACCACCCCCCTGATCGACAGCCCGGACGAAAATCTGCGCGCCGCCTTGCCGCAGGTCGTGGCCTCGGTCGGAGCCTTGCGGCAGGATATACGCACAATGGGGATCCATGTGATCGACGTGAACGCCGCTCAGCAAGACGCGCGTCGGGCCAAGCTTTCGGATATCCTGCGGATGACCGCGATTGCCAGCTTTGCGCTGATCGCACTTTTGATGGCGCTGCTGGCCCTGGCGTTGGGGCTGAACAATCAGGCCGTCCGGCGCTCGCGCGAGGTGCAGCGCGTCACTTCCCGGCTGGCGGCAACGGTCGGCACTTCGCTTGATGCTGTGGTGGTGGCCGGCATGGACGGCCGGGTCATCGACTTCAACGACGCTGCCGAACGCATCTTCGGCTATGCCCGCGCCGAGGCGATCGGCCAGCCCCTCGGCACGCTGATCGTGCCGCCGAGGCATCAGGCGGCGCATGACGCCGGAATGACGCGGATCAAGGCGACGGGCGTCAAGCATGTGGTCGATGCCGGGCGCATCCAGATCACTGCTGTCCGCAAATCGGGCGAAGAATTTCCGGTCGAGTTGTCTATTGCCAGTAACGAAGGCCCTGATGGCATGATCTTCATCGCCTATCTGCGAGACATTTCTGATGCACAAAAAGCCGAGGCGGCACTGGTGGCAGCCCGCGACGAGGCGCAGGCAGCCGAGAGGACCAAGACGAACTTCATCGCAGTGATGAGCCACGAGATGCGCACCCCCCTGAACGGCGTGATCGCCGCACTCGAGATCATCGGGCGTACGACGCTCGACGCCAAGCAGGACCGGTTCCTTGGCCTTGCGCGCAGTTCTGCCAAGCAATTGTTGCATCATGTCAACGACGTTCTCGACATCTCGCGCATCGACGCAGGCTTTATGGCGGTGGCCGACGACCGCTTTGACCTGCCCGCGCTGATTGCCACGTTGATCGATCCGCTGCGCCCGACGGCGACACAAGGAAACACGCGGCTTGACGTGCGCGTGTTGTCGGACTTTCCGCCGCTGCAAGGTGACCCGTTCCGGCTGGGCCAGATCCTGCAGAACTTCGTGATGAACGCAATCAAGTTTACCAAAGCCGGCAGCATCACCATTGAAGCCGAAGTGCATGGGATCACAGGGGATCAGGCCGACATTGAATTTCGCGTGACCGATACCGGTATAGGCATCGCCGATGCTGATCAGGCGCGCATCTTCGAGGATTTCGTGATGGTCGATCCGTCTTTTGGCCGGTCGGGCGAGGGCACGGGCCTTGGCCTTGCGATCTCTCGCAGGCTGGCGCGCGCAATGGAGGGCGAGATCGGCGTAGAGAGCAGTTGGGGCGAAGGCAGCTGCTTCTGGCTCCGCCTGCCGCTGACGGTGGCCGGAGACATCGCCATTGACCGCCCCGCCCCGGTGGCAGAGCCGATGTCAGCGCCCGCATCAAAGCTGGTGCCGGCTTTCGCGCGGGTGCCGCTACCCGCCCCGCCGCTTGTCATTCCAGCAGCCCGCGCGCTGGACATTCTTGTGGTGGAGGACAACGCGACGAACCGCATCGTGATGGAAGAAATGCTGCTTCACCTCGGCCACCGGGTGACGCTGGCTGTCGATGGCATCAAGGGCGTGGACCAGGCACGGGCGCGGCGTTACGATGTGATCCTGATGGACCTTTCGATGCCTCTGATGGATGGCTGGACCGCCACCGCCGCGATCCGCGCCGACGGTGCCTCGCAGGGTAGCCGCATCATAGCGGTGACGGCCCACGCCCACCCCGACCGGATGGACCGCTTCGCCGATCCTGAATTCGACCGTTGGCTGACCAAGCCCCTGTCGACCCGCGCCCTGTCCGCCGCCCTTCTGCCGGACCCGGCACTGCGGACCCCTGTCGAGGACGCAGGCATGAAGGGATCGGCTTTGCCACCCTTGGTTGATACCGACCGGCTTGCCGAGCTGACAGCCATCACCGATCCGCAGTCGCTGCAGCGGCTGTTGGGACGCTTTCGCACCGACATGGAAAATACCATCGCCGCAATGACCGCCGGCTCTGGTACGTTGCCATTGGCCGCACTTGCCATGATCTGCCATGAGGGCGCGAGCGCCGCAGCAGTCATCGGCGCTTCGAGGCTCCACTACCATCTGGCGCGCATGGAAGCCGCATGCAGGGACAATGATCGAACGTTCATGCAGGCAAGCCTCGGCGAATCGCACGAGATATGGAGCAATACCTGGGCATCGTTGGCCGTAACGGCATGGAAATATCGCTGACATATTACGGGGAGACTGGCGGTTCGTCGATTACGAAAGTGGTGAATGGTGGACGACTCCTGTTATGATTCTGGTCGCGTTTAAAGCCGTCGGTATTCGAAACTAACGGCCGACTTATAAAACAATGACTTGCACTCCAGAAAAGGTTTCCCCGACGTCGCGTTCCCGCCACTGGTTGAAGTTCCAAAACGATCGGAGCGTTTCTGGGAAGGCCCCCCTTCGATGGCCACTCTTCGAAGGGGGGCTATGGGCCGTCAGCACGCTACGTGGTCAAATCCACGGGTCAGCATAGGTCAACCTGTCAAACGACTTCGTTCCCTTTTTGAACCCGTCCTAAGCGGTCTATTGAGGCGATATGCAGTTTAAAATAATTGTTAAATCAATATATTATTGTGTAATTGGACAAAATCATAGGAGAAAAGATTTCTCGGGAAATTCTGCTCATAACATGATGATCACCGAACGGGAGAGATGCTGCTGCGACACTCATTCTGCAGCAAACGGCTCAAGCAGCTTCGCCAGCGTCACCTCCTGCCCCTGCCGTCCGTCGACAATTGCCTCGACGATCTCCGGCGCCAGCAACGTCATCCGCATCACCCGCGTCATGTACGAGGGTGCGATCCCCTCGCCTTTGGCCAGGTCCGCGATGGTGGTGTACTCCCCCGACTCAAGTTCCGCTTCCAGCGAAACGCCCGTGCAAGCGCCTTGGTCAACGTGTTGTCGCTGCGGGGACGTGCGGCGGATGCGCCGGTTGGTGGGATAATTGCTTTGCGCCCGCCTCGCTTCAC
>JBBQGU010000251.1:0-6052 GCA_038323315.1 Rhodobacterales bacterium | reverse complement strand
CATCACCAATGTCCGGTGCTTTTGATTTGAATGCAGAGGGTGCGCCGACGCATGGACCGCTGTCGATCCAAGACCCGTCGCACGCAAGTCAGGGACCAAATACCCGCACGGGCCGCGTGAGCATGCGCATCTATTGGCAGGCGTTGCGCCATGCCGCGTCGCCCTCGAAGCGAAGCGTCGTCTTGCAGGAGGTCACGACGGAATCGTGGCCAGAGGGGCAGAAGGACGCGAGGATCACCGTGCACAAGGACCCGGCCAGCGCCGTTTAACGGTATGGCGCCGCCGCCGAAGTTTCCGGTCACTCATGTTGCCGCGCAATCCGCTACATCGACGCGACAATAGGTCTTTGACGACCGAAAGGTCAAAAATACGGCCTCGGCAACAGGCGCTGTCCCGAGCCGACCCTGGTCATCCAGGCAGGATCCGTCCGGCAAATCAAGCGGAAGGTCTGACCTGACGGGCTTGCGTTGCCAGAGATGACTGCCCGGAAAGTCCCGGTAGGAATAGACCGCGTTGGACTGCATATCGGCGGTCAACAAGAGATCGGCGTGCGGAAAGGCCAGGGTATTGGGGATGCCGAAACGGTCGTCACAGACCCGCGTCAGGACGCCATCGGGATCGCAGCGGGATCGGCGCGGCCTGTCAACCCCAGCTGCAGAGCTGCCCGTCCATCCCGAGGATCGCGCCACCATCGGCACGCAATCCGATCGAGGTGGGCCTGCCTTGCAACGGCCAGAGCCGGTGATCAAGGGTTGCCGGGTCAAATGCATGGATGCGGCGACCTATGATGTCGACCCAGATCAGTTCGCCATGCCGATCATCCCAGACCAAGCTCTTGCCTGCCACATCCTGCGCCGCAAAGACCAACATCACGTCCACTGCATCGCCCATCACGAATCCGTTGACAGGCATGATGCGCACCCAATACATACAGTTCAAGCAAAACCTGTATGACAGGTTTGAGGGAAGCTGGGGTGGAGCAAGCAGTCAGCAGCGGGTTAGTCGGGGACACCATCGGAGCGATCTCGCGCCATATCCGCGAGAATGACCTGATGCCCGGCGACAGGTTGCCCTCCGAGGCAATCCTGTCGAAAGAGCTTGGCGTCTCACGCACTGTGGTGCGCGAAGCGTTCCGGTCGTTAGCCGCCATGCGCATCATCGAACTTGCGACCGGCAAACGCGCCACTGTGGCGCAGATCGACCATGGCGCGATGTCGCTGATGATCGAACACGGGGTGCATACCGACCTGATCAACATTCAGCAGATCTACGACGTCCGCCGTACCATCGAGACGCGGATCGTGACACTGGCCGCCATCCGGCGCAGCGATGCCGAGGCGGTCAAGATTCTGGCTCTGGCGGCGTGCATGCAGGAGAGCGCCCATAATCCAGCCGGGCTGATGGAACATGATCTGGCCTTTCACACCGCGCTGGCCCTTGCGTCGCGCAACCCGGTCTATTCGCTGCTGATCGGGGCTTTTCAAGGCATCACCCGGCAAACCTGGCCGATCGGCTGGGAAAGTCGGCCGACTCAGGCGTCGCGTGATCTGATGTTGGCCACTCATCTAAACATCGCCCGGGCGGTCGCCGCCAGTGATCCGCAGCAAGCCGTCGACGCCATGGCGCAGCATTTTGATGAAAGCGTGCGGGCCGTGCTGGCGGCAGGCCTGTCATGAAGATCACAGCCCTGGAGACCATCCGGGTTGCGGAACGGCCAAACCTTTTGTGGCTGCAGGTCCACACCGACGAAGGGGTTACCGGCCTAGGTGAAACCTTTTTCGGCGCTGTCACCGTCGAGGCGCATGTCCATGAATACATTGCGCCACGCGTCCTTGGCCGCGACCCTTTCGAGATTGATCGTCTGTCCGCCGATCTGGTGGGCTATCTGGGGTTTCGGTCATCGGGGGCCGAAATGCGCGGCAATTCCGCGTTTGACATTGCGCTGTGGGATCTGTTCGGCAAGGCGATGAACCAGCCTGTCGCGCAGATGCTGGGTGGGTTCACCCGGCGCGAGATCAGAACCTACAACACCTGCGCAGGAGTGGACTATATCAAGAAATCCGGCGGGCAGGTGACGGCGAACTATGGCCTGGGCACCAACCTTGACTATGACGACCTGAATGGCTTTCTGAACCGCGCGGATGATCTGGCGCACTCCCTTCTGGAAGAAGGCATTACGGCCATGAAGATCTGGCCATTTGACCCAGCGGCAGAGGCCACGCGGGGCCAGTACATTTCCATGCCAGACCTGCGCAAGGCGCTGGAACCGTTCGAAAAGATCCGTGCGGCTGTGGGGGACCGGATGGACATCATGGTCGAGTTCCATTCGATGTGGCAGCTTTTGCCAGCGATGCAGATCGCCCGCGCGCTGACGCCGTTTCAGACCTTCTGGCATGAAGACCCGATAAAGATGGACAGCCTGTCCAGTCTGAAACGCTATGCCGAAGTTTCGCCCGCGCCGATTTCAGCCTCGGAGACGCTGGCTACCCGCTGGGGATTCCGCGATCTTCTGGAAACCGGTACTGCGGGGGTGGTGATGCTGGACCTCAGTTGGTGCGGCGGATTGTCCGAGGCGCGCAAGATCGCCGCGATGGCCGAGGCCTGGCACCTGCCGATAGCACCGCATGATTGCACGGGCCCTGTCGTACTGTGTGCCAGCACGCATCTGTCGCTGAACGCGCCAAACGCGCTGGTGCAGGAGAGCGTCCGCGCCTTTTACCGTACCTGGTACCGAGATCTTGTTACTGCACTGCCCGAGGTCAAGGGCGGCATGATCACGGTGCCACCCGGGCCAGGTCTTGGGATGGACCTCCATCCTGACCTCGATCGGGCCTTCACGACGTCGAGACGCAAGTCGGACGCAACAACGGTCTGAAAGGACCATAACACCGCTTCATGGGAGGAGAAAAACATGACTAAATTCAAAGGGCTGATCTTGGCGGCCTTATTGTCCACGACATCGACGGGGGCCTTTGCCCAAGACCCGCTGGATATCGTGTTCACCGTTCATTCGGGGGCGTCGAACACCTTTTGGCAAGCAGTGCAGAAGGGCTATGAGGATGCTTGTGGCAAGATCGGGGCAACCTGCCAGATGGTCTATCTGCAAACCGACGGCTCGATCCCCGAGCAGGTGGCGAACATGGAGGCAGCCCTTGCCCGCAGCCCCGATGCGCTGATCACCTCGATCGTCGACGACACCGCCTTTGACGAGGTCATCCAGCGCGCACGCGACGCCGGTGTTATCGTGATCGCGGCCAATGTGGACGATCTGGAAGGGGCGGCCGGGAACGCGCGGCAGGCCTTTGTCGGTCAGGGTTTCAAACCTGCCGGCTATGGTCTCGCGCGGGCGCAGTGGGCCAACATGCCGGCCGAAGGGCCGATCCATGTGCTGGTGGGCGTCTCTGGCCCTGGTCAGAACTGGTCCGAAACCCGCGCGCTTGGTGTGACGACCTATCTGGACGAGATGATTGCTGCAAATCCCGACCGCGCAATCACTTATGAAAAGATCGACTCGGGTCTTGATCTGGCAATCGTGGCAGACCGAGTGGGCGCGTATCTGTCCGCGCGCCCCGAAACCAACGCCTATTTTGATACCGGTTTCTGGCATGCAGGGGTTGCGGGGGTGCTGCGGGATCGCGGGATCGAGCCGGGCAAGGTTCTGCTTGCAGGCTTTGACCTCGTGCCCGTCGTGCTGGACGAAATGGACGCAGGCTATATCCAGGTCGAAGTTGACCAGCAGCCCTTCATGCAGGGCTTCATGCCGGTGATGATGGTCTATCAGAACAAGACCGTGGGCCTTTCACCTGTCGACATCAACACCGGCGAGGCGCTGGTGTACCCCAAGGATGTCGCGGGCGTCCGCGAATTGTCCGAACAAGGCCTGCGCTGACACCACGAAACCGGTCGGCGCGGGGATTCCTTGCGCCGACCGCCCGTTCAACAAGGGATAACTCGCCACATGCGTCGCCTTTTCAAACTTTCGCTGCAAAAGCCTGAACTGGCCAGCGCGCTGTTGCTGCTGCTGTTGGTGATCGCGTTTCAGATCCGATCCGACAACGTGTTCATGTCGACCAACAACATTCGCGGCATTCTGGGCATTTTGCCGGAGACCGCGCTGGTGGCGGTTGGCGTGACCCTTTTGATGATCTGCGGCGAGTTTGATCTGTCGGTCGGGTCGGTCTTTGCCCTGATGCCGATGACGATGGCGGTGCTTGTGGTGGGCGGCTGGCCGTTCTGGATCGCGGTGCTGGCGGGCCTTTGCTTAAGCGCGCTAATCGGGTTCGTGAACGGCTGGATCACCATCCGCTTTGACATCCCGTCCTTTATCACCACGCTTGGCATGCTGTTCATGGCGCGGTCGCTGACAGTGGTTATATCGGGTGGTTTCCCCCCCCGCATCAAACCGGGCGAAGTGCCCAGTTGGATCTTTGTCGGCTTTGTCGATGACGAAAAGCTGATCCGGGCCTCGGTGCTGTGGTTTGCAGGCATCGCCATCCTGATAAGCCTTTTGCTGTCGCGCACCAATTTCGGCAACTGGGTCCGCGCGACGGGGGGCTTTCCTCCGGCTGCGGCGGCGATGGGCATTTCCACGGGCAAGGTCAAGATCGCCTGCTTCATGATCTGTTCGGTGCTGGCGGGCTTTGCCGGGATGATCCAGTCGCTGCGGCTGAACTCTTTTCTTCCGTCGATTGGTGAAGGCATAGAATTGCAGGCCGTGGCCTCCGCCGTCATCGGCGGTACTTCGCTGTCGGGCGGGGTCGGGTCGATCCTGGGCGGTCTGATCGGTGCTACGCTGATCCGCGTCATCGACAATGGCATGGTGCTGTCGCAGATCGACGCCAACTGGTTCAAGTTCGCCATCGGCGCCCTGACGATTTTTGCCGTGGTCGGGAACGCCTGGCTGCGCCGCAAGGGTCGCGCGATGAAGGTGGAGACGGATAAATGAGTACGCCCATCATCGAAACCCGTAACCTGCACAAATGGTATTCGGGCGTGCATGCGCTGAAAGGGGTCAGCCTGAAGGTTGAACCCGGTCAGGCGCTGGGTCTGGTCGGCGACAACGGGGCCGGGAAATCGACCCTGATCAACATTCTGTCCGGCCTGCACCAGCAGGACGAAGGCGAGATCCTTATCGAGGGCCAGCCGGTCGAAATCCGCAACCCCAAGGATGCAATGCACCTGGGGATCGAGACGATCTACCAGTACAATTCGATGGTTCCGTTGATGACGATTTCGCGCAACGTCTTTATCGGGCGCGAGCCGTTGAAGTGGTCGATCGGCGGCTTCGGCATTCTGGACGAACGCCGGATGCGCGAGGACTCCGTCAAGGCGATTGCCGATGTGGACCTGCATCTGCGCAGCCCCGACGCGTTGGTGGGCGAATTGTCCGGTGGGCAGCGCCAAGGCGTGGCGATTGCGCGCGCGATGCATTTCAAGTCCAAGGTGATGATCCTGGACGAGCCGACCAACCATCTGTCGGTCAAGGAAACCGCCAAGGTGATCGGATTTGTGCAGGGGCTGAAGGCGCAGGGCGTGACCTCGATCTTCATCAGTCACAACATGCACCATGTCTTTGCCTGCTGCGACCGGATCGTCGCCATGGCGCTGGGGCAGATCGTGCTGGACAAGCCGGTTGGAGAAACCTCGATCGAGGAAGTGTCGGAGAAGCTTTAGGTTATGTCCATTATCGACCTTGGCGGACGACATGCATTGATTACCGGCGGGCTCGGCTCCATCGGGACAGCGCTTTCCGACGCCTTTGTCGCGGCGGGGGCCCGTGTCACCATCCTTGACCGGCCAGAAGCGGTCGCGACGCCTGGTCTTGGCTGGCTGGGCGTCGATCTGAACGATCCGGTCAGCGCACAGGACCGTGTGGAGCGGGCAGGGCCCTTTGAAATCCTGATCAACAACGCTGCGCTGATCATCAACAAACCGTTCGAAGAATTCGGTCTGGACGAATATGAACGCCTGATCCGGGTCAACTCCTCGGCGGCCTTTGCGCTGGCACGGGCCTGTGCCCCCGGCATGAAGGCCAGGCGATGGGGGCGGATCA
>JBBQGU010000250.1:0-6092 GCA_038323315.1 Rhodobacterales bacterium | reverse complement strand
GGAACCATGAGCAGCATTCTGATCGTCGATGACGAAAAAGACATACGGGAACTGATCGGGGATATTCTGATGGACGAAGGCTATGCCATTCGTCTGGCAGGGAATTCCGACGATTGCATGGCGCAGATCAATGACGAACTTCCGTCTTTGATGATCCTCGACATCTGGTTGAAGGACAGCCGCATGGACGGGATCGACATCCTGAAAACCGTCAAACGCGACAACCCCGATGTGCCTGTAGTGATCATATCCGGCCACGGCAACATCGAAATCGCCGTCGCCGCCATCAAACAGGGCGCCTATGATTTCATCGAAAAACCCTTCAACATCGACCAGTTGATGGTCGTCGTGTCCCGCGCCATGGAAACCTCGCGCCTGCGCCGCGAAAACGCCGACCTGCGCCGCCGCGATGTCACAGGCTCGGATATGCTTGGCTCAAGTCCGGCCTTCAAGGGCCTGAAATCCCAACTGGAAAAGGTTACCAAGTCCAACGGCCGGGTCATGCTGACCGGCCCCGCAGGATCGGGCAAGGAACTGGCCGCCCGCTACATCCACGCCAATTCCAACCGCGCCACCGGCCCCTTCATCTCGGTTTCCTCCGCCACCATCGAACCCGAACGGATGGAGGAGGTGTTGTTCGGCCGCGAAACTGCCGAACGCGGCGTCGAAAAGGGTCTTTTGGAGCAGGCTCATGGCGGCGTCGTCTATTTCGACGAGGTGGCCGACATGCCGCTTGGCACCCAGTCCAAAATCCTGCGCGTGCTGACCGAACAGCAATTCACCCGTCAGGGCGGTGCCGACAAGGTCCGCGTCGACCTGCGCGTCATCTCCTCCACCTCCCACGAATTGCGCAGCGAGATTCAGGGCGGGCGCTTCCGTCAGGAACTGTACGACCGCCTGAATGTCGTCCCGATCCCGGTCCCTTCCCTGGAAGACCGGCGCGAGGATGTCCCCGAACTGACCCGCCATTTCGTCGCGATGTTCCACCGCACCCAGGGCCTGCCCAACCGCGACCTGACCCCCGAGGCCGAGGCGATGCTGCAAACCATGCAATGGCCCGGCAACATCCGCCAGCTGCGCAACGTCATCGAACGCGTCCTGATCCTTGGCGACGCTTCTGGCCAGATCGAGGCGCATGAACTGCCCGGCCAGGACGCCCCGGTCGACGCCACCGGCCGCATGGTCCTCGGTGGCGCCATGGCAACCCTGCCGCTGCGCGAGGCGCGCGAGGTCTTCGAACGCGAATACCTCTTGACCCAGATCAACCGTTTCGGCGGCAATATCAGCCGCACCGCGGGCTTTGTCGGCATGGAGCGTTCGGCGCTCCACCGCAAGTTAAAGTCGCTCGGCGTCGTCTCCAGCGGCAAAAACAGCGGAAATGGTGGCGAAGACGACATGGACTAAGCGATTTTGGGTCTGGAAACTCTGCCAAACCCACTCCATACTCTGCCAACCTCTGAACGGACAGTCAGTGGGCACGACGGCCCAGACCTCAAAAAGAACGACAATAAAAAGGCTATAGAAATGGCTGCCGACAAGCAGAATTTGCAAGATGCTTTCCTGAACCACGTCCGCAAGGCCAAGGTTCCCGTCACGATTTTCCTGATCAACGGCGTCAAGCTGCAAGGCGTGATCACATGGTTCGACAATTTCTGCGTACTGTTGCGCCGGGATGGCCAGTCGCAACTGGTCTACAAACATGCGATCTCGACGATCATGCCGGGCGGCCCGATCAACTTGTATGAAGGTGAAGAGTAATCTCTGACTTACCCGACGACGAAGACGATCACGAAGACGATCATGTCCTGCCCCGCGGCGGGCCTTCGTCGCATGACACCGCAGTTGAACAGACCCGCGCCTTTGTGCTGCATCCCGACCTTAAAACCAGCCGCAAACGCCGCCTCGCCGAACATGCCCTGGCCGAGGCTGTGGCCCTCGCCGCCGCCTTGCCCGGTCTTGACGTGGTCGGCTCGGAAATTGCCCGCCTGAACAAGATCCAACCCGGCACCCTGTTCGGCTCCGGCAAGGTCGAAGACCTGAAAACCCGGCTCAAGGACCTCGACGTCAAACTGGTTCTGGTCGATGGCACGGTCGGCCCGGTCCAGCAGCGCAATCTGGAAAAGGAATGGGGCGTCAAACTGCTCGACCGCACCGGCCTGATCCTTGAAATCTTCGCCGACCGCGCGCGCACCCGCGAAGGCGTGCTGCAGGTCGAACTGGCCGCCCTGTCCTACCAACGCACCCGCCTCGTCCGCGCCTGGACCCACCTTGAACGCCAACGCGGCGGCTTTGGCTTCGTCGGCGGCCCCGGCGAGACTCAGATCGAGCAAGACCGCCGTGCCATCGACGACCACGTGATCCGCCTGAAACGCCAGTTGGATGGCGTCGTCAAGACCCGCGAACTGCACCGCGCCTCCCGACGCAAGGTCCCCTTCCCGCTGGTCGCCCTGGTCGGCTACACCAACGCGGGCAAATCCACCCTGTTCAACCGCATGACGGGCGCCGAGGTTCTGGCCAAAGACATGCTTTTTGCCACCCTCGACCCCACCATGCGCGGCGTCGTCCTGCCCGCAACAAACGCAGGCGGTGGCCGCAAGATCATCGCCTCTGACACCGTCGGGTTCATCTCTGACCTGCCACCCCAACTTGTCGCCGCCTTCCGCGCCACGCTGGAGGAGGTGCTGGAAGCCGACCTGATCCTCCACGTCCGCGACATCAGCCACCCCGAAACCGCCGAACAGGCCGCCGACGTGGCCGACATCCTGTCCTCTCTCGGCGTCAAACCCGACACGCCGCAGCTGGAGGTCTGGAACAAGCTTGACCTTGTCGACCCCACCTCGCGCGAAGCGTTAAAAGTCCAGTCCCAAACCCGCCCCAACGTCTTCCCGATCTCCGCCCTGACCGGCGAAGGGATCGATGCCCTGACTGACGCGATCTCCCACGCCTTCGAGCTTGCCAAATCCCAAACCACCCTCACTCTGACCTTCGCCGAAGGCCGCAAACAAGCCTGGCTCCACGCCGAATCCGTGGTTGATCAGGAAACTCAAACCGAAGACGGCTGGCACATCACCGTCACCTGGACCCAACGCCAAGCCCAACGCTATCAAGACCTCTGACCCCCCTTCATTCCGACAAAAATACTCATCTTTCCGGGGATATAGCCGCGATCGTGGCCGTCGGAACTGCAGCGGTCACTTGGCGTTTTGCGGCCTTGGCAGCAGATAGAAATCACTGTCCACCCAAACCCCATCGATGCAAAACGTGTTCTTGGCATGATGGCGATAGGCGAACCCCAGCCGCACCAGCAACCGGCGTGAGGCATCGTTGCGCGGGTCGACATCAGCCATCAGATGATCCACCGGCCGGTTGGCAAAGGCATAATCCACCACCGCGCGCATCGACTCAAAGGCAAAACCCTGACCCCAATAACCGGGATGAAAGATATAGCCGACCTCGGGCATGTCACCGCCGCCCGCCTTGCCGATGACCCGGCCCCGATATTCCACGGCAAATTCAACCGAAACCGCCGGATCACGCGCGACGGTCTCGGCCAGCCAAAGTTCTGTCGTCGCCAGATCAGGATGCGACGGGGTTGACCAATATGCCATCGCCTCGGGTCGGCGCATGATATCATGAAAATCCGACAAGTCGGTCATGCGCGCGTGGCGCAGCACCAGCCGTTCGGTGCGGATCATGGCCCCGGCACCAGTTCGGTGATCCCCACCGCGCCCGCCCGCGCCAGCCCCGCGTCCAACGACATCGGAATATACTCCCCCCGCCGCCACAACTCGCTCAGATCATCATAAAACCGCGACAGCGGATGCCCCGATTGCCCGGTCGCCGTGATGAACACCGACGAATCCGGATCGGCAAAGTCATAAACCCCCCGATACCCGCCGCCTTGCACATTCTCATAGGGATTGGCTCCGGTTCCCCGCGTCCGCCCCCGCATCAAGGTGTTGTCGCCGCCGCTGGTGCTTTGCCGGATGTTGACGAAATACCGCACGAACGGCACCTGACCCAGGACCTGATGGTCGTGCTGCGCCTCATGCGCGTCGCCCCAGCGCCAGCTTTCCAGGTTCGGTCCATAGGTTTCGCTCAACTGCAACAAGGCGTCGTCCAGCGCGATCCGCGCAATGTCGGCACAGGTCTCGACTGCCGCCGATTGAATCACATCGCACCACACCGCCGCCCCATCGACATTCCGGTACACCCGCGCAATGAAATCCGGTTCGGCATGGGTGATCGCATCCTGCAGCGGCCCGATCTCATCCCGGCTCAACCGGTCCTGCAACGCCCGCAACCACGCCTCCGCGATCAGCGGCTCCGGCAGATGCTCGTTCTCCTCGCCGTTCCACTTGGCCAGCATCGCCAGCGCCTTTTGCCGCAGCCGCTCCGGCGTCCCCTCCGCAGCCGCCTCGCCGGTAAACCACAGATCCGCGCCGATCAGCGGCAGCAAGCTCCGCACCGTCGGGCTGACCGTATCCAGCTGCGCCTCGATGAAACTGTCGCGCGTATGCACCTCGCGCGTCTTCATCAGCGTCAGCCAACGCTGTATCCGCTGCGTATCGCCCCAGTCGAACGACACATGCTTGGGAAAAGGCCGGTCGACCGTCTTGTTGTTGGTGTTTCCCAAAATCCCCGAAACCGGGTTCTTGATCAACGGGTTGTCGACATAGGGCAGCATGCCCGACCAGCGGTTCTTGCCCTCCCACCCCGGTGCCGGCATCCGCCCTTGCGTCACATGGGTCGGATCACGCGACGGCATCCGCCCGATAACCTGCAACGCGATGTTGCTCTCATCCGCCAGCATCAGGTTCTGCGACGGCGCCACAAAGCCCTCGCCCGCCTTGATCGCCTCCTCCACCGAATGCGCCCGCATCAAGGCCATCGCGCTTGACATCGAGGTATCTGCCCCCTCCAACGCCGTCCACTCCAGTGCCGCCACCGACCCCGGCGGCGTCACCGTCGCCAGATCATAATGCGTCCCCGGCAGGATCGGCCCGCTCTCGCTCCACCGCTGCGTGATGGTGACCGGCTGCTGATCCTTGACCGTGATGATGGTCCGCCGCGTTATGAAATCCTTTGGCCCCGTGGGCGTCATATACTGCTCGGGGTTCTCGGGGTTCACCTTCTCGATCACCACATCCTGATCGTCCATATAGCTGCTGGTCAGACCCCAACCCAAGCGTTCCGACCGCCCGAGCAACATTACCGGCATTCCCGGAATGGTCGCTCCGATCACATCGCCCGACGCCAGTTGCAACCGTGCCAGATACCACATCGTCGGCGCTGAAAAGCCCAGATGCGGGTCGTTGGCCAGAATAGAGCCCCCCGCCGCCGACCGGCTCGGCATCGCGGCCCAGGCATTCGACGCCCCCGCCAGAGCGCCCGACCGAAACGGCGACAGCGGCTGATCCAATTCTGCCAACCGGCGCAACACCTGCCCCGGCACGACCCCCGGCACCAGAGACGAATACTGCGGCAGGGCGGCAATCGCCGACCCCGGATCATCCGGCAAGATGTCGCGCAACCGCGCGGGCGACAGGATCAGCGACATCTCGGCCCGCATCACTTCGCTGTCCAGATGCGACGACAGTTGCAGCGCCATCAGCTTGATGATCGCAATCGAATCCGCCGGGGCCCAGGCGTCGATCTGGGCACTGAACAGAAAGAACTCCGGCGCACCCCGCCCTAGCGCTTGCATATTGACCTGCCCGATCCATGCATTCACCCCCCGCGCATAGGCCTGCAATGCGGTCTTGGTCGACGCGTCCTGCACGGCGACCGACGACAGCGCCAAGGTGTACAGATCCAACCGCCGCATCAATTCGTCGATCTTCAGCGTCCGCGCCCCGAAAATCTCGCTCAACCGCCCCTGCACCGTCCGCCGCAACATGGTCATCTGCCACAGCCGGTCCTGCGCATGGGCAAACCCCAGTGCAAAGAACGCGTCATCGTCGCTTTCGGCAAAGATATGCGGCACATCGTTGTTATTGCGCACAATCTCCACCGGAGCCGTGATGCCTGCGGTGGTAAACGTCGCGTTGTAATCGGGCAGCGAGCGCGACAAGACGTAGTAACCGATGAAC
>JBBQGU010000249.1:0-6093 GCA_038323315.1 Rhodobacterales bacterium | reverse complement strand
GGGCTTCTACGGTTAGCGCACGAAGGGCGCAACCTAAAAATTCGCATCATCCGCCTTTTTTGTGAACTTTTTGCGAAACGCCCTGAAAACAAGCGATTTTGGCGGATGGCCGCCGGACAGGTCCGGTCAGGTTTTCCCCTTCAGGGCCGCGCCCAGCGCCTGCGCCATCGCATTGTTCCCCGAATCCGGTGCCGCAGCTGCGGGTTTTCCCCGCGCCTGCCCGCCACGACCGGTTGAAACGGGCGTCTGACGGGGCTTGGGGGCAGACTCGCCTGCGTTATCCTAGCGCATGGTCAGGCCGATGCGTTTGCGGGGCACGTCGACCTCGGTGACGCGCACGCGGACCACGTCGCCCGCCTTGACCACCTCGTGCGGGTCTTTGACAAACCGGTCCGCAAGCTGGCTGACATGCACCAACCCGTCCTGATGCACCCCGATGTCGACAAAAGCGCCAAAGGCCGCGACGTTGGTTACAGTCCCCTCCAGCGACATGCCGGGTTTCAGGTCGGTGATGCTGTCGATGCCATCGGCAAAGGTGGCGGTCTTGAAGGTCGGGCGCGGGTCGCGGCCGGGCTTTTCCAGCTCGGTCAGAATGTCGCGCACGGTGGGCAGACCAAAGCTGTCATCCACGAATTGCTCGGCCCGCAGACCGGCCAGCGCGCGGCTGTCGCCCATGATCGCGCGGATGTCACGCCCGCACGCCTGCACGATCTTGCGCGCGACACCATAAGCCTCGGGGTGGACGGACGAGGCATCCAGCGGTTCGGTTCCGTTGGTGATGCGCAAAAAGCCCGCGCATTGCTGGAATGCCTTTGGCCCCAGCCCGGCCACCTTGAGCAGGGCCTTGCGGGTGGCAAAGGGGCCATTGGCGTCGCGGTGTGTCACGACGGCCTGTGCGAGGGACGGCCCCAGACCCGCGATATGCGACAACAGCGGAGCCGAGGCCATGTTCAGATCGACGCCGACCGCGTTCACCGCATCTTCGACCACGGCGGCGAGGGACTGGGCCAGCCGCCGCTGATCCACGTCATGCTGGTATTGGCCGACGCCGATGGCCTGCGGTTCGATCTTGACCAGTTCGGCCAAGGGGTCTTGCAAACGGCGGGCGATGGACACAGCGCCGCGGATCGACACATCGACATCGGGAAATTCCAGCGAGGCGAGTTCGGAGGCGGAATAGACCGAGGCCCCGGCCTCGGACACGATCACAGGGGTGGGGCGCGGGCTGCCTGCCGGCAAGGCTTTGATCACATCGGCCACCAGCCGTTCGGATTCGCGGCTGGCGGTGCCGTTGCCGATGGCGATCAGGGCGACGCTGTGTTTGCGGATCATCTGGGTCAGGGTCGCCTCGGCGCCGCGCACATCCATGCGGGGCTGAAACGGATAGATCGTTGCCGTGTCCAGCAGTTTGCCGGTCTGATCCACGACGGCAATCTTGCATCCGGTCCTGATCCCCGGATCAAGCCCCAATGTCGCGCGCGCCCCCGCAGGTGCGGCCAGCAGCAGATCGCGCAGATTGCGGGCAAACACGTCGATCGCGGCATCATGGGCGCGGCGGCGCAGGTCGGTCAGCAGGTCCATGAACATCGTCAGGCTCAGCTTGACGGTCCAGGCCCAGCGAGCCACGTCGCGCAGCCAGATGTCGCCCGGACCTTGACCGCGTATCCCGATTTCTGCAGCCACGATGCCGATCATGCGGGGCAGACCTGCCTCGGGTTCGGGGGCGATGGAGATCGTCACAATCTCCTCTTTCGAGGCGCGCAGCAGGGCGAGGGCGCGGTGCGACGGGATGGCGGCCCAACGTTCGCTGTGGTCGAAATAGTCGGAAAACTTTGCGCCGATATCCTCTTTTCCGGCGATCACTTTGGCGGTGATCATGGCCTCTTTCTGCATGACCTCGCGCAGACGCCCAAGCAGGGTTGCGTTTTCGCCCAAAGCTTCGACCAGAATGTCGCGCGCGCCGTTCAGCGCCTCTTTTTCGGTCGGGACGGTCTCGGTGATATAGGTCTTTGCCAGCAGGGCCGGGTCGGCGGCACGGTCGGTCAGGATGGCCTGCAACAAGGGTTCCAACCCGTTTTCGCGGGCGATCATCGCTTTGGTCCGCCGCTTGGGCTTGAACGGCAGGTACAGGTCTTCGAGGACCGATTTGGTATCCGCCGTGGCAATCGCGCGGGCCAGCACATCGGTCAGCTTGCCCTGCGCGGTGACCTCGGCCAGGATGCTGGCGCGCCGCTTTTCCAGATCGCGCAGATAGTCCAACCGCTCTGCCAGCTTGCGCAACTGGATGTCGTCCAGGCCGCCTGTCGCCTCTTTGCGGTAACGCGCGACAAAGGGCACGGTGTCACCGGCATCCAGCAAGGCGACCGTTGCCGCGACTTGCTCGGGGCGTGCGCCGATGTCGGTGGCGATCAAACGGGCGATGCGGTCTGCGACTGCGGTCATGGCTGGTTCCTTCATGGGATCGAAGGACCGTGATAGCGACACTGACGCAGACCGCCAAGCCCACATGGGGCCGAAAGACGGAAATCGCCGGTTCGGCCCGCCCGGGGTGTTACCGGGCTGCGGGCTGACCTGATTGCCGCGAAGCATCCGGGTCTGGTCGATCAATACCGGCTTGCGGGGCGGAGTTGCCTCGGCCGCCGATCCATCCCAACCGGGACGCGGGCACCAGACCCAGATTGTAAAAGTTCAGCCCGTCGACATGCCCCTTTGTTGCAGCCACGCGCCTGTGCAGGTCGGCGGCATCCCTGACCTGCGGGTGAAACAGCTGGAAGCCGGCAATCAGCGTCTTGTCCGGCCCCAGAGCCGCCCTTGTGCTGGCCATCAACCCCGCAATGTCATCCGGTGGCGTGACGTAGGCGCAGTGCAGGAGGCCGTCCAGATGCGGGATCACGGCGGCAAGGTCGATGCCGCTGGCCCAGGTGCCCACGGCGTCGATCAGCAACAGGGCGGTGTCGGGGTGGCAGGCGGCTTTCGCTGCGGCGATCAGCACGGTCACCGGGGTGCTGCGCCAGGCCAGATAGGCCATCAGCGCGGGGTGATCGCGGAAGGCCATTGGCCCGAGTGCGGGAAAATCGGGGAACTGCGGCCGGGGCAGGTCGCGGGCAAAGGCGGCGTCCAGCAGGGTCACAACCGTCTGACGGGCCGTGTCGAAATCGACATCGGCGGCAAAGGCTGCGGTCTGACAATGGTGGCAAAAGCACAGGCCCAGCAGGAAGGTATCCTCATCCAGCAGGCCCAGCCCGTCTTTTTCATGGTGAAAGCCATGGGCGAACCCCATGTAATCCGGGCTTTCCAGTTCGATCCGGTCGGGGTGGTAGCGGTGCGAAATCTCGGCCACCATGCCCGTGACATAGGCGCGCGCCGCCGGGCTGGAGGGGCACAGGCCGAAAATCTGCGGGTCGCCATGGGCGGTGCGCAGGCAATGGTCGGGATGGGCCTGACCCAGGCGGGTGTTGTGCAGGCACACCGTCCAGCACGACACGCCAAGCCCGCCCGCATCGCGGCGGCGGATCAGTTCGGCCAGCATGTTGCCCTCGCGCCCCACGATGGCCGCTTGCAGTGGGGTGATCTGTTGGTCGGCCCAGTGCGCAGGGTCGGGCGTGTAATAGACCGTGCCATCTTCGGGGAAATAGACCCGGCGTTTGGGGTTGCCCGGCTGCAGGAACCGGCCCGCGTGATAAGAGGTGGCAAGGCTGACCATCGTGACGCCCTGATCCGCCAGCAGGCCCAGCGCGCGGTCCAACCCGATGTCGTGCAGGTCCCACGGATAGGCCCAGACGGAAATGGTGGGGGTAATCATGCCACGGGTCCGTGCCAGACACCGCCGATCACGGTGCCCTGTGCCGTCAAACGCTGCGGATGGCGGACGATCTGACCTTCGACATCCTCCAGATCGATGGCATCGTCCTCAAGTGCGATGACCGAGGCGTCCCCGGTGGCGCCGACAGCCAGGCTGCCAAGTTCGGGACGGCGTACCGCCAAAGCGGGGTTTTGGGTGGTCATGGTGACGGCCTTGGCAAGCGGCAGGCCAAGGGCCAGAAACTTGGTCATGGTGCGCAGCAGGTCATGTGCCGGGCCGTCGATGCACAGGGCATGGACGTCCGAGGAAATCGTATCGGGCCAGAAGTCGCGCGCCGCCATGGCGCGGGCGGTGCCCCAGGAAAACGAGCCCATGCCGTGGCCGACATCGAACAGCACACCCCGTGCGCGCGCCTCCAGCACCGCCGCTTTGACACGGCCATCGGCATGCATCGGCGTGTTGGGAAAGGGGCGGTAGCAATGGGTCAGCACATCGCCGGGGCGCATCCGGGCGACGACGGCCTCATAGGTCGGCGGCGGCTCGTCGATATGCACCATCAGCGGCAGACCGGTGCGGTCGGCCACATCCAGCGCCACATCCAAAGGGGCGGCCCCTGATGCACCGCTGGCATGTTTGCCCAGACGCACCTTGATGCCGATGATGCAATCCGGGTTGGCGCGGGCGACCTCGACCGCCTCGCGCGCGGCCATCAGGCGCATATCCTCGCCCTCGCCAACCGAGATGCGGCGGGAAAAGGCATAGATCCCGGCGAAGGAGACATGCAGATAGACCAGGACCCGGCTGGCGGCGTTTGCGATGACATGGGCGCGGAAGCCTGCGAAATTGCCGGGGCCGGTGCTGCCTGTGTCGACAAGGGTGGTGACGGCGCTTTTGCGGGCATAGCTGTCGGGGTCGACGCCCAGCGATGTGCCGCCCCAATACACATGCGTGTGCAGGTCGATCAGGCCGGGGGTCACGATCTGGCCCGCAACATCCCGGTTGGCCGTGCCGGTCAGGCCATCGCCGATCGCCGCGATCTTGCCCCCGGCAAAGGCGACATCCGTGACCCGGTCAAGCCCTTGCGCCGGGTCGATCACCCTGCCGCCCTTCAACACCAGATCATGCGCCATTCCGTCCCCCTACATGCCGGCCGGCGGGTGCCGGTTCTTCCACGGCATCACCTGTTCCAAAACGGCCGCAACCGCAAGCAACGCGCCATCGGCACCGCTGCGGCCCACCAGTTGCACCCCAACCGGAACATGGCCGCTCATCCCCAGCGGCAACGAGATGGCGGGCTGGCCCGACAGGTTGAACGGGGCCATGAAGACCGCATCGGACCACAGGGCGTTATAGGCGTCCAGATCGGTCATCGTCATGTCATAAAAGCCCCTGGGCCGGGGAAGCTGGGTCAGGGTCGGCGTCAGAAAGACGTCAAACGGCAACAGGTTCTGCACGACTGAGCGCCCGATCTGCCGCACCGTCTCGATCTGCCCGGCATGGGTTACGCCCGAGGTCGCACGACCCCGCGCGATCAAGGCACGGGTCAGGGGCTCGACATCGCCGGGGCCGATGGGCCGCCCGACGACGCTTTCCATATAGCCAAAGAAGGCTGCCGACTCGACGCAGGTCATGTTGGTATAGGTCCGCCAAAGGTGGGCTGCATCGAAGGTCATGTCATGCTCGCGGACCTGATGGCCAAGCCCCTCCAGCGCCGAGGCTGCGGCCAGAACGGTCGCGCGCATATCGGGATGCACCGGGTTTCCGGCGGGGTCGGTCACGGTAAAGCCGACCTGCAAGCCTTCAGGGACGTGAGTCATCAGGGTGGCAACGCGGGCGGGTGGGTCGGGCAGGGCATAGGGGTCGCCGGGCAGCGCGCCTGCGATGGCGTCCAGATAGGCGGCGGTGTCGCGGATCGTGCGTGTGTTGCAGCTGAAATAGGCCGCACCGGCGAAATAGTCGGCCAGCGGTGCCAGACTGACCCGCCCGCGGGACGGTTTCAGGCCGACCACGCCGCAGCATGACGCAGGTACACGGATCGAACCCGCCGCATCGCTGGATTCGGCGATCGGCACCATGCCCGTCGCAACTGCCACCGACGCGCCGCCAGACGACCCGCCGGGCGTCAGGGATTTGTCCCACGGGTTCAGGGTTGCGCCATAGAGGGCGGGTTCCGTCGCGATGGACCAGCCGTTTTCAGGGGCATTGGTCTTGCCAAGCAGGCAAAGGCCCGATGCCTTGATTTTGGTCGTGATATGGCTGTCGGCACCTGCAACCTGACCTTGCAGAAACCG
>JBBQGU010000248.1:0-6109 GCA_038323315.1 Rhodobacterales bacterium | reverse complement strand
ATCCGGTTCGCGCCCCTCGGCCAGCACCACATGCGCCTCGACGATCTGGCCGCGCTCGTCATCAGGGCTGCCGACCACGGCGCATTCAAGGACGTCGGGATGCGACAACAGCGCCGCCTCGACCTCGGGCCCGGCGATGTTATAACCCGCGCTGATGATCATGTCGTCCGAGCGGGCGGCAAAGTGGAACCGCCCATCGTTATCCTGCCAAAAGCTGTCGCCGGTCAGGTTCCAGCCATCCCGCACATAGTGTTCCTGCCGCCGGTCCGCCAGATAGCGGCACCCCGTCGGCCCCCGTACCGCCAGCCGCCCGACCTGACCCTGCGGCACGTCCTGCATGGCGTCATCGACGATCCGCGCTTGATAGCCCGTCACGGGACGTCCGGTGCAGCCCGGCCGGTGATCGTCAAAACGATTGGTCAGAAAGATATGCAACATCTCGGTCGCCCCAATGCCGTCCAGCATCGGCTTGCCGGTCTTGGCGATCCACTCCTCATAGACCGGCGCAGGCAGAGTCTCGCCCGCTGACACCGCTGCCCGCAACGACGACAGATCCGCCCCCTCCGCCATCGCCTTCAGCATCACGCGGTAGGCGGTGGGGGCGGTGAAGCAGACCGTGGCCTTGTGGGTCTGGATCAGTTCGATCATGTTGCCCGGCGTCGCCTGTTCCAACAACGCCGCCGCCGCCCCAAACCGCAGCGGGAACACCGCCAGCCCGCCCAGCCCAAAGGTGAACGCCAAAGGTGGCGAGCCGACAAAGACATCCTCAGGCGTCACGCCCAACACCTCGCGCGCATAGCCGTCGGCGATGATCAACAAGTCGCGGTGAAACGCCAACGCCCCCTTCGGCTCGCCGGTCGTGCCGCTGGTGAACCCGATCAGCGCCACGTCATCCCGGCCCACCGGCGGCGCAGTAAACCGCACCGATTTCGACAACGCCACACGGTCCAGTTCCGCGTCATGGTTGGCCGTCCCGTCAAATCCGATCACGGTTTTCAGAAACTGCGAGTGTTTGGCACAACCCACCAACTCCTCCATCAACCGCGTGTCGCACAGCGCAAAGGCGATCTCGGCCTTGTCCACGATCTGCCCCAACTCCCCCGCCCGCAGCATCGGCATGGTGTTGACGACGACCGCGCCCGCCTTGGTCGCCGCCAGCCAGCACGCCACCATGGCCGGGTTGTTGGCCGACCGGATCAGCACACGGTTGCCGGGTTTTACGCCGTAATCCTCGACAAGGGCATGGGCGATGCGGTTCGACCAGTCGGTCAACTCCTTGTAAGTCCGCTGCCGCCCGTTGCCGATCAGCGCCGTATGGTCGCCAAAGCCACGCGCGACCATCTTGTCGGTCAGTTCGACCGCCGCATTCAAGTAGTCAGGATAGTCGAACCCGGCCAGCGGGATCTCCGGCCACTGATCCGCCGGGGGCAAACGGTCCCGCGCAAAGGTATCGACATGGCCCGACGGTCCCAGCATCATTCCCCCTCCGGCACGACGGCCGTCGCTTCAATCTCGACCTTGGCACGATCCTCGACCAAGGCCACCACCTGAACCAGCGCCATCGCCGGATAATGCCTGCCGATGGTGGCCTTATAGGCGGCACCAATCTCTTTCAGGCTGGCCAGATACTCCGCCTTGTCCGTGACATACCAGGTCAGCCGGACCAGATGCTCGGGCCTCGCACCGCCCTCGGCCAAAACCTCGACAATGCTGCGCAAAACCTGCGCCACCTGCCCCGCAAAATCATCCGTCTCGAACTCCTGATCCGCATTCCACCCAATACCGCCGCCCGTAAAGACCATCCGCCCACGGGCCGAAACGCCATTGGCATAACCCCGCGCCGCCTTCCAATGCTTGGGGTGCAAGATATCATGGCTCATCCCAGAATACTCCGCGCAATCACCATGCGCTGTACGTCAGACGCCCCCTCATATATCCGCAAGGCCCTGATTTCCCTGTACAAAGCCTCGACCACAAAGCCCTGCCGCACCCCGTCGCCGCCATGCAGTTGCACGGCCATGTCGATCACCTTCTGCGCCGCCTCGGTGGCGTATAACTTGGCCATCGCCGCCTCGCGTGAGACTCGTGCGGCACCCTGATCCTTGACCCACGCCGCGCGGTAGACAAGCAAAGCCGCCGCATCGATCTGCAACGCCATATCCGCCAGATGCCCCTGCACCATTTGCAACTCGCTTAAAGCCGCCCCTTGAATCCGCCGCGTTTTCACCCGCGCCAATGCTTCGTCCAACGCCCGGCGCGCAAATCCCAACGCCGCCGCCCCAACAGTCGCGCGAAACACATCCAGCACCGACATTGCAATCTTGAACCCCTCGCCCGCTGTCCCGATCAGCGCGCCCTCGGGCAGGATCACATCGGCCAAGGCCAGATGCGCCAGCGGATGGGGTGCCATCACCTCGATCCGCTCCACCACCCGCAGGCCCGGCGCATCCGCAGGCAGCAAAAACGCCGACAGCCCCCGCGCCCCCGCCGCCTCGCCCGTCCGCGCGATGATTACATAAACATCCGCAATCCCACCGTTCGAGATATAGGTTTTCTCGCCATTCAAAACCCACCCGCCCAGCCCGCGCACCGCCGAGGTCGTGGTCGCAGCCACATCCGACCCCGACCCGGGTTCGGTCAGCGCAAAGCCCGCAACCGCATGGCCACCACGCGTCCGCACCAGCCATTCCTGCTGCACCTCGGTACCAAACAGCGACACCGCCCCCATCCCCAGCCCCTGCATGGCAAAGGCAAAATCCGCCAACCCATCATGCCGCGCCAGCGTCTCGCGGATCAGGCACAGCGTCCGCACATCCAAGCGTTCCCCCAACCCCGCGCCCGAATGCTGCAACCAACCGCCAGCCCCCAAAGCCTCCACCAAGCCGCGACAGGCCGCATCGACATCGCCATGATCCACCGGCAAATGCGCCGCAGCCCAAGCCTCCAGTGTCTCGGCCAAGGCACGATGCCGGTCCTCAAAGAATGGCCAACTTAGAAAACTCCGGTCCGGCATCTGCTCCCCCATCCCCCTATGATTTTTCGCAGAAAAATCGTCAGTCCCCCGCGAAAACCGGCTTTTCCTTGGCCACAAACGCCCGGTAAGCCCGCTCGAAATCCTGCGTCTGCATGCAGATCGCCTGCGCCTGGGCCTCGGCCTCGATCGCCTGTTCCAGCCCCATGTTCCATTCGTGGTTCAGCTGGGTCTTGGTCATGGAATGGGCAAACGTCGGCCCCGAAGCCAGCCGCCGTGCCAGCGCCATCGCCTCGGCCTCCAGCGTATCTGCGCCATGCAGGCTGTTCCAAAAGCCCCAACGTTCGCCCTCGGCCGCACTCATCGTCCGCCCGGTATACAGCAGTTCTGCCGCCCGGCCTTGTCCGATGATCCGGGGCAGCATCGCACAAGCCCCCATGTCGCAACCCGCAAGCCCCACGCGGGTGAACAAAAACGCCGTCTTCGCCTCATGCGTCGCCAGCCGCAGGTCCGAGGCCATTGCGATGATCGCCCCCGCCCCCACGGCCACCCCGTCCACCGCAGCAATGATCGGTTTACCACATAAAATCATCGCCTTGATCAGATCGCCGGTCATGCGGGTAAAGGCCAGCAACTCCTTCATCGGCAGCCCGATCAGCGGGCCGATGATGTCATGCACATCGCCGCCCGAACAGAAAGTCCCGCCATGCGAGGCAAGGACCACCACATCGACATCTTCGGCATAGACCAGCGCCCGGAACGTATCGCGCAACTCGGCATAGGATTCAAACGTCAGCGGGTTCTTGCGATCGGGCCGGTTCAGCCGCACCACGGCGATGCGGTCGGCCACGTCCCACAGGAAATGCTCCGGCTTCAACCCTGCCAGTTTCATGGCTTGCCCATCCTTTTCAAAATATCGGTCAGCGTGTCCAGATCGCCCTCGGACAGCCCTGCGAAATGCCGGTCCACCGCGCGTTCGTGGTCCGCGGCCAACCCTTCGAACTGCGTCAACCCCTCGGCCGTCAGTGCCACGAACACCGTGCGCCGGTCGGTTTCGGACGGGCAGCGCCGCACCAGCCCATCCACCTCAAGCCGGTCCACCACCGCCGTCGCATTGCCGTTCGACACCAGCAGCATCCGGCTCAACTCGCTCATCGTCACCCCATCGCGGCGACGGTACAGGGCGGCCAGCACGTCGAACCTCGGCAAAGTCGTGTCATGTTTCAGCCGCAGAAACTCCCGCAGATGGCTTTGCGAGGCGCGGGTGACGCCCAGCATCCGGATCCACATCTTCAGCCGCCGCTTGGACAACTCGCTCACACCTCGCCCCCCGCGATGGTGATGGCCTGCCCGTTGATGCCCTCGGACCCCGGCCCGCACAGGAACAGCGCGGTGGCGGTCACTTCCGAAGGTGCGATCAGCCGGTTCTGCGGGTTCATCGCCTCCAACGCCGCACGCGCCTCGGCCAGACTGCGCCCGGTCTTTTCGGCAATTACCTCGACCGAATGATCCGTCATCGGCGTGTCCAGAAAGCCCGGGCAAATCGCGTTCACCGTCACCGGACGCCGTGCAATCTCCAGCGCCAGCGACCGCGTCAACCCGATCACGCCGTGTTTCGCCGCCGCATAGGGTGCCACCTTGGCATAACCCTTCAATCCCGCCGTAGACGCGACAACGATCAACCGCCCCCAGCCCGGCATCTGCAACAGCCCCTCGCGCAGGGTCAGGAATACCCCCGTCAGATTGACCGCAATCATCGCATGCCACTGATCCAACGAGGTTTTCGCCAGCACCCCCGAATCCGCCGCCCCCGCATTGGCAATCACCACATCGCAAGGCCCCGCCGCCGCGAACATGGCCCTGACCGAGCCTTCGTCCGTCACATCCGCCTGCACCAAGCTGATGCCAGCGGCCATCGCCGCCACCGCCTGCAAGGGCCCCAGCCTGCGCCCTGAAATCACGACCTGCGCACCGGCCCGCGCAAAGCCCAGCGCCAGATCCTGCCCCGCCCCCGTGCCGCCGCCGGTAATCAGAACGCGCTTGCCTGCCAGCGTCATACCCGGATCGTCTCCTGCTGTTTTTGCGTCAACCGCCGCGCCTGATCGCGGCCGGCAAGGTAGGGCAGCGGCCAGGCGGTCCCGGCGTCCCCCAAAGCCACGCTTTGGTGCAAGGTCCAATAGGGGTCGGCCAGATGCGGGCGGGCAAGGCAGACCAGATCGGCACGGCCTGCCAGCAAAATCTGGTTGACCTGATCGGCCTCGGTGATGTTGCCGACCGCCATCGTCGCCAGCCCCGCCTCGTTCTTGATACGGTCCGAAAACGGGGTCTGGAACATCCGGCCATAAATCGGTCTGGCGTCCGGGCTGGTCTGCCCGGCCGACACGTCGATGATGTCCGCCCCCTCGGCCGCGAACATCCGTGCAATCTCGACGGCTTCGGCAGGCGACACCCCGCCATCCACCCAATCGGACGCAGAAATCCTGACCGCCATCGGCTTGTGCCCCGGCCAATAATTCCGCATCTCGCGGAACACCTCCAACGGATAGCGCATGCGATTTTCCAAGGTCCCGCCATACTCATCCTCCCGCACATTCGACAGCGGCGAGATGAAACTGGAGATCAGATAGCCATGCGCCGCATGCAGTTCGATCATGTCGAACTCTGCCGCTTCGGCCATCTCGACCGCCTTGATGAACTGGCGCAACACGATGTCCATATCGTTGCGGTCCATCGCCTTGGGCACGGCATTGCCCTGTTGCCACGGAATGGCCGATGCCGACAACAGCGGCCAATTGCCCGAGGCCAGCGGCGTATCCGCCGCCAACCACCCCACCTGGGTCGAGCCCTTGCGCCCCGAATGCCCGATCTGGCAACAGGTACGCGCCTTAGTCTCGGAGTGGATAAAGCCGTTGATCCGCTTCCACCCCGCCTCATGCTTGGGCGTGTACAGCCCCGTACAGCCCGGCGTGATGCGGCCTTGGGCGGACACGCATGTCATCTCGGTATAGACCAACCCCGCCCCACCCTTGGCGCGTTCGGCGTAATGCACGAAATGCCAGTCGCCCGGCACGCCGTCCACCGCCCGGTACTGCGCCATCGGCGACACCACCACCCGGTTTTCCAACGCCATCCCGCGCA
>JBBQGU010000247.1:0-6113 GCA_038323315.1 Rhodobacterales bacterium | reverse complement strand
ACGGCAGCAACCCGGCAAGCCCGCCCTCCTTGCCCAAACCCCCGGCAATCCACCGTATCGCCCCAAACCCCTGCAAGGCCTTGGCTGCCGACTCTGCATTTGTCGCCTTGCTGTCATTTACAAATCTGACCCCGCCCCTCTCGGCCACCACCTGACTGCGATGTGGCAGGCCTGCAAAGCTATGAAACGCGCTCTCGATCAGCTTCGGCGCCACCCCCAGCGACCGGCAGGCCGCATAGGCCGCGCAGGCGTTCTGATGATTATGCTCCCCCGGCAGCCCCGCCACCGCGCGCAAGTCGATCGACGCCATCTGCCGCCCCTTGCGCCACTCGGCCAAATACCCCTTGCGCGCAAACACCGACCAGCCAAACCCCTCCAGCTTGGTCCCCGATGACACCCTTATTACCCGGTCATCCTCGGGCCCCTCGGCCATCTGCCCGGCCAAGTACCGCCCCTCGACCTCGTCCACGCCGATCACGGCGCGGTCCGGGCCACCTTCCGCAAACAACCGCCGCTTGGCCGCGAAATAACCACCCTTCCCGCCATGCCGGTCCAGATGATCGGGCGACAGGTTGGTGAACACCGCCACATCCGGCGTCATGGCGCGCGCAAGGTCAGTCTGATAGCTGGACAATTCCAGCACCACCACCTCGCCATCCACCGCAGGCTCCAGGTCCAACACCCCCCGCCCGATATTGCCGCCCATCTGACAGGGCCGCCCCGCCACCTCCAGAATATGGTGTATCAGCGCCGTCGTGGTCGATTTCCCATTCGATCCCGTCACGCAGACGACCCGCGGGGCCACCTCGAACTCATCCCATTCCGACGTCGCATAGCTGCGAAAGAACAGACCGATGTCGTTGTCCACCGGCACCCCCACCTCATAGGCCCGCTGGATTACGTTATGCGCCACCGGATACAGATGCGGAATCCCGGGCGAGGTGACCAGCACCGCCACGCCCTCCAGCGCGTTATTCCGGGTCAGGTCGGTGCATGCAAACCCCTCGGCCTCCGCCTTGGCCCGCGCTTCGGGGCTGTCGTCCCACAGCAGCGTATCGGCGCCGCCCGCCATCAGCGCCCGCGCCGTGGCAAGACCCGACCGCCCCAAACCCAGCACCGCAACCCGCCGCCCCTGATAGCCCTGTACCGGAATCATCGCGAACCTCCCTGCAAACCGATCCGACCATGGACATAAAGCCTCGAAAACCACAAGCCGACCGGGATCACATGGGTGGCGGGCACAGGTTGTGGGAATTCCCCCCACCGACACCTCACGTCCGAATCACTTCGCCGTTCCTCCGTCGCGAATCGGCTGAATTTAGCCGATTTGTCGCAATATTCGTGATTCTCGCTGCCTTTGGACCGGTCAAGCTATTATGCTTGGTAACAAATAATGCAGAGCTTGGGAAACTCCCCCACACACTCCCTGAACCTACCTATAGATTTAGCGGCACGTAATTTGTCTATATTATGTGTATAAAGTTAGCACCCACCTAGAATAGACTGGCATGTTCACCTGAAATCCTGGTTTCACCCTCCAATCAACCCATAAAATTCAGTTGATCTCCATGATTTCCCATGTCATCTCTTGTAACACGATGAGACGGCAAACAAGGCAGGGGCAGCCAAAAGACCCCGAACAGGCGACAAAAAACGAGGCAGGTTTCACAGACCACGGCTCATCATAAGATCCGAACCGCGGGCGAGCAGCGTCTCCCCCAAGACGGCACGCGCAGTAGGACGCCCAGCGATGGGATAGACGGCGGACCCGGCAGTGGCAGCAGCTGGGTCCGCCGAATTCATTTTAAGGTCCGGTTCAGGATCATATCGAGGGGCCAAAGGGCGTGGTAACCGAGGCGTTCAAGGGCGAAATCTACCTCAAGGTAGACAGCAAGGCGCGGGTCTCGATACCAGCCGCCATGCGCCGCATCCTTGACGCAGGCGATCCCGCCGACGACAGTCACACCCGGTCCCGCGTTGTCATGGTCTATGGTGCTGGCGGCAGTTACGCCCAGTGCTTTTCCATAAGGGGCGCGCAGAAACTGTATGAAACCATCGCAGCCCATCCCGAAGATTCCGAAAAGCGCGACGGCCTGGAACTGGCCTATGTTGCCCGGTCTTCCGATGTCGAGATCGACGATGATGGCCGCATCGTCTTGCCGCCCAGAATCCGCCTCCGCATGGGCGTCACGCCCGAGGATATGGCCAAGGGATTCAACGCAGTGTTTGTCGGCAAACTGGACCGGTTCGAACTGTGGAAGGCCGAGACCTATGACGCTGAAACGCCGGATCTGGCCAGCATCAGCCCCAGCATCCGTCGCCACCTGACACCGCCAAAACCATAGGAGCCGCCTCGTGGAACCCAGCGCCCCGCTGCCCGGTCGCGCCCCTCACATCCCCGTTTTGTTGCGTCCCCTGCTGGCCGCTGTCGCCCCGGTATCGGGCATCTGGGCAGACGGCACCTTTGGCGCGGGCGGCTATACCAAGGGCCTGCTGGCGGCGGGTGCGGCCAAGGTCATCGGCATCGACCGCGACCCCCTCGCTCTGCACATGGCCGCGGCATGGGCGGCCGACTATGGCCCGCGCCTGCAACTGATCCAAGGCACCTTTTCCGACCTCGACACCCTTGCCGATGAACCCTTCGACGGTGTCGTTCTCGACCTTGGCGTGTCGTCCATGCAGATCGACCAGCCCGAACGCGGTTTTTCCTTTCAAAAGGACGGCCCATTGGACATGCGGATGAGCCAGTCCGGCGAAAGTGCCGCAGACATCGTCAACCGCGCGCCCGAATCCGCCATCGCCGACATCCTGTACCTGTATGGCGAGGAGCGTGCCTCGCGCCGCATCGCCCGCGCCATTGTCGAGGCGCGCAAAGACCCGATCCTGACAACCCTGCGTCTGGCCGAGATTGTCGCGAAATGCCTGCCCCGCCCCAAACCCGGACAGTCCCATCCCGCGACCCGCAGTTTTCAGGCCCTGCGAATAGCCGTGAATGCCGAGTTTGCGCAACTGGCCCAAGGCCTGGACGCTGCCGAACGCGCGCTGAAACCGGGGGGCCTGCTGGCCGTAGTAACCTTTCACAGCATCGAAGACCGCATCGTCAAACGCTTCCTTCAGGTCGCCTCGGGCCAGGATTCCAACGCCAACCGCTATGCCCCCGCGACCACGCAGGCCATCCCCCGCTTTGAACTTTTGTCCAAGGCCATCGGCCCCGACGACGACGAACTCGCCGACAACCCCCGCGCCCGCAGCGCCAAACTGCGCATCGCCCGTCGCACCGCCGCCCCAGCCCAATCCATCGACCCCGCCCAGATTGACGTACCCCTTCTTGATCGCAAAGGACGCCGCTGATGCGCCCCGTTTTGTACCTGCTCAGTTTCCTGATGGTCTTAGGCTCCGCCTTCTGGGCCTACCGCGAAAACTATGCCACCCAGCACCAGTTGAAAGAAATCGCCACCCTTCAGGACGAAATTGCCACCCTGCACGAAGCCATCGCCCTGCAACGCGCCGAATGGGCCTATCTCAACCGCCCCACGCGCCTGCGCGAATTGGCCACCATCAACTTTGACCGTCTGGGCCTGTTGCCGATGGAGCCTGAACAGTTTGGCACCTCGGCCCAGATCGGCTACCCCGCCCCTCCGCAACTGATCATCAGCGGCACCGTCGACACGATGGGCTCGCTGAACCCCGACACCGGCGACCAGGAGCAGATCCCATGATCCGCACCCCCCTCCGCCCCCTCGCCCGCATCCTCGACGCCCGTACAAGGGGCGAAAACCCCGACATGATCGAACAGGAAAACATCGCCATCCGGCACGAGGCGATGCGCGACAAATCCCGCGCCCGCGCCGAACGGCGACTGTTCCTGCTGGGTCTTGGCTTCTTCATGGCCTTCACCGTGATCGGCGCCCGCATGGGTACGCTGGCAGCCTCGGAACCGTCCGAGCCGCGCACCGCGTCAGGCGGCAGCGAAATCACCGCCCAGCGCGCAGATATCCTGGACCGTCAGGGCCGCATCCTTGCCACCAACATGCTGACCTATTCGCTGTACGCCCAGCCCAAGGACATGGTCGACCCCGTCCACGCCGCCACCGAACTGGCCGCAATTTTCCCCGAGATGGACCCCAAGGCGATGGAACGCCGCTTTACAGATGGCCGCAGCTTTTTGTGGGTGCGCAAGGTCCTGTCGCCCGAACAGATGCAAAAGGTCCACGAAATCGGCGACCCCGGCCTGTATTTCGGCCCGCGCGAAATGCGCCTGTATCCCAACGGCCATCTGGCGGCCCATGTCCTTGGGGGGGCCGCCTTCGGAGCCGAAGGCGTCAACAGCGCCGAGGTCATCGGCACCGCCGGCCTTGAAAAGGAACTGGACGTCCGCATGCGGGACCCTGCCCAGGCCTCGACCCCGGTCACATTGTCCATCGACCTGACCCTGCAAGCCAATATCGAGGAGGTCCTGGGCGCAGGCATGCGCATGTTGAACGCCAAAGGCGCCTCGGCGATCTTGATGGATGTGCATAGCGGTGAAATCCTGTCGATCGCCTCGTTGCCCGATTTCGATCCCAATGACCGGCCCCCCGTGGCGCTGACCGGCGATCCGTCGGACAGCCCGCTGTTCAACCGCGCGGTGCAGGGGGTTTATGAACTTGGCTCGACCTTCAAGATCTTTGCCGTGGCACAAGCCATGGATCTGGGTCTGGTCAATCCCGAAACCCTGGTCGATGCCAATGCGCCGATGCGGTGGGGCAAGTTCAAGATCAGCGAATTCCAGAACCACAATTACGGCCCCGTGCTGTCCGTAACGGATATCATTGCCAAATCCTCCAACGTCGGCACCGCCCATATCGCCCTGATGATCGGCGGCGCGCGCCAACAGGCCTTCCTGAAAAGCCTTGGCCTGCTGGATGCCCCCAAAGTCGAACTGGTCGAGGCGGCCAATGCCCGCGCCCTGATCCCGCCCCGTTGGTCCGACATCGTCACCATCACCGCCGCCTATGGCCACGGCATCGCCTCCAGCCCGCTGAACCTCGCCGCCGCCTATGCCACGATTGCCAATGGCGGCTATAAGGTCACGCCCACCCTGCTGCACGGCGTTACCCGCGCAAGGGGCGAGCGTGTGATCACTGCCGAAACCGCTCAGGCCTGTGTCGCCATGCTGCGCCGCGTGGTGACCGAGGGGACCGCAACCCTTGCCGACGTCGTGGGCTATGCCGTGGCCGGCAAGACCGGCACCGCCGAAAAGCCGCGCAAGGGAGGGGGGTATGACAGCGACAAGGTGATCAACACCTTCGCCTCGATCTTCCCGGCCAATGACCCCAAATATGTTCTGATCGTGACACTGGATGAGCCTGTCGAAACCTCGGGCCCGGTGCCCCGCCGCACCGCCGGCTGGACCGCCGTGCCGGTGGCAGCCGAGATCATCCGCCGCATCGGCCCCCTGATGGGCCTGCGCCCGCAGACCTCCGACACCAAACTCAGCGGCCTGAACGCCGCCTCCGAAGCCACCATCACCGAATGACCCACCCCCTGACTGGCAGGCTAAAACCGTGACATGCAAAACCGTGACATCCCGCCCATGAAACGCCCCACTACCAAAACGACCACCGTGCCGCCACTGTCCATGACCACTCCGGCATTTCCGATACCCGATCCCAATTGACCCATTCTGAAAATCACCGCCCCGAAGACAGGCCAAGGCCCCACCTCTGATCGTTCCCGCCCCTGCCTCCTCCCAGCCCCGCAATTGTGCAATGCCCAGTCATGGACGCTGCAGCACCTCCCTCAACACTGAATCCGCTGCCGCATAACATCCCATGCTTGACCTTCCGCACCCCACATCCAACCCCTGTCGGAAATGCCCGACCGCACCACGCCCGCCACCTGAAATCAACCGCCTGACCCTTTCCGCCCGTGACTGACTGCCCTACACTGATCCGGCATCGCCTTCTCGCAGCCCTTCGGATCGCCCAATCCTCAAATGCTCCACGCATGACCTACCGCCCTTGATCCTGCCGCCCCTGATCCTGTTGCCCATGAATATGCAGCCCCCTATCGACCCGGCCCCGATCCGTGCCCGCCCCTGAACGACACCGCCGCCAGACCTCGCCACGCCC
>JBBQGU010000246.1:0-6136 GCA_038323315.1 Rhodobacterales bacterium | reverse complement strand
GATCGGCAGTTTCATGTCGGGCGGCAGTCCAAGGGATTCGTACAGCTTGGCCATTTCCTGCTGACCGCGGGTCTTGGCGCGTTCCTGGGCGTCGTGGATCGCGGCGATGATCAGGTCTTCGACAACCTCTTTTTCGGAGGCTACAAGGATCGACGGGTCGATGTCGAGACCGGTCACCTCGCCCTTTGCCGTTGCGCGGGCCTTGACCAGACCGCCGCCCGATTCGCCGATCACGACAGTTTTGGCCAGTTGTTCCTGCAATTCGGCCATCTTGCCCTGCACTTCCTGTGCGGCTTTCATCATCTTGGCCATGTCGCCAATTCCGCCCAAACCGTTCAGCATTTTGTTCTCCGTGTCGTTGTGCCCGTCTCTGGGCTTTGAATTGGTCAGATAGGTATCCGTGGCGTTGCAGGCAATGCCTGTCTGGTGACAAGACAGCTGCCTTTCAGCTGTCCTCGAACGGGTCCCATTCATCCTCGACTTCCGGCAGGGCCGAGGCGGCGGCAGAGGCGGCCATGGCTTCCTGGGTGCGGATTTCGGTGATCCTGGCGCCGGGAAAGGCGGCTAGGACGGCCATGACGAGGGGGGTTTCCATTGCCGCATCGCGGGCGGCGATGTCGTGGCGGTTCCGGTCCTCGGCGATGGTCGGGGCGCCGCCGGTTGAGACGACCGAGACGCCCCAGCGTGCGCCGGTCCAGCCTTGCAGGCGTTGGCCGAGGCGGGAGGCAAGGTCAGGTGCGGCCCCGGGGGCGGGTTCGAACTCGATCCGGCCAGGGGCATATCTGGCGAGGCGAAGGGATGCCTCGACCTCATACAGCAGTTTCATGTCGCGCTTGTCCCGGATCAGGGCCACGACCTGATCGAAGGTGACGTAGGTGGTCAGGGGGGCCTCGGCGAGGGCGAGGGCCTGGCCGCCCTGCATGGTGGGCGCACGTGTCGGGGTGCGGGCCATGGGCGCGTGGGCGGTTGGTGCGCCGCCCGCGGGGGCACCTGGGGTGGACGGTTGGGGCTGGGATTGCAGTTTGCGCAGCAGGGTTTCGGGGTCGGGCAGGTCGGCGACATGGGTCAGGCGGATGACGGCCATTTCGGCGGCCATCATGGCGTTGGGGGCAAGGGGCACCTCCTCGAGCGCCTTCAGCAGCATCTGCCACATGCGGGACAGAACGCGCATCGGCAGTTTTTGGGCCATGTCGAGGCCGCGGCCGCGTTCGTCAGGGGGGACGGTGGGGTCGTCGGCGGCCTCGGGGGTGATCTTGATCACGGAAATCCAGTGGGTGATTTCGGCAAGGTCGCGCAGGACGGCCATGGGGTCGGCCCCGTCGGCATATTGGCCGGACAGTTCGGCCAGGGCCTGGGCGGCGGCACCTTGCATGATCAGATTGAACAGGTCGAGCATGCGGCCACGGTCGGCTAGCCCCAGCATGGACCGGACCTGATCGGCCGAGGTTTCGCCGGCACCGTTCGAGATGGCTTGATCCAGAAGCGATGTGGCGTCGCGGGCCGAGCCTTCAGCGGCCCGGGTGATCAGGGCAAGGGCGGCATCGGTGATCTGGGCGTGCTCGCCGTTTGCGATCTTGCGGAGCAGCGTCAGCATGACCTCGGGTTCGATGCGTTTGAGGTCGAAGCGTTGGCAGCGGGACAGGACGGTGACGGGGACCTTGCGGATTTCGGTGGTGGCGAAGATGAATTTGACGTGCGCGGGGGGTTCCTCCAGCGTCTTCAGCAATGCGTTGAAGGCGTTGGTCGACAGCATGTGCACTTCGTCGATGATGTAGATCTTGTAGCGGGCCGAGGCGGCGCGGTAATGGACGCTGTCGATGATCTCACGGATATCGCCGACGCCGGTACGCGAGGCGGCGTCCATTTCCAGCACGTCGACATGACGGCCTTCAGCGATGGCGCGGCAGGGCTCGCAGATGCCGCAGGGGTCGGTGGTGGGGCCGCCGGTGCCGTCGGGGCCTATGCAGTTCAGGCCCTTGGCGATGATGCGGGCGGTGGTGGTTTTGCCGGTGCCACGGATGCCGGTCATGATGAAGGCATGGGCGATCCGGTCGGCGGCGAAGGCATTTTTCAGGGTGCGCACCATCGCCTCTTGCCCGACGAGGTCGGCAAAGGTTTCGGGGCGGTATTTGCGGGCGAGGACGCGGTAGGCTTCGGTCACGGGGTGCCTTTGGGATTCGGGTGCTGTCGTAGCCTAGGGGTTTGGGGAGACCGGGTAAACGGGGGTCAGAGATGGCGGCGTGTGCGGGTGTGAAATCCCAAAGACCGCTTTAAGCCAAATGCGGCCGTCAGGAATTCGTAAGCGCTGAAGCGCATCAACGGGCAATAGGTTTTGCAATCCTGTGCTATGATCGAGTCTTGGGCACCTCCCCCAGGCTGGCGCAGGGCGATGGCTAAGAAAGTCCTTCGATCCTCAGATTCTTGTCCTCCCTTAACAGTGGTCTGGCGCGCCGGGTTGGACTTGACCGCGGGTTGACGGGGCCAGCAGGGTTGGACACGGCGTCATCCTTTGAAAGCCTCGTTGGTGCAGCGGTCAAATCACTCAATTGGGGTTGAGTAATAGCGGCAGCTTGGAAAGTCGCAACGGCTCGTCCGTCGTCTGGAATCAAGGGTGAAGCCAACCGTGCCGCGCCCGACCTCTCCCCGGGGAGGCCTCCCGAGGTCGGGCGCTGCCTGCGTTGTGGTGATGACACAAACAATCACTTCGTCCCGCAAAGCGGATAGACGTTTGCTGTCAGAGCGCACTGCAACTGAGAGATCATCAGAGATGGGCGGCTTGAGCGAGGGCGGCTTGACGGTATCGTTGGGACAGGATGGGGTTCGGGGTGGTTTGCATCCGGTGGGCGCAATAGCAGGCCACACGCCATTGGTAGGCGGGCTCAAGGCCCGGCAGGCGGGCGGTCAGGTCAGGGTTGTCAAGGGTTTGCAGGAACAGGTCGCGTTGATTCCGGGTCAGAACGCGGCGGTTGTACAGGGTCAGGAATGCGGGTGAGAACAGCACCGACACATCCTCGGCCAGATCGCCTGCGGCGGGGCATTGCCAGTCGATCAGGCGCAGGGCGGGGCCATGGCCAATGAGATTGGCGGGGGCGGGGTCGGTGTGGATCAGGCTTGGCTGCGCGGGTGCGGTTTTGACCGGGGTGGGGCGGCATTTCTGCAGGGTGTGGGTGATGTCATCCGTGGTGCAGCGGGACAGAATCTGATCGGCCTGATGCAGGATGGCGTCGGATTGCGTGGGGACCTCGCGAAAGCCTGTGGGGTCGGCGCGGGACTGGCGGCGCATCAGCAGAGCAGCGGCGATCACATCATCTTGCCATTCGGCGCCGGGAAGGTAGCGATAGATCAGCACATCCTCGGTTGGGAGAAACGCAACGATGTCGGGTGCGACATCAAGGCCGTTCAGGCGGTGCAGGGCACGGGCCTCATCTGCGGGGAGGTTGGGGAAAAGGCTGTTCTCGGGCATGGGGCGGTAGTGTTTCAAGACCAGATCACCCTGATTGGTCGCCAGATGCAGGACAGTGTTCCAAAAGCCGCCGGTGAAGGGGCGCATGTCAGTGACCTGCACCGCCAGATCATGGCGGGTCATCAGGGCATTGATTGCGGGCAGGCTCCAGTTGATCATGGCGGACTTTTCGGGTTTCGGGCGGGCCATCTGCGCCGGAATTGACCTCGCGGGCAAGGGTGCAGCGGCTGGTCAGGGTTTGTGGCGCACGGGGTGATCTAAATCTTGACTGTATGGTCAAGAAGGCGGCACTCTGCCGCAGGAAAACCGGTGCCGACCCCCAAGGGCACTGTGGACACAGGTATGCATATCGAAACTTGGCCCCTGAACGGCGCCTCTGCCGGAACGCGGCGCGAAGTGACGCTTTACCGATATGGTATGACCGGCTCGGGGCCGCGGGTGTACTTGCAGGCGGGCCTGCATGCGGATGAGATGCCGGGGGTGCTGGTCTTGCAGCATCTGATGGACCTGCTGGACGTGGCCGAGGCGCGGGGCCGGATTAGGGGCGAGGTGCTGGTGGTGCCGATCGCGAACCCGATCGGGCTGTCACAATGGGCCTATCAGCGGCCTTTGGGGCGGCAGGACGCGGCGAGCCTGCACAATTTCAACCGGGGTTATCCGGAACTGGCCAAGTTGGTTGGCGATGATCTGGAGGGGCGGTTGACGCAGGATGCGGGGGAAAACCTGCATGTCATCCGCCGCGCGTTTCGGGCGGCGCTGATGCAGGTCGACCCGCGCACCGATCTGCAGGAGTTGCAGGTTGCCCTGCTGCAATGGTCGTGCTGCGCCGACTATGTGCTGGATCTGCATTGCGACCATTCTGCGGTGATGTATCTGTATGCGGGTTCGCAGCGGCCCGAGGATACGGCTCTGCTGTGCCGCTCGATCGGGGCGCACCTGGCGCTGATCCAGGATGTGTCGGGCGGCAATGCCTATGACGAGGCGCATTCTGTGCCGTGGTTGCAGTTGCGCGCGCGGTATGGCGACCGCTTTCCGATCCCGGCGGGGTGTTTCAGCAGTACGGTCGAATTGCGGGGGCAGCTCGATGTTGCGGATGGGTTGGCGGCGCAGGATGCCTTGGGGCTGATGGCGTTTCTGGCGGGGGTTGGGGCGGTCATGGGGGCCGGGCCTTTGCACGGGGATGCGCGCTATCGCCCACTTGGCGGCGCTGCCGAGGTGTTTGCGCCGCAGGGCGGGGTGGTGACCTGGGTCGTGTCGGTGGGCGACGAGGTGCCGGCGGGGGCGGTTCTGGGCCATGTCACCGATCCGGTCGCCCGCAGGCGGCTGCCGGTTGTCAGTCCGGTGGCGGGAATGTTGTTTCGCTGCACCCTATGGCGGTCCTGCCTGCGCGGCCAAAGTCTGGCGCATGTCGCCGGAGAATCCATAGTGCGAAATGGTGATCTGCTGTCCGACTGACTTAAGGGGTGGTCGTTGCTGGTTCCGCCTGCCCATTTCGATGCGGCGGAAGTGTCTTTGCCAGTCGTTATGCGGTTGGTGTACGACAGTGCCATAGGGCGAGGCAGGGGCTATGGGATTTCGGGGGCGACAGCCGTCTGGTCGCCTGGTGGAGGTCTGGGATGGATACTGAGGATCTGGCGCAGGAGTGGGCAGCGTTGCCGCAGATTTCGTCTGTCCATGCCTCGGGCGACGGGCGGCTGGCATATTTCTGCATGAGAGGTCCGCATGACGTGGATGAGGTTTATGCGGTGGCGACGGATGGGGGTAGCCCCCCGATGCAGCAGACCTGGGGGGTGGACCATCATCAGATCCGGGATGTTTCGCAGAACGGTGATGTCGTGGTGCTGGCGCAGTCGCATCATGCCAGCGGGCATGACCATCTGATGATTCTGGACCGGCGGGTGGGCAACCGGCTGCGGCTGATCACGCCCAAGCAGGACTGCCACACAGTCTGTGGCGGGCGGCTGACGCGGGACGCACGGGCGGTGATTTTCGTCGCGGATTATGATTATGAGGCCGAAGAGGTCATAAAGGGGGCGATGGTCTGGTGGCTGGATATTCATTCCGGCGCGCGGCGGATGCTGGTGCGGACGCGGCACATGTTCGACCGGGCGCCGAGCTTGTCGCCGTCTGGGGCGCGGGTGTTGTTGCAGGTGCAAGAGAGGGCGCCGGGGGGGACACAGCTATGGGTTGTGGGCGAGGATGGGCAGGGGCTGCGCGAGGTGGTGAATTTCGGGCTGAGAAATAACACTCGGGGCGATTGGCTGGATGAGGATCATATCGCCTTTGTGACCGACCGGGGTGGGCGGGATTTGCTGGGGGTGGTGAATATCGAGACCGGGGTGGTGCGGTTTTTGGGCGGGGAGCCCTTGGTTTGCCCGCAGGCGGTGGTGTGTGGTGCGGGGCGGTTTGTCTGCGTCACGCACCGGGAAGGGCAGGTGGTGCCGGTGGTGTCGGACGGCGAGGTCGTGGCGGAGATGCCGAACCGGTCGGGGCGGCGGTCTTTGTTGCCGCAGGTCGGCTTGCCGGATGGGGGGTGGCTGGCGGAGGCTTATGACGGAGACGGGCCGCATGATCTGGTGCGGGTGCTGCCGGGCGGGGATTGAGGCTTGTGTGGCTTTGGGGATTGCCGTGCGGGGGCGGATTGCGATCGCGGGGAGTTGTTATGGCGGGTTC
>JBBQGU010000245.1:0-6149 GCA_038323315.1 Rhodobacterales bacterium | reverse complement strand
CGCTTTTCGCACCAGATTCTTCCCCGCTGGGCCGCGAATCGTTATATCCTTTGGCACCAGACCCGAATGGACCGTGATCCCGCCATGAACGCCCCCTCCGAACTGAATTTCGAGGAAATGCTGAGAATTCGCCTTGGCGTGCTGCGTCAGGAGCACCGCGATCTGGATGAGGCGATTGCCGCCCTGCAACCCGCCGCGCTGGCCGATACGCTGACCCTGCGCCGCCTGAAAAAGCAGAAACTGTCGTTGAAAGACATGATCGTCAAGCTGGAGGATCAGTTGATCCCCGACATCATCGCCTGACCTTGCCTTGGCTGCCTGATCCGCTATGACGCTGACCAGCACGGGGGTCGCGATGGCAATCGAAATCGGCATCATCATGGGCAGCCAATCGGATTGGCCGACGATGAAAGAGGCGGCCTTGGTCTTGGATCAACTGGGTCTGACCTATGAGGTCAAGATCGTCTCGGCCCACCGCACGCCCGACCGGCTGTGGGACTATGGCACAACCGCCGTGTCCCGGGGCCTGAGGGTGATCATCGCCGGGGCGGGGGGGGCCGCGCATCTGCCGGGCATGATGGCCAGCAAGACCCGCCTGCCGGTGATCGGCGTGCCGGTGCAGACCAAGGCGCTGGCGGGTGTCGACAGCCTGTATTCCATCGTCCAGATGCCCAAAGGCTATCCTGTGGCCACCATGGCCATCGGTGCCGCAGGGGCCGCCAATGCCGGACTGCTGGCCGCTGGCATCCTCGCGCTGAACGACGCTGCCTTGGCCGAACGCCTCGAAACCTGGCGCGCCGCACTGTCCGCCTCGATCCCCGATGAACCCAGCGATGTCTGACACCCTTCCCGCAGGCAGCACCATCGGCATCCTTGGCGGCGGCCAGTTGGGCCGGATGCTCGCCGTCGCCGCCGCACGTCTGGGCTTTCGCTGCCACATCTACGAACCCGCAGCCAATTCGCCCGCCGCCGACGTCGCCCATTCCGTGACCACTGCCGCCTATGATGACGCTGCCGCCCTGCGCGCCTTTGCTGCCAGCGTCGATGTCATCACCTACGAGTTTGAGAACATCCCGACGACCACCCTTGATCTGCTGGAAATGCTGCGCCCGATTCGCCCGAACCGCCGCGCCCTCGCTACATCTCAGGACCGCATCCTTGAGAAAGACTATCTGACCAGCCTTGGCCTGCAATGCGCGCCCTATGCCCTGGTCGAATCCCTGGTCGATCTGCAAGCCGCCGTCGCGAAAATCGGCCTGCCCGCCATCCTGAAAACCACAAGGCTCGGCTATGACGGCAAAGGCCAATACCGCCTGAAAACCGCCGAAGACATCGCCCCCGCCTGGGCCGAGATGAATAACACCACCTCGGTGCTGGAGGGGTTCATCCCCTTCACCCATGAGGTGTCGGTCATCGCCGCCCGCGGCCTTGACGGCTCGGTTGCCTGCTATGATCCGGGCCAGAATATCCACCGTGACGGCATCCTGCACACCACCACCCTGCCCGCCAAACTGACGTCAACCCAGCGCACCGATGCCGTCCTGATGGCGGCCAAAGTCATGAACGCGCTGGACTATGTGGGTGTCCTCGGCCTCGAACTCTTTGTCACCCCCCAAGGCCTGATCGCCAACGAGATCGCGCCCCGCGTCCACAATTCCGGCCATTGGACGCAGAACGGTTGCGCGGTGGATCAGTTCGAACAGCATATCCGCGCGATTGCGGGTTGGCCCTTGGGCGACGGCGCGCGCCACAGCGATGTGGTGATGGAAAACCTGATCGGCGACGATATCGAACAGGTCCCCGCCATTGCCCGCGAACGAGGGGCGGCCCTGCATCTGTATGGCAAGTCACAGGCGCGGCCCGGCCGCAAGATGGGCCACGTCAACCGGGTCAAACCGCTGGCGAGGTAAGCGCCAGACCGCCTCATTTGGTTGATGCCAAATCGTGCAGCGTCAGGGCTAGGAACTCCCATCCGGCCAAGAACGCATCCGCCTTTATGACGAGGGCTGCGTTACCACCTGTCGCAACATCGGCAAAGGTCCCGTCGGCGCGATCGGTGTTCGGAAAAATGACCACGACGGAAAAAGTGACCTTCAGATCGGCACCTATTTGTACGAATTCCAAGCGGGCCAGCCCCGCGTCAGACCCAATCAGCACCAGCTGATCATCCGCCGCATTGAAATGGCGAGACTGAAGACATCTTGGAACGGCAGGTTGTAATTGAGGTTGGCGATATTGAATGCCAGGTCCGATCCAAAAAAGGCCACGCCCTACTTCTCAAAATCCGCTTTGCAAAAGTCTGACATGATACAACCGGTCACCCCGATCGCCAGCGCAAAGGTCCCGGCGCGGCCACAGAACCGCGAGACCCTCTTGGCAATCTGCGTATAGCTAACCGCCATCACGCCCCCCCATCACCAGCCTGACCGAGGCCGCGAGGCCAAGCCCGTGTTCAAAGCGGCCCTGTTCCAGAAACCGCATCACCTGCGCGATGACCAAAGGGTTCATCATCATGAAGGTATGGCTGACCGGCAGGATGATATGGTCCGCCATGCCCGTGACTCGCGTGCTCTCGACCGACACCGTCCCGTCATTCGGCCCCGGGATCAGCGCACCGCCCAAGGGGTTCAAGGGCACATTCCCTGCAATCACCCCCAGATCGAAATCCACCTCCGGCAAGGAAAACGGCACCGAGCCGGCACCGGTCCCCAACTGCCGACCCGCCGGGCCCCACCACCACTGAAATGCCGCCCAGTCGCCGAACCGGTCCACCAGTTCCGACCCCTTGTTGGGCGGCGCCAGCATCACCACCCGGCCCAAACCTGCCGGCCGCGCCTCGGCCAGCCACAGACGCGCCAAAATCCCGCCCATGGAATGCGTCACGAAATGCACCGGCCCCGCAGCCTCGGCCACAGCCTTGCTGACGAGCTCGGCCAGATGCTCGACCGGCGCGGTGGTCGAGGCATAGCCCGCATTCACCACCCGGTAGCCTCTGGCCGCCAAAGCCCGCTCCATCACCATCAACGAGGCTTCACTGCGGCCTATCCCATGCAGCAGCACCACCGATTCGGCGACTTGTGCCGGAATATCAGACGAATCTGGCGGCAACGTCAACGGCATAGCCCATTTGACGCCCGACTGTGCAGCCGCGCAAGGCCTTTGTGCCGGCAAGCCCACCCGCCACGCTTGACGCTGCGTCCGCTTTGGCGCAAAAAACGCTCGCCGGGGATCATCCCGGTATTCTCAGGGCGGGGTGCAATTCCCCACCGGCGGTATAGCCCGCGAGCGCCTTGGATGTCGCAAGACATCCTTGGGTCAGCAGATCCGGTGTAACTCCGGGGCCGACGGTACAGTCCGGATGAAAGAGAATGGGTGGCTGTGCATCTGGCTGTTTGCCGGGTACCGTCTGCTATTCCCCCTGATTCACTTGATGTTCTGGAAAGGAACCAAATGAATCAGTTCTCACTTCCCGCGTTGAATTCGGGCGCGCTGCGGGGCGCGCTGTTCATGGTGCTGGCGGGGGTCTGCTTTGCCACCGCCAATGCGATCACCTTCGTCATCACTGCGCAACTGGGCTTTCTGCCGCAATCGGACACTTTCTGGCAATATGCCGTCGCGCTGGTGTTCTCGCTGCCCTTCGTGCTCCGCCAAGGGCTGGCCGGCCTGAAAACCGACAAGCCGGTCGTGCACATCATCCGCGTCGTCCTGTCCGCCTTGGGCGTGCAGGCCTTCGTGATGAGCCTCGCCGCAGGCACGCCGATCTGGCAGGTGATCGCGCTGGTGATGACGGCCCCCCTGTTCGTGCTGCTGGGGGCCAAACTGTTCCTCGGCGAAACCGTCACCCCCGCTCGCTGGATCGCGGCCTCCGTAGGACTGGCCGGGGCCCTTGTCGTGTCCGAGATCTGGACCACAGGCTTCACCACCGCCACGTTTTACCCCATCGCGGCTGCCGTACTGTGGGGCGCGTCGTCGCTGCTGACCAAGTATCTGACCCGCACCGAATCCGCCCCCACTGTGACCTTGTGGCTGCTGGTCCTGCTGACACCGATCAATGCCGGTCTGTCGGTCCATGCGGGGTTCCAGATGCCCACGACGACCATCCTTGCCTGGCTGGTCGTCGGTGGGATGGTCATGATGGCGGCGCAATATCTGCTGACCTGGTCCTATGCCGCCGCCGACGCCGCCTTTGTCCAGCCGTTTGACGATCTGAAACTGGTGTCCAATATCGTCATATACGGGTTGTGGTTCGGCTATTGGCCCGAGGGCAACATCTGGCTCGGCATCGCCATGATCCTCGGCGCCTCGCTGTTCCTGCTGCTGTCCCCACGCGGGTCCGAGGCACAGGGTCTGCCTGCCTAGGCACTGGACAAATGCGCGCGAGCGGATCAGCCTGTCGGGATGGCCATGAAGACCCCCCGCCTCGCCGCCCGCGCGCTGATCCTGCACGAAGACCGCCTGCTGCTGGTCAACGCCTATGCCGGGTCGCGGTCCGACCTGTGGTGCGCACCCGGCGGTGGCGTCGAATCCGGTTCCTCGCTGCATGACAACCTGATCCGCGAGGTGCATGAGGAAACCGGCCTGACCGTCACGGTCGGCAATCCTGCCTTGGTCAACGAATTTCACGACCCCGCCACCGGGTTTCATCAGGTCGACCTGTTCTTCCGATGCGCCATTTCGGGCGGCGCCATTGACCCAAGCTGGCGCGACCCCGCCCGCGTGGTCACCGACCGCCGCTTTTTCACCCGCAGCGATCTGGAACTGGGTCGCATCCGTTTCAAACCCGACAGTCTGGCGCAGGTCGCCTGGGGCCATGGCCTGTCCTATGATCCGCTGGAGCGGCTGGTCCGATGAGATTGTTTCCAGATGAGTAGGGCCTTTGTCAAAGAGGGCGACGGTGCGCTCGACCCCCTGCCCGACCTGCCGATGTCGCCCCACCCCAACTACGTCACCCCCCGTGGCCTGGCCGTTCTGCATCAGCGCCTGACCCACCGCCAATCCGACCTCGCAATGCTGAAAGCCCGCCCCGACCGCCTCGACAACCTGCCGCAAGCGGCCGCCGAGCGGGACATCCGCTATCTTGAGGCACGCCTGCGCACCGCCATCCTGATCGATCCCGCCACCCTCCCCCTGACCGAAGCCGCCTTTGGCCTTGCGGTGACGGTCCGCGCCGGCGACGGAACCCAGACCACTTATGAAATCACCGGCGAGGATGAGGCTGACGCCCCCCTGCACCGCATCTCTCCCATGTCCCCGCTCGCCCGCGCCCTGCTCGGTGCCCGGCCCGGCGACACCGTCACATGGGCCAAACCCTCCGGCGCCGTCGACCTTGACGTCCTGCACATCACCCGCCCATGGTGATCCGCCCCCTCACTCCCAGACCGACCGCGCCCTGGTCGAGGCCTTTTTTCACGCCTCCGCCGATTACATCCGCCTTGAACGCGACGCAGACCCGACCCCTCTGGTGACCGAGGCGTTTTTCATCGACGGCTCCATCCGGCTGCGACCCCGCCAGCAGCCTGCGCCTCGGTCTGTTCAGTCGCCTCCGCCGCCCGTGGCATCTTCGCAGGCCCCCGCCTTCTGCGCCACCTCGAACATCAAGCCAGCACGGCACGCAATACCTTTATCTCGCCGTTCTGGACGCCAACCCTCGTGGTCGCGCCTTCTGGGAACGCGAAGGTTTCACCCTCGCATTGGCCAACCGCCCGATCACTCTGGGCCAACAGACCCAAACTGCGCACCGCTTGGACAAACCCCTATAGCGCCAGGCCCCACCGCCGACCCTCCGGGGGGGATATTTAAGCCAGACTGAAAGCCGTATTCACACCGATCCAAATACTCATCTTGACCTCGAGCCGGTTGGCGTCAGCCAGAGGCGAGAAAAAACAACGCGCCGCAGGCGCTCCGTTTGGCAACCGCTTGGGCCGGGCACCACGCCAAAAGAAAAGGGGCCGCGTTTCCGCAGCCCCTCCCATCTCAAACCTGCAAGCAGCAGCTTACATCATGCCGTCCATGCCGCCCATGCCGCCCATGCCGCCGCCGCCGCCCATGCCGCCAGCCGACTTCGGCTCGGGGCGATCAGCGATCATGGCTTCGGTGGTGATCAGCAACGACGCGACCGAGGCCGCATCTTCCAGCGCGGTGCGCACGAC
>JBBQGU010000244.1:0-6158 GCA_038323315.1 Rhodobacterales bacterium | reverse complement strand
GGGTCGATCAGATAGACCATCTGGTGGCAAGGCTCCCATTCCAGCCCCAGATTGTCATCCGGCGTTTCGTTGAACATCAACTCCCATGCGTCGGGGTTGTGGGCGATGTTCCAGTCGCCGGTGGCCCAGTTGCCATCCATGGCGCAATTCTCGAACGCGATGCGGATACCCTTGTCGGCGGCACGTTTGGCGAGTTCGGACCAGAGTTTCCTGTAGCCTGGCAGGCTGTCGGTCAGCGGCTTGCCACGGATGCGTCCGGTGAAACCGGCCACACAGGTCGCGCCGAAATGATGGGCGTTGTCGATGCAATCCTTCCAGCCTTGCAGCGTTTGCAGGTCGGCCTCGCGGTCCTCCAGTGGGTTGCCGAACATGCCAAGGGTGCTGATGGTGATGTCGCGGTCGCCAATGGCATCGCGGCAGCGTTTGCCAAGATCTTCTAGGTTCTGGCCGTTGGTGGTTTGCCAAAAGAACGGCTCAAAACTTTCAAAGCCCAGATCGGCGATGGCAGTGATGTTGCGGGCCGCATGGCCTTCGCTGGCGCGGATCATGGTGCCGATCCGGATCGCCCTGGCCGGGTTTACAGGTGCTGTGGTCAAACCGCAATCTCCACTCTTGCCATTTCTGCGGCGCTTTGAATGGCGCTGAAAACCATGGCCAGGCTTTTGATGTTGTCGTGGCCCACCGTCTCGGGCAAGCGGTCGGCGTCCAGCGCGGCCAGGAAATCGGCCAGCACGCTGGCATGGCCGTGGGTCTGGCCCTCGTGCACTGGGGGCGGCACTTCCAGCGGGGCAAGCGGGCGTAAGAAACCCTCGGCCCCGGCCAGAATGCGAGCGTCGAACTGGTCGCCACCGTCCCACAGCAAGGTGCCTTTGGTGCCGACGATGCGCCACGAACTGTCCCAGTTTGTCGGCGCACCTTCGGCGACCCAGGACCCGCGATAGGTAAAGGTGACACCTTCGCTCATCTCGAAAATCGCATTGGCGGCGGCACCATGGACATTCCACGACCCCTGCGGATTGGTTTCGTGGCAATAGACGGCCAGAGGCTGTTTGCCCGACATGAAGCGGGCGGCATCGAAGGTGTGGATCGCCATGTCGACCAGCAGGACATTCTGCATCTGCTCGCGAAAGCCGCCGAAATGCGCGCCGATAAAGAAATCGGCATGGACGGCGGTCAGGGTGCCAAGCCCGCCCTCGTCAATCAGTCGTCGGATGCGGCGCACGCCCATGTTGAACCGGCGGTTCTGCATGACGGCATGGATCTTGCCGGTGTCAGCCGACAGGCGCACCAGATCGCGGGCGTCGGCCATGGATGTGGCCATCGGCTTTTCCGACAGGACATGACAGCCGTGGTTCAGCCCGGTGGCGACCAGATCGTGGCGGGCGGCGGGGATGACAACGTCGAACAGCAGGTCGGGTTTGGTGTCTGCCAGAACCTTCGAAAGGTCGGTGCCAATCCGGATTTCGGTCAGGCCAAAGGCATCCCGCAGGGTTTCTGCGGCCTTGGCGTCGATGTCGACCAGCCCGACCAGTTCAACCCTGCCGATGAGTTCGGGGTGGTCCTGCAAGGCCTTGATCCAGCCACGCGCCATGGACCCACAGCCCGCCAATACGGCGCGAAAGACCAAAACTTCCCCCTCCCATCTTGCTGTGGCCCCTCCGGACTTGATGCCAGTTTGGGTCAATGCAAAACCAATCGATTCCTCACGCTCGCCTGAAAAACACCGTCTGTCAACTGCGCTCTGCCCAACGAAACCACCGGCAGGGCGGACGGCCGCGGGTCAGCCCAACGCCTTGCGAAACGCCGCCAGTTCACCTTGGTCCATGCGGACGACATGGGCCGCCTCGGGATAGGCACCGCTGGCGACATCCGCGATGAATTCGCGGAAGGCGGCCACGCGTTCGCCCTGCAGACGGTCATATTCGGCGGCAAAGTTGCGGTAAACTTTGGAGTGGCGTGGCATGTGGCCGCGATTGGTGCCAAGGATGTCATCGGCAAACAGATATTGCGCGTCGCAGCCCGGCCCCGCCCCCATCGACCATAGCAGGATACCGACCCGGCGGCTGATTTCGGTGGCCACCTCGACCGGCACCACCTCGATTTCCACGGCAAAGGCACCGGCAGCCTCATAGGCCATGATCTCGTCATACAGCGCCCTGGCGCTTTTCGCCGTCTTGCCCACCGCCTTGAAGCCGCCTGTCCAGGTGGCGCGGCTGGGCACAAGGCCCACATGGCCCACGACCGGGATATGTTCGCGCGCAACATGTTCGACCGTGCCAAGCCCGCCCGAACAATAGACGGCATCGGCCCCGCCCTGCATGACCTTGCAGGCCCAGCGCAGGTAATCGTCGCGGGTTCCGGCCTCCAGATGGGTTTGGCCGGTCATCGAAAACAGGGTGGGTGCGACCTCGCGGTAGCGGGGATGCGTCACAAGGTCGGCCGGGACCGAGACGATGTCGATGCCTGCCGTCTCGGCCGCGGCAGCCTCGTCCAGTGTCACCACGCGCAGCATGGTCAACTGTCCCTTGCCCTTCAGGGCGCGCAGATCGGCGATTGTCGGTTTTTTGCGGCTCATGGCGTTACCTCAGCGTGAGAGAAAGACATTGTGAAACTCATCCCGGTAGGGCCTGGCCGTCGGCGGCAGCTCTTTGCGCAGGTAATACTCGGGTTCCGTCAGTTGACGTTTCACGGCTTTGTACATCTCGATATAGCCGTCCAGGATGGACGTGTTGGGCGGCGGATAGTCGGACTTGACCAGTTCGTGCAGGGCAGGCAGCGCGTGGTAGGGGACCATCGGGAACATGTGATGTTCGATGTGGTAGTTCATGTTCCAATAGATGAAACGGCTGATGGGGTTCATATAGACCGTGCGGCTGTTCAGGCGGTGGTCGATGACATTATCGGCCAGCCCGCCATGCTGCAACAGCCCGCACATCACCATGTGCCAGCAGCCATAGATGCGCGGCAGGCCGATCAGCATCAGCGGAATGAACGACCACCACGCCAAGGCCGCCGCAATCGTGGCGGCATAAATGGCGATCTGGATGCGGGCGGCCAGGATGGCCTTCCAATGCTCGCTGTCCGGGATATAATCCTTTTCATCGGCTGACAGGTTTCCGGCCGCGTGCCGCAGCAATGCGCGCATGGATTCCCACGCCCCCAGTACGCCTACAAAGGCCAGTATCAGCTTGACCACCGCCGGCGGGCGCATGAAGGAAATCTCGGGGTCGCGGCCGACGATATAGGTGTCGGTATGGTGGCGCGCATGGCTCCATCGCCAGGCAACCGGGTTCCGCATCACCTGAAACGAGGCGATGTTATAGACGACATCGTTCATCCAAGAGGTCTTGAACGCCGTACCATGGCCGCATTCGTGCCACCGGCTGTCACAGGCCGAGCCGTACAGGACGCCATACGCCACCCAGAACGGCACACAGGCCCATGTCCCCCAGAAATAGATGCCACCCCAGGCGAACAGCACATGGCCCAGCGCCCAGATGATCGTATCGCGGATCGCAGGCCCGTCGCGGCGTTGCAGCAACGGCTTGATCACCTTGCGCGGTACTTCGGTGTGATACCAGTCCGCCGAGGCCAGACCGATCTCGATCGCCTGCCTGGAGGAGGGCCCCGTCAGGCCATAATCGCGTTCGATGACGGGTTGGGCGAGACTGGTCATGAGGATGTCACCTTGGGATAGGGGGCCGAGATGCGCCAGGACAGGTTCATGGCCATGGCAAGGCTTGCGCCGGGGGCCAAAGGGACAAGTCCGGGTTGACCGGGCAGGTTATGGGCATCAACCGGATGGCTGACGGGTTCAAAACAGAAGAAGGGTGCCGTGGCACCGGGTGAGTACACGATGGCCGTGGTCAGATCTGGCGCATCCAGCGTGATCGTCAAGCCGGCTTGGGTGATTGTCGCGCGCCCGTCCCAGCCGGAAAAGCCGCAATTGATCCAGTCCGGCGGCAGTGGGGCTGGATTGTCGAACCTCCAGTGCGGCGGGGTTTCAACGGGGGCGTCGGTCGCGGGCAAATGGCGCGCATCCTCGGGCCAGTGACCCGTGGCGTGGAATGCGATCAGGGTGTCAGCCGAACGCGGGAACCACGGGTGAAATCCACCGCCAAACGGCAAGGTGATCCCGGCCCGGTTGGTCACCTCCAGCCGGACTGACAAAGCGTCGTCTTGCAACTCATAGGTCACGCGGGCGTCATAGCGGAACGGGCCGATCTCGCCCCGCAAGGTCAGGGTCGCCGCACAGTTGCTCTGCGCCGCGACGGTCCAGGCTTTCTGAAACGCATCGCCGTGAATGGCACAGGGCTCGCCCGGCAGATTGGCCGGGACCGTGCGATGTTGCCCGCCAAAGGCGAAGGGCCGCGAGATGCGGTTGGAAAACGGGGCGAGCAGGTTCAATCCTTGGGCAAAAGCGCCCTGCGGTCGGCCCGGCCCGGCGGACAGGACGGGCAAGCCAGCCACCGCAAGCAAGACCACGCCAGCCCCAAGGTTGGGGTCGATCACCGCTTCTGCTGCCCCCGCGCCAAGCCTGATCATCACCAGCCCCCATCGACACGGATGTTCTGCCCGGTGATCATCCGCGCTGCATCCGATGCCAGGAACATCGCCCGTTCCGCCACATCCTGCGCCTTGATCCGCGCTTTCAGACAATGGTTCTTCAGTATCCAGTCCTGATACTCCTGCAACTTTTCGGCAAGGGCACGGTTCTTGGTTTCGGGCCTGACAGCACCAGGTGCAATGCCATTGACCGTGATGCCATGCTTGCCCAATTCCCCCGCGCCCGTCTTTGTCAGGCCCGGCACGGCGCCCTTGGCGGCAGCATAGGGCACAGACCCCTCCCACTGCCCATTCAGGGTGACCGTGGCCTTGCCTTTCACCAGGCCCAAGCAGCGGGCAGACATCTGCGGTGCACAGGCCCGATCAAGGGCGAGGGCAGCGGTAGAATTGGCCCTGAAGTGCTCTGCTTCAGCGGCGGGCAGGTCGGCACAGATCCACGCCATACCTGCAGGCGCGGCCCCGCCGGGCTGACCCGGCACGGTCACAGCGCCACCTGCCGCTTGGAACCCGGCAGCGAATGCACTGCCGATGATGCCCAAGCCCTGGTGATCAGAACACGCCTGCCGTCAAATCGTGCCATCTTTGCCTCTGATCCACATCTACGCTTTCAATCAGGTGACAGTCCAGTATGCACAGCGTCAATCGTGGTGTCTTTGATCCACGTGTCCTGCACGACATGCCCCAGGACCATGGCGACACTCCGGTCACTGCAGGAGAAGACACTATGCATGTTACGGGTGATGTCGATCGTGGTCATGCCCCGCCCCAGCACCGTGTTGATATTCCCGGCTGACAAGTGGTTGGTCCGATTGTCCAGGTTGATGACCCTGACCGGATATGCATGGGCATGCGTGATGGCCACGTCCTGCCGCCGACTGCCCGACAAACCATGAGACTAGCAGCTAGAGGTCGACATCGGCAATCGCCTTGATACTTTCGTCGCACAACTTCTCTTGATCCGCCCAGCCGATGCCACCGATGGACAAAGTCGAAGCCTCGCGTCGATAGCTTGCGCGGCGCAAGCCGTGGGGACGCCCGCGTCAGCTGATGAACGCGGCCCCGTTCCAGCGTGCCGGTTGTGCGGGTAGCCACAGCCGGCGTTATTTTTCCGATGTGAATAATTCGGTGGTGGATCAGTGGTACATCGTTACGGCGTTGTTGCAAAATGACGGTTAGTGGCATGACCACCCCTTTCCCCCATTGAGTTCAGGCGACGCGGACGATCTCGGCGGTGCCGAGGGCGTTGAAGCGGTTCATGAGGGCAACCTGACGGCCAAGGCCGCGTGACGATCATCAGCCCGGGATGCCGGCCCGCCCGACACCCAAAATCGGTCCGGTCGGCCGGCCTGTGGTAGACTTTCGGGAACCTGACAGTTCGCCAAGGCAATGACCGCTGCAGCACCGACACCAAAATCCTGGATCACCGCAAACGGCATGCCGGCTGGAGACAGGCAGCATCGCCACAGCCATCGAATCTGTGGGTCCGCCCCTTTTCCGTGACATCTGCCAGTCTGAGCAAGGGTCACTGCAGCCAGCCGCGTTATGGCAATCGGCGGTGAAACACGGTATCGTTTCGGGGTGACGATAAAAGG
>JBBQGU010000243.1:0-6170 GCA_038323315.1 Rhodobacterales bacterium | reverse complement strand
GATGTGACCGGCTGGCTGGGCGGCTATAACTTTCAATGGGCGTGGTCGTCGGGTTGGGTGGCCGGTCAGGTGATCTGACCGGTTCAGGTGCCGCCGATGTCGCCCGGGGCTATGGCCACGGTTTTCAGGATGGCGTGGACTGGGGTGCCGGGTTGCAGGGTCAATGCCTCGGCCGAGCGGCGGGTGATGCGGGCGAGCAGGAGGTCGGTGCCCAGATGCAACTGGATCAGGGCACTGGTGGCGTCGGTCTGGGTGACGGTGGCGACGGTTGCGGGCAGGATGTTGAGGGCGGACAGGCCCTCGGGCCTGATGCGCGACAACAGGACGTCTTGGGCGGCGATGCGGATGCGGACTCGGGTGCCAAGGGCGGCGTCGATCTGGGGCAGCCAGATCGGGCCAGTGGCGGTGTCGAGGCGGGTCAGGCCGTCGTGCTCATGGGCGGCGATGCGGGCTTGCAGGACCGAACCGGCCTCGCGCGGGCCGAGATAGGTTGACAAGGCGGGGTCGGCGAAGATCTGGGCCACAGGGCCCTGTCGCAGCACGCGGCCCTGATCAAGCACCACGACGGAACGGGCGATGCGGGTAATTTCAGCGACGGAATGGCTGACATAAAGGACCGGGATGGCGCGGTCACGCAGGCGTTCGATATAGGGCAGAATCTCGGCCTTGCGGGGGTCGTCCAGAGCCGCCAAAGGTTCGTCCATCAGCAGGATCAGCGGGTTGGACATGAGGGCGCGGCCGATGGCGACACGCTGTTTCTCGCCGCCCGACAATGCGCCGGGGCGGCGGCCAAGCAGGGGTTCGATGCCCAGAAGAGTGATGATTTCATCGTAATCCGCCGAGGTTCGGGCAAAGAAAGCACCGTATTTCAGGTTGGCCCGAACGGTCAGGTGGGGAAACAGCCGCGCCTCCTGAAAGACATAGCCCATGCGGCGGCGGTGCGGCGGCAGGTTGGTTTTGCCGTCATAAAGCGTGATGCCCTGCGCGGTGATCAGTCCGTGGTCAGGGCGCAGCAGGCCCGCGACGGCGTTGACCACGGTGGTTTTGCCCGAACCAGAGCGGCCAAACAGAGCGGTGACGCCAGCGGGCGCGTCGAAAGCCACATCGAGGGTGAAGGCGGGCAGGCGGTGGTTCAGGCGGACGGTAAGGGTCACTGGCCGTTGATCCGCTTTTGGACGGCGCGGGCCATCAGTTCGGACACCAACAGCGCGCCCATGGCGATCGCGACTGCGATGCCGACGAGTCGGAAGGCTTGCGGGTCGCCGCCCGGCACTTGCAGAAAGGCATAGATCGCCGAGGGCAGGGTTTGGGTCTGGCCGGGGATATTTGCGACGAAGGTGATGGTGGCCCCGAACTCGCCCATCGCCTTGGCGAAGGCGAGGACGGCACCCGCGATGATGCCGGGCAGGATCAGCGGCAATGTGACGGTCAGAAAGACCCAGATGGGCGGCGCGCCCAGCGTGGCCGCGGCGTGTTCCAGTTTGGGGTCGACCGCCTCGAACGCCAGGCGGATGGCGCGGACCATCAGGGGAAAGGCCATGACGGCAGCGGCAAGGACCGCGCCGGTCCATTTGAAGGCAAGGACAATGCCGATCATGTCAAGGTATTGGCCGATAATGCCTTTGCGACCGAAGGTCAGCAAAAGGAGGTAGCCGGTGACGACGGGGGGCAGGATCAGGGGCAAATGGACCAGGCCGTTCAGCACGGCCTTGCCGGGGAAGCTGCGGCGGGCTAGCAGGTAGGCAACCCAGATGCCCAAGGGCAGGCTGAGCGCCGTCGCGATCAGCGAGACGCGCAGCGACAGGCCAATCGCCTGCCATTCCTGAGGGGTCAAGTCGCCCATGGAGCCCCGGTTTATCTGATGGCCATAACTGTGAGCACAGTGAAGCCCTGAGCGGCAAAGACAGCATCTGCGGCGTCGGTTGACAAGGCATCAAGCAGGGCCTGTGTTTCGGCTTGGGCGGTGGTGGTGAGTGCTGCGGGATAGGTGATGGACTTGTGGCTGTCAGCGGGAAAGGTTCCGACGACGGTGACAGTGTCGCCAGCGGCCACGGCGTCCGAGGCATAGACGATGCCGTAGGGGGCCTCGCCCGTCGTCACCAGTTGCAGGGCGGCCCGGACATTGTCGGACTGGGCGACGCTGGCTTCTACCGAGGACCACAGGCCGAGGCTGTCAAGCGCCTCTTTGCCGTATTGCCCGGCAGGGACCGAGTCGATCAGGCCCATGGCCAGCTTGCCGCCCTTCAGCAGGCCCGCGAGGTCAAGGGTGGAGCTGATGTCGACCGGAACGGCCTGTCCTGCGGCGATCAGGATCAGGGTGTTGCCCAGGATGTCTTTGCGTGAGGTGTCATCGATCAGCTTATCCCGGGACAACGCGTCCATCCATGCCTCGGAGGCCGATATGAACAGGTCGGCGGGGGCACCCTGCTCGATCTGCTTGGCCAGTTTGGCGGAGCTGTCGTAAGAGATGGTGACGGTGTTGCCAGTGGCGGTCTGCCACTCCCTCGTGATCTGGTCGAGCGCGGTTTTCAGGCTGGCGGCGGCAAAGACCGTCAGGTCGGCTGCCTGGGCGGTCAGGGCAATCAGGCTCAGGACGGTGGACAGGATCAGGCGGCGCATGGGGGCTTTCGTTATGTTCGGGAAAACATAACAGGGGTGGGGCAGGAGGCAAGGGATATTTCCGGATGGGCATAACGCAAGCGACGCTCATCAGCCTTGACAGGCTTCTTCGCTTTGGGCGCCGCGAGGAATGACCGACCGGGAATGACGAGCAACGCGTCAGGTTATGGAAACGTCGACAGCATCGTGATGGCGGTCACAGTAGCGATCTGATCCCCCCCGACTGCCGATGGCGCAAACTATCGGCAAGCGGCCCATCAGTGGCGTCATGTGGCGCGCTAATGTTCGGGTGCCGGAATGAACTCGCCGTCATCGCCTTTGGGCAATTGAAACCGCCCATGCCGCCAGTCGCCCGCCCGCCACGCCTCTTTGGCGGCATCGATGCGGTCCTGGGACGAGGCGACAAAGTTCCACCAGATATACCGTGGCCCGTCCATCGTGGCGCCGCCCAGCAGCATCACCCGCGCCCCCTGCGGCCCAGCCTTGACCGACATCCTGTCGCCGGGCCGAAACACCAGCATGCGCCCGGCCTCATAGGTCACCCCCGCGACCGACACGGGCCCGGTCAGCACATATACCCCGCGATCTTCATGGTCATCCGGCAACGGCAGCACCGCGCCCGGTGCCAGTGTCGCATCGGCATAAAAGGTCTCGGACGGGGTGGCGACCGGGGCGCGCGCGCCCCAGGCATGGCCCAGGATCAGCCGCACCACCTTGCCCTCACCTTCCAGCACGGGCAACATATCGGCCCCGGCGTTGACAAAGCCCGCCACGTCATCCTCGCGGTCCCTTGGCAACGCCAGCCAGGTCTGCAATCCCAGCAGGCTTTGCGGGCCGGGGGGGCCATCCATCCGTTCGGAATGGGTGATGCCAATGCCCGCCGTCATCAGGTTGACCTCGCCCGGCGCGATCCAGGCATCGGTGCCAAGGCTGTCGCGGTGGTGAATGCGTCCCTTCATCAGATAGGTCACGGTGGCAAGCCCGATATGCGGATGGGGGCGCACGTCAACACCCTTGCCGGTCAGAAACTCGGCCGGCCCCATCTGGTCAAAGAAGATGAACGGCCCGACCATCTGCCGCTGGGCCGAGGGCAACGCGCGGCGCACCTCGAACCCGCCCAGATCACGGGCGCGCGGCACGATCACCGCCGCAATGGCATCCACTTCATCGCCCATCGGAATGGTCGGGTCCAGCGCGGGGTTCCAGCTCATGTCAGTCTCCTGTGTTGCCGTGCAATATAGGGCAAACCAATCCAGACGGCACCCGCACAGGCGCACACAGCCTGTGCCCCGGCGGTCAGATCACTTGCAACGTCGGCAGCCTTTAGCGGGACAGCGGGTGCGGTCCCGCGTGATGGTGACACGCACGCCATCAACCTCACTCAACTCCCAATTTCCGGCGCGAATTACGTAGGTACAACCGCTCAAGGGCCTCGCAAGACAGGGCCACATCAGTTCGCCAAACAACGCGTCAAGTTACTCACGCGACCAATGTCCAACCGCGTCGACCCTTTCAGCGGGTCTTCAACTTAGCACGACCACTTTGGTCAGATGGCGCGGCGTCTCGGTGTTGATGCCCTTTTGCAGCGCCACCATCTCGCCCAGGATCTGCAGCGCAGGCAAAGCCGCCAGCCCCCCGGCCTCGATCCGCAAATCCCCGGGGCCGCCGAACCCGATGACGCACGCGCCCTTGGCCTGCACTTCGGCCACCAATGTCGCCTCCTCGGCGGCAGTCTGCGCCGAATACAGCATCACCACCACCGACTGCTGATCGATCAGAGATATCGGCCCATGCCGGTACTCCATCGGATGAAACGCCTGCGAATAAGTGATGCTCATCTCCTGCAATTTCAGACTGCCTTCGGTCGCCAGCCCATACTGCGCCCCCGCCCCCAGATAGACGAAGTGGTGCCGCCCCGCGATCACCGCCCCCGCCCCCGTCGCCATATCGGCCAGCCCCTGCCGCGCCACGGCAATCACCTCACCCGGCACCGTGATCCCGACCAACCGCAGCCCCGCAAGCAGCATCAGACTGGCAGAAACCGACATCACGATCCCCTCCCTCGGGTCCGTCGGCACATAAATCCCCCGGTCTGCGGCCAACAAAATCTCGGCCCCTTCAACGCAGGACAGCGCAAACGTCGGCCAGCCCCGCGCCCGGCTGGTCTGCACCGCCTGCACCGTTTCGGTTGTCGTGCCAGACCGCGACAGCCCCAGCACCAGAACATCGCCGCCATCCGCCAGATAGCTTTCCGGCCGCCGCGCCCATTCCGCCCCCGGCACCGCAATCGCCCGCTGACCATGGGCGTTACAGGCACAGGCCAGCGACTGCGCGAGGTAATAGGACGTGCCGCACCCCGTCAGCACAATGGTGCCTGCCTGCAGCAGCGGCAGGTCCTGCCGCAACGCCGCCTGCCAATAGGGAAACTGGTCGCGGATGACGGCTTCGGTGATCGTGGGCATGTGCAACCTTCCTGTCATGTGAATTTCCGGGCCAGCGATCCGGCCAATGTCGTGATGAACCTGTCGTCGACGCGCCACCCGGCCCGCCGCGCTGCCGCCAGCACCGCCCCACCGACCGGCGGCAATCGCGGTGCCAAGGGTTGCGTGCCCATCGCGGCCGTCACCTCACCCAGCAAACAGGCGCTGCGAAATACCCCGCCGGCAAAGCTCCATCCCGCGTCAGGCCCCACACCGCTGGCCCGCGCCGCCCCCCGTGCGAGGTCGACCAGTTGCGCAGCCGCCAGCCCCAAAATCCCGGCCGCATCCGCGTCCACCGCCGCCAACGCATCGACCCGGCGCGCCAGTGCCGCCACCGCCGCGCGCGGCTGCGCCTGACCATAGGTCCATTCGATCAACCCGCTGCCCGGAATGCCCAACGCTTCCAATATCCCCGCCGCAAGCCCCGGCGCGTTCTGCCGGCCATCCAGATGCCGGCTGACCCGCGCCAAAGCCTGGCACCCGATCCAATAGGCCGAACCTTCGTCGCCAAACACATCGCCCCAACCGCCGCAACGCACCACCCCCAAAGGCCCGCGCGACCAGGCCATCGAGCCCGTGCCAGACAGCAGCAGCACCCCCTCGGCCCCGCCCAAAGCCCCTTCATAGGCGAGGGCCACGTCATTCACGACCTCGGCCCCCGGCCCCAGAACCGACTGCGCAACGGCGGTCTGCCGGGCCGAGATTGCCGGAACCTCGCTGAAATAGGGCAGCCCGATCATGGCGGCATCCACCGGCGCATGGGGTTGCAGCAGCGCCATCATCCGCGCCTCCCACCCATCGCCTGCCGTGGGGTCCAGACCCGGCCCTTCGGTCATGGCAATCACCTGCCCGCTGGGCGCGGCCACTGCCACCACGGTCTTGGTGCCGCCGCCATCCATGCCCAGCACCCTCATTCCGCCACCCGCAAGGCACAGCCCCATTCCGCCACCCTGACCGACCAGTCGCGCCCCAGCCGACCATCCGTCACCAGCTGCGCCCCGGACCCCAACCGCCCCACCTGATAGGTCAACCGCCGTCCGAACTTGTCCGCATCCGCCAACACGACGACCT
>JBBQGU010000242.1:0-6186 GCA_038323315.1 Rhodobacterales bacterium | reverse complement strand
GGGCAGATCGTATTAGAATTGATCCTTCAGTCGTACGCGGCCTTGGCTACTATACTGGGCCGGTGTTTGAGGCCGAACTGACGTTTGAGATCCTGGACGACAAGGGGCGCAAGCGGCAGTTTGGGTCGGTGGCGGGTGGCGGGCGCTATGACGGGTTGGTCAAGCGGTTTACCGGGCAGGATGTGCCGGCGACCGGGGTTTCCATCGGGGTAGATCGGCTGCTGGCGGCTTTGGCGGCCAAGGGGCGGACGGCTGCGGCCTCGGCGGGGCCGGTGGTGGTGACAGTGATGGACCGGGCGCGGATGGCGGATTATTTCGCCATGGCGGGGGAGTTGCGGCAGGCTGGTATCCGGGCCGAGGTGTATCTGGGCAACCCCAAGAACTTTGGCAATCAGTTGAAATACGCGGACAAGCGGCACAGTCCGGTGGCGGTCATTCAGGGCGGAAATGAAGCCTCGGCTGGGACGGTTATTCTGAAGGACCTGATATTGGGCGCGCAGATTGCGCAGAATGCGACGCTGGAGGAGTGGAAGGGCCGCCCTGCGCAGGTGGAGGTGCCGCGTGCCGAACTGGTGGCGCAGGTGCGAAAGATGCTGGGATGATCCATAAGCCCGCTATCAGGGCCGAGGCGGAGCGGCTTTTTGCGGCGTTTCAGGCGGCGGGGGCGCTGCCGGTGGACGCGGAGATTTTGCTGCCTGCCGAGACGTTGCTGGACCTGTACGGCGAGGATATCCGGGCGCGGGCCTATGTGACCACCGATCCCTTGACGGGTGAGATGATGCTGCGGCCGGATTTCACCGTGCCGGTGGTGCAGGCCCATATGTCCCACGGGGCGGACCCGGCGCGGTACTGCTATATGGGTGAGGTGTTTCGCAGTCAGGATCGTGGCGGCGCGCGCGAGTATTTGCAGGTCGGGTTCGAGGTGTTTGACCGGGCGGCACCGGAACAGGCGGACGCCGAGGTGTTTGCCTTGTTCGCGGGGCTGCTCGCGGGAACTGCGGCCCGGCCTGTCACGGGGGATATCGGCATTCTGATGGCGGCGGTGCGGGGGTTGGACACGACGGACCGGCGCAAGGCGGCGTTGTTGCGGCATATCTGGCGGCCACAACGGTTTCGCGCGCTGTTGGACCGGTTTTCGGGGCGGGCCCCCATGCCCGAGGCGCGGGCGGCTGTGTTGCAGCGGTTGGCGTCGGGCACGGCGGCGGAGTTGATGCAGGCGGCGGGGCCGTTGATCGGACTGCGGACGGCGGAGGAGATCGCGGCGCGGGCCGAGGCGTTGATGCTGGATGCCAGTGCCAAACCGCTGGCGGCACAAGAGGCGGCGTTGCTGTATGACCTGCTGTCGTTGCAGGCCCCGGCCGAGGCGGCTTTGGCGCATTTGCGGGGAATCACCTTCTTGCTGCCCGCGATTGCGCCTGCGGTGGACCGGTTCGCGGCGCGGTTGGCGGCGTTACGTCAGCGGGGGATTGATACGGAGCGGTTGCCGTTCGAGGCGTCGCTGGGGCGGACGACGATGGAGTATTATGACGGCTTTACCTTTTCGTTTCTGGCGGAGGGGCTGCCGCCGGTGGCGACGGGGGGGCGGTATGATGCCTTGACGGCGGTACTGGGGCAGGGGCGGTCGATACCGGCGGTGGGCGGGGTGATCCAGCCGGCCCTGGCGTTGCAGGTGCGGGGATGATCAAGATCGGGGTGCCGTCGAAGGGGCGGTTGATGGAGCAGACCTTTGACTGGTTTTCGGTCCGTGGCCTTGCGATGCGGAAATCGGGGTCCGAGCGGGAATATGCGGGGCAGGTCGCGGAGGCGGGGGTCGAACTGGTCATGCTGTCGGCGGGCGAGATCCCGCGCGAGTTGGCGGCGGGGCGTGTTGATCTGGGGGTGACGGGGTCGGATCTGGTCCGCGACAAGCTGGCGGATTGGACCAGTCAGGTCACGGAAGTGGCGGCGTTGGGCTTTGGCCATGCCGATCTGATCATCGCGGTTCCGGTGGCCTGGATCGACGTGGAAACGCTGGACGATCTGGATGCGGCGGCGGCGGCCTTTCGGTTGCACCATGGGCATAGGCTGCGGATCGCCACGAAATATCACCGGCTGGTCCGCGACTTTCTGACCCTGCACGGGGTTGCCGATTATCAACTGGTCGACAGTCAGGGTGCGACCGAGGCGACGGTCAAGAATCTGACCGCCGAGGCGATTGCGGATATCACCTCATCCGGCGAAACCCTGCGGGCGAACTATCTGAAGATCCTGTCGGGCAGCCTGGTCCTGCAATCGCAGGCGACCTTGTTCCGCTCCTCCCTGTCGCGGCGACCGGAGGTGGATGCGCTGCTGGCGCGTTTGGTTTGACCGGGTTTGCGGCGGGCCAAAGCCACAGCGATTGCCGACAGAACCATCCGCGATGCCATCACGGCATATTCCATGGCAGGACTTGGCCGGGCTAGCGGCGGCAGGCGGGGTGAGTCCGGCAGGCGGTTGCCGGGTTTGTTGCAGTGCAGGTCGTCGACTATGTCACACCCATCTGGCGCAGGTTCCACGCGCCGACCTGTTGGACCTTGTCATCGCGGCCAGACAGCGGGCCGGGGCGGAACAGGGCCGAGGTCAGGGCGCGTTGCTGATCCTGCAGGATGCCGACGTCCTCGCGCCCCACGGTTTCCCAGCGGTGTTCGTAGAGGCGGCGGTTTTCGGCGAAAGCGGGCAGGGAAAGGCTGCTTTCGGGAAAGCAGCCGCCGATTTCCAGCACGGATTTGCTTTCGCTGATGGGCGTGACGTTCAGCCACCACATGCAGTCTTGGGCGACGGCGAATTGGACGGTGGGGTGGATGACGGTGAAATAGGTGCCTTGTCGGGCGTCGTCATCGAGGCCGTCTATGGGCGGCAGGGGGGGCAGATCGGCGTTCAGCGTGGCGATGGAGCGGCGGGACAGGACCTGCATGCACAGCCAGTCGCCGGTGGTCGGGATGTCGCGCTGGGTCTGCGCGCCAACCGAATGACGGTGGACGGTGCCGGTGTGATACGTCTCCATCGCGTTTTCGAGGATCAGTTTCCAGTTGCAATCGGGGGTCAGGGTGGTGGTCCAGACGCAGCGCATCTGGTCAAGCTTGTGGGAGGCCATGCGCTGGGGCAGGTCGCCGAGGTGATCCAGTAACGAATTGGCATCGCTGGCGAAATTGGCAAAGACGAAGCCGGCCCATTGGTCGAGTTTCAGGGGGACGAGACCGTTTTCGCGGCGGTCAAAGCCTTCGGCGTCGGCCATGTCGGGGCAACCATAGAGGCGGCCGTCGCTGAAATAGCTCCAGGCGTGATAGGGGCAGGTGATGCGGGCACCGGTGTTGCCGTGGCCGTTCAGCAAGAGGGAACCCCGGTGGCGGCAATAATTGGCAAAGCAGCGCAGGTGGTGGTCCTGGCCGCGCACCAGCAGGATCGGGCCGCCGGGTGTGTCAAAGCTGCGATAATCGCCCGGGTTGGGCAGTTGGTCGTCGCGGCAAAGGAAGAACCAGTGTTTCAGGAACAGCGCTTCGCGTTCGAGGGCGAAAATCTCGGGCGAGGTGTACAGGACCGAGGGCATCGACTGGGCGCGGGCGAGGGGGGCGAGGGCGCGTTGCAGGGCATGGGAATGCTCGTGCAGCGCGGTCATCTAGCGGACGCCAAGCTCGGCCAATGCGATGGCCATGGCGGGCGGCAGACTGGGCTCGGCGGCGGCACCGCGCCGCAGATCGGGCGGGCTGTCCTTGGGGTCCAGATAGCGCCAGCCCTGAAAAGGGCGGCGGGGGGCAGCCTCGGTCCGGATGACCGGCGGGTCAAGCACCAGACCGCAGCGCAGGATGCCATCGCCGCCTTCGACGCGGTCCAGCCTCAGGATAGTCTGGCGGCACAGGATCACGCCTTTGATCACCCAGTACAGCGACCCACCGTCCAGCACCTCGGCCTCACGCTTTGGCCACATGCGGGTGACGTGCTGACGTTCGCCAGTGGGAAAGGGCGAGGGGTGGCTGCGTTGCCAATCCACCAGATCCTCGACCGATTCGCAGCCGACGCACAGTTTCAGGATGTTCAGGGCCATGGTGCCTCCATGGGTTAATGATAGCTGAAGGCGCGGCGAGTACAAGTTGACCCGTGGGCTGGAGGGGCGTATCTTGGGTCTTTCGCGCCCTCTATCCCAAAGGATTGATCCATGTCCGTATTCACCACCCCGATTGCCGCACAGATTTGGGACATGAAGTACCGGTTCAAGGCGCAGGATGGCACGCCGATCGATGCGACGGTGGAGGACAGCTGGCAGCGGATCGCCGAGGCCCTGGCGTCGGTCGAGCAGGACCCGGCGCTGTGGACGGATCGGTTTCGCGCGGCGTTGGAGGGGTTCAAGTTTCTGCCGGCGGGCCGGATCACGGCGGGGGCGGGGACCGGGCGGGCGGTGACGCTGTTCAACTGCTTTGTCATGGGGACGATTCCCGACACGATGAGCGGCATCTTCGACGCGCTGAAAGAGGCTGCGCTGACCATGCAGCAGGGTGGTGGGATCGGATACGACTTTTCGACCATCCGGCCCAAGGGTGCCGAGGTAAAGGGCGTGGCGGCGGATGCCAGTGGGCCGCTCAGTTTCATGGATGTCTGGGACGCGATGTGCCGCACGATCATGTCGGCGGGGTCGCGCCGCGGGGCGATGATGGCCACGATGCGCTGCGATCACCCGGATATCGAGGCGTTTATCGAGGCGAAGAAAGACCCGTTGCGTCTGCGTATGTTCAACCTGTCGGTGCTGGTGACCGATCCGTTCATGGCGGCGGTCAAGGCGGATGGGCCGTGGGAGTTGGTGTTTGGCGGGCTGACCTATCGCACCCTGCCTGCGCGCGACCTGTGGAACCGGATCATGCGCAGCACCTATGATTTTGCCGAACCCGGCGTGATCTTTATCGACCGGATCAATGCCGCCAACAACTTGGCGTATGTCGAGACGATTGCCGCGACCAATCCCTGTGGCGAGCAGCCCTTGCCGCCCTATGGTGCCTGTCTTTTGGGGTCGATCAATCTGCCGACTTTGGTGGTGGCACCGTTCAGCGATGCGGCGGCACTGGATGTTGCGGCGCTGGACGCTTTGGTGCGGGTGGCGGTGCGGATGATGGACAACACGGTGGACGCCAGCCGCTTTCCCTTGCCGCAGCAACAGGTCGAGGCGCAGGCCAAGCGGCGGATCGGGCTGGGGGTTACAGGGCTGGCCGATGCGCTGTTGATGACGGGCTTGCGCTATGGGTCCGAGGCGGCTGCGGCGCAGACCGAAGCGTGGATGAAGGCGATTGCGCGGGCGGCCTATCTGGCATCCGTCGATCTGGCGCAGGAAAAGGGGGCGTTTCCGCTGTTTGAGGCGGAGGCATTTCTGGCGTCGGGCAACATGCTGGGGATGGACGCGGATGTGCGCGAGGCGGTGCGGGCGCATGGCATCCGCAACGCGCTGCTGACCTCGGTCGCGCCAACCGGGACGATCAGCCTGTATGCGGGGAATGTCAGTTCGGGGGTCGAGCCGGTGTTTGCGTATGAATACACCCGCAAGGTCCTGCAAAAGGATGGCACGCGGGTCGAGGAGGCGGTGGTGGACTACGCGGTCCGTTTGTGGCGCGACCTGCACGGTGACGCGCCCCTGCCCGCGCATTTCGTGAACGCGCAGACTCTGCCGCCGCTGGACCATGTGCGGATGCAGGCGGCGGCACAACGCTGGGTGGATTCGTCGATCTCCAAGACCATCAACTGCCCCGAGGACATTTCCTTCGACGATTTCCAGCAGGTTTACATGGCTGCCTGGGATCAGGGCTGCAAGGGTTGTACGACCTATCGGCCCAATGCAGTGACGGGGTCGGTGTTGTCGGTGGCCGAGGAGACGCCCAAAGTCACGGCCCCCGATCATGACGCCGAAGTCGTCTACCTGTCCGAACCGCTCAGCCGCCCGCAGGCGTTGGAGGGGCAGACTTACAAGGTCAAATGGCCGGACAGCGAGCATGCCTTGTACATCACCATCAACGATATCCTGATCGCCGGTCATCGCCGCCCGTTCGAGGTGTTCATCAACAGCAAGAACATGGAGCATTTCGCCTGGACCGTGGCGCTGACCCGGATGATTTCGGCCGTGTTCCGGCGTGGCGGAGATATCTCTTTCGTGGTCGAGGAGTTGAAGGCGGTGTTCGACCCACGTGGTGG
>JBBQGU010000241.1:0-6202 GCA_038323315.1 Rhodobacterales bacterium | reverse complement strand
GAGGCGGCGGGCGGCGGCATCGACACCGTGCAATCCACCGTCAGCTATACCCTGCTGGCCGAGTTCGAGAATCTGACCCTGATGGGCACCGACAACGTCAATGCCACCGGCAGCGATGTGGTCAACGTCCTTATTGGCAATGCGGGCCACAACAGCCTTTCGGGTCTGGCAGGGAATGACTTGCTTTCGGGCGGCGATGGCAATGACCTGTTGAACGGCGGCGCCGGCATCGACATGATGTCGGGCGGCAACGGCGACGACATCTACTTTGTCGATGATGCCGGCGACAAGGTGAGCGAATTGATCAATGCCGGCCTTGATCAGGTGCGCGCCAGCGTCGATGTGATCCTGTCCGCCTATGTCGAAACCCTCAGCCTGACCGGCATCGCAGATCTGAAGGGCACCGGCAACACGCTGAACAACCTGATCGAGGGCAATTCCGGCAACAACCTGCTGGAGGGTGATGACGGCAATGACACGATCAGCGGCGGTTCCGGCAATGACACGCTGAACGGCGGCGACAACGACGACAGCATGACCGGCGGCAGCGGCGATGACACCTATATCGTGAACACGGTGAACGATGTCGTGGCCGAGAGCGCAGGCGGCGGCCGGGATCTGGTTATGTCCTCGGTGAACTTTACCCTGGACGCGGCGCTGGAGGACCTGACCTTGACAGGCACCACGGCATTGAAGGGCACGGGCAGCAGCGGCAACAACATGATGACCGGCAATTCCGGCAGTAACGTACTGTCGGGGCTGGAGGGCAATGACACCCTGGACGGTGGCGGCGGCAATGACACGCTGATTGGCGGGGTCGGCAATGACAGCATGACCGGCGGCGCGGGCAATGACGTGTTCTGGGTCGATGCGATCACCGATGCCCTGGCCGAACTGGCAATGGGCGGTACCGACACTGTATTGGCGGACCTGACCTTTACCCTTGGTCTGAACTTTGAAAACCTGACCCTGACCGGCATCGGCGCGATGAATGGCACCGGCAATGCGGTTGCCAACACGCTGATCGGCAATGCCAGCGACAACCTGCTGTCCGGGCTTGACGGCAATGACATACTGACGGGCGGCGATGGTGCGGACACGCTGAATGGCGGTACGGGCGCCGACGCCATGACGGGCGGCAACGGCAATGATTTCTATGAGGTCGACAACATCGGCGACAGGATCACCGAAACCTCGACCGGGGGCATCGACACGGTGCTGTCCTCGATCTCGCTCACCCTGCTGTCCGCCATCGAAAACCTGACCCTGACCGGAAGCGACATGATCACCGCAAAGGGCAATACGTCCGGCAACACGCTGATCGGCAACGCGGCGGCCAACGTCTTGTGGGGCCTTGGCGGAAGCGACACGCTGATGGGTATGGGCGGCAATGACACGCTGGATGGTGGCACAGGGACCGGGGCCGTCGACAACATGCAAGGCGGCACTGGTGACGATCTTTACATCGTGGACAGCGTCTTTGACGTGGTGACCGAGGCGCTGAACAAGGGCACCGACACCGTGCATAGCACCGCGACCTTTACAATGACCGACCATGTCGAAAACCTTGTCTTGCTGGGCACGGCCGCCTCGACCGGCACCGGCAACGCGACAGCCAACACGATCACCGGCAACGGCGCGATCAACCGACTGCTGGGGATGGAGGGCAATGACACCCTGATCGGCGGCGCGGGCAATGACATCCTGACCGGCGGCAACGGGGCGGACCAGTTCGTCTTCACCACCGCGGCGTCGGGCACGGACACGATCAACGATTTCAATGCGGTCGACGGCGGCAGTGCCGAAGGCGACGTGTTCGCGTTTGTCGGCCTGCTGCGTGGCAGCTTCGCCTATATGGGCTCGGCCGCCTTCTCGGGCGGCAGTGACAACACCGAAGCGCGCGTGTCGGGGTCGCAGGTGCAAATGGACTTTGACGGCAACGGCACGGTGGACATGTCGATAACCCTGACCGGCCTGACCACCGCCAACCAACTGACCGGGCTGGACTTTTTGTTCATCTGACCCCTGACCGCGCTGGGCAGGGATCGCAAGGGGCAGGGCAACCTTGCCTTTTTCAGGTGACATGCGTACTACCGCGACGCCTTTGCCCCGTGCCGACACGGGTGGCGTTACCCCAGCAACAGCGCCTCGATCTCGGCGCGTGACGGCATCGCGGGCGCTGTCCCGGCCCGCGTGACCGATATGCCCGCCGTGGCCGAGCCGAACCGCGCCGCTGCGGCAGGGTCGATCCCCTCGCTCAACGCGGCCGCAAGGCCGCCGTTGAAGGCGTCGCCCGCCCCCGTCGTCTCGACCAGCGGTCCGGCGTTGAAGGGGGGTATATGCAGCGTCCGTGCGCCATCATGAAACAGCGCGCCTTTATCTCCCAGCGTGATGATCGCGGCCCCGGCCCCCATCGCCCGCAGCGCCTTGGCCGCCTGCAATGCGTCGTCAATCGACACGACCTGCACCCCTGTCAGCGCCTCGGCCTCGCTTTCATTCGGCGTCACATAGTCACAAAATCCCAGCATGCCCTCGGGCAGACTGGCGCCCGGGGCCGGGTTCAGGATGGTCACGACCCCCGCCGCCCGCGCCATCTTCAGCGCATGGAACGCCACCGGAATCGGCTGTTCCAACTGCGTCACAAAGACCGCAGCCCCCTGGATCAGGGCGGCATTGGCGTCGATATCGGCGTTTGTGATGTCAGCGGCGGCACCGGGGGCAACGATGATCGCGTTATTGCCGGTGGCATCTTCGATGAAGATATAGGCCGCACCGGTATAGCTGGCAGGGTCTTGGGTGATGGCAGAGTGCACGCCCGCCTTGCGCCAGGTCGCCAGAGCGATGTCGGCAAAGGCGTCCTGCCCCAACCGGCTGATGAAATGCGTCTCGGCCCCGGCCATCGCCGCAGCGACCGCCTGATTGGAACCTTTGCCGCCCGGCCCCAGTACAAAGCTGCGGCCCAGGATCGTCTCGCCCAATTTGGGCTGACGGGCGGCGCGGTAGGCAGTGTCGGCGACGAAAACGCCCAGAATGACGACCTTGCCCATACTAAACCTGCGGCGGCGCGATCACGCCCTTGCGAAGGATGAAACAGCCGTAAAACCGCCGCTCACCGGTCTGGATCACGGCATAGGCCTGACGCGCGCGGTCATAGAAATCGAACCTTTCGATGCTGACCATCGGGCGCGGGCGACCCTCGGCGGCGTCGATGGCGGCCTGAACCTCGGCCTGGACGGGTTCGATGCGGGTGGGGTCGCCAACGACCTCCATCCGCGCGGCAAAGTCATCGACGAAGGTGTCCAACGGCAGCAAGGACAGCACCGCCTCGACCGCCTGCGCGCAAGTCAGGTTGTCCATCCGCAGCAGTTCGCCCAGCACGGTTTCCCGCGCGATGCTGTCAGACGGAAAGTTGGTATCCGCAATCACCAGCGTGTCGCCATGCCCCATGGCGCGCAACGCATACAAAACGTCGGCATTCAGCCGGTTGTCGATATTCTTCAGCATCTACAGCCTCCCTAATTTCCCGAAATGGTCGTGCAGCGCCGCCGCCATGGCAAGCCCCAAAGCCACCTGCGCCTCTGCCTCATAGTGGATCCCGTCCAGCAGGCTGACCTTGATCACAGAACCTGCGTCAAAGAAACCCACGCCCAGCCGGGTCGTCATCGCCTTGATCGCCGCGGCCAGCCCTTGCGACTTGGCCGCCCCACCGGCAAACATATCTGCCAGACAGCCCGCCTCCAGGATCGGCGGCGGGGCCACGACCAGAACATCAAGGCTGCCATCGACGCCTGCGCCAAAGCCCTGGATCACCCGCACCATCCGCTCCAGCGACAGGGCGATATCGGCGGGGCTGACATGGTAGCAGTTTTTCAGATCATTGGTGCCCAGCATCAGGATGACCATATCGACGGGCTTGTGGCTCTCCAACAGCGCAGGCAGAACCGCGACACCGTTGCGATAAGGACCGGCAAAAGGATCGTCATGCACCGTGGTGCGGCCCGGCTGCCCCTCGTTGATCACCTCGAACCCCGCCCCCAGGGCCTGCTGCATGACCGAGGGCCAGCGGGCGTCGTGGCCGAACCGAGCGGACCCGTCCAGACTGGCCATGGGGCGCGTGCCATGGGTGTTGCTGTCGCCGATACACAGAATGACTGCCATCAGATCCGCTCCCCCGTTGCAGTGTCAAACAGATGTTCCATACCCGCCTCGGGCGTCACATGCACGGTCTGGCCGGGGGCGAAGCGGTGCCGCTCGCGGATGACGGCGGTCATATCCTGATCGCCCGCCCGCAGCACAAGGTGAATTTCCGACCCGGTAGGTTGCACCACCACCACCGTCGCGGGCAGCCCGGTTTCGGTCAGCAGCAGGTGTTCGGGACGGATGCCAAAGGTCACCTTGCGGCCCGGCGCGATCTGCCGCTGCATCGCCAACACCACCCCCGCCCCCGCTAAACTGCCATCCGCCGCCACGACCCCCTTAACCAGGTTCATCGCGGGCCAGCCGATCAAGCGGATTTCGGTGCGCATCTGCACGCGCAGCTTCGCGTCCAGGTTCGACAACGGCGCGTCGAACAGAAACACCTGCGAATTACGCACAGTCGCCCGCCCCATGGCGACCCGCTGCCGCTGCATTCCTGACAAAGCCCGGGGATAGCCGTCCAGACAGGGCTTCAACCCCAGAATATCCGCCGCACGGTCCACCCGCGCGACTGTATCCACCTTGGACATCCGCGCCATCTTCAGGGCAAAAGCGATGTTGGCCGCCACTGTCTTGTGCGGGTACAGGGCATAGTTCTGGAAGACCATCGCAATGTCACGCTGGGCTGACGGGCCGCTGGAAATCCCCTCCAGCCCGGCAATCATGCGCGGCAATGTCGACTTGCCGCAGCCCGACGGGCCCACCGGCACGACATATTCGCCGTGGGGGCATTTGCATGCTGACCCCACGTACGACCTGCACAGCCCGATAAGCCATTTGCAGATCCCGGATCTTAACCTCAGCCATCTCACCCCCCGCGCCCAACTGGCCAAAACCGTAACCGACGCCAATGGAGCTGTCCATCATGTAAACATACTGACGTTTTAGCCGGATGACACCGTAGCCTACACTGAAAAGGTAATACCAGGTTCAGGCATCACCGAACGAAGGGCACTGCCGCGACCGGCCGTGTCGCAGCGTTTGGCGGCCTGATCTTGGGCACCACCGCGATGGCGCAAGACGATGTGCGCACCGCCATCCTGGACGGTTGGCAAGATATGCCTTGGCCCGATAAAGACCAGCGTGACCGAGGGTGAGTTTGCCGGGGTCTAACTGACCTTTCTGGGCATCACCTACAACGGCGCCACTTCAAACTATGACGAATGGGCATCGGCAGGCTATGACAAGGGTTTCGTCGAGGATTATCTCGGCTCGAACCTTTTTCGGCTACAACCACCCCAACGCGGCCATCGAACCCCGCATCCCGGGCATCTTCCGATATCACTTGGTCGCCGAGGACGAATTGTCCAAAGGCTGTGCCGGGCAGTAAAAACCGGCCGAGAAAACCGCCGACGCGATTGCAGCGGCATGGAAGAAGATCACCGACCAGATCGGTCGCGACAGCCAGATTGCGCTGTACAAGGCATCCTTGGGCATGTGACGGCCGGGCGGGCGGGACCTTTCGCGCCCGTCATCCACTGACGGCAAAGCAAAACTGCGCGCAGCTCCTCTGCGCGCCGTTTTCAGTTCCGGAGCAGCTCAGCGCAGGATCGTCGGCACGTTGTCGCGGGCCGCCCAGGACCGCGTCAGCAAGGGCAGGCCGAACATCCGTGACACCAGGAAGTCGCCGCGAATGGCCGAAGTGCCCTGTTTGGCCCGCGTCAACAGCGGCATCGGCCAGAACAGGCGCGACATGAACCCGCCGCCACGTATGGCCGAGGTGCGGGGTTTGCTGTGAATGATCGGCGAATTGCCAAAGATATGGCCGTGCATCGTGACCCGAAACGGGTTCGACATCACCAGCGGATTGCCCTTCAGCAACGAACCCGTGCTTTCGACCACCGCCACGTCCCGGACATAGTCGTCCTGCTCGACCGGCCCGACGTCGATGGACGGATGGCGCGCCACAATCTTCATGGCACTGCGCGCCGTACCGATCGGGTTGAAAGGGGCCAGGATGATCAGCAGCGCCTGGCCGCCCGTCATCGCCATGGCATAGGCGGCA
>JBBQGU010000240.1:0-6219 GCA_038323315.1 Rhodobacterales bacterium | reverse complement strand
GCCGTTTTCGCGGATATAGGGCGTGTCCAGCCGCTGGCGGCGCAAACCGTCCCAGATGAAGCGGGTCTTGTCGGAAATCCATTCCTCGTTCACGCCGTCATGGTTGCGCGGCAGGATGCGCATCACTTCGCGGCCCTTGGTGTCGATGCGGATATTGGCGCCAAGCGCGTCCATCACGTCGATGCTCTCGGTCTTGGACAGTTCCCACGGGCGGGCGGTAAAGGCATAGGGTTTCGAGGTCAGCGCGCCAACCGGGCACAGGTCGATGATGTTGCCTTGCAGATTGCTGTCCAGCGTGGCGTTCAGATAGGTCGTAATCTCGGCATCCTCGCCGCGCCCGGTCTGGCCCATCTGCAAGATGCCCGCGACTTCCGAGGTAAAACGCACGCAGCGGGTGCAGGAAATGCAGCGCGTCATGTGGGTTTCCACCAGCGGGCCAAGGTCCAGATCCTCGGACGCGCGCTTGGGTTCGCGGTAGCGGCTGAAATCGACGCCGTAGGCGACGGCCTGATCCTGCAGGTCGCACTCACCCCCCTGATCGCAGATCGGGCAATCGAGCGGGTGGTTGATCAGCAAAAACTCCATCACCCCTTCACGGGCGCGTCTGACCATCGGCGTGTTGGTTTTCACCACCGCAGGCTCGCCATTCGGACCACCGCGCAGATCGCGGACCTGCATGGCACAGCTTGCAGCGGGTTTGGGCGGGCCGCCAACCACCTCGACCAGACACATCCGGCAGTTCCCGGCAATCGTCAGGCGTTCGTGATAGCAGAACCGGGGGATTTCGACGCCGGCCACTTCGGCGGCCTGAATGATCGTCATCGCGGGATCAACCTCGACCAATATTCCGTCGATCAACAGTTTTTTCAGGTCAGCCATGCGCCGTGTCCTTCCGAGATATCCGCCGGAAAATCGCCCGCAGCCAGACCATCCATCCGGCATTGTGCACTTGCAGCGGTGTTTCCGACTTATCGGCGATGAAGGCAACGCCTTTCATACGTTCTTCCGCGTCGCGCAGCATATATTTTGGTTCATATCCGCCGTAACACATGGATCACCCTCCGTTAATCACCAGCCCTTTGTACACCAAAATTGTCCGGCCGTCGTCAACCCGTCGCAGTCGCATCAAAGGACTGACCGTGACCCGTCGCCGCACAGGTTTTGTCACGCCAAAGGCGCGCTTCGTGCAACCAGGCCCAGCCGAATGCCATCTCGGACGGCCCTTGGTCGCGCAGCAGCGCCAGCCGGTCCAACCCCTCGTCCAGCGAGGGGCGATGACCCGCAGGCACCCACCACAGGACGAAATGCATCTGGCCCGGCACCTCGAACCATTCCTGACGGCGGGCATGGAACTGACGGTGGACGGTGTTCCAGACAAACGCCTCCAGCGTTTCCACGCTGTCCCAGACGGTCAGGTTGGACACATATTGCAGGTCACCGGCGATCTTGGCGTCGGTATTTCCCGTTCCGGGCGCGCCCGAGCCTTCCATCATCCAGACAAAGCCCGGCATCCGTTTGCCCATGCCGTTGATGCGGTCCAATGCGCCCATGAACTCCGCCACGCGCGGGTCGTCGGTCGGGGCCAAAAGACGCCCGACATTCAACTCGGCCAGTTGGAACCCGGGGCGCCCAGTCATTGCGTTGATCGCAGCAGGGACCCTGTCAGCGTGCCATTGGCAATCTCGTTCCGCCCGGCCTTGCAATAGGTTTCGGCATCGCCCGTCACCGTCCCCGCCGCCGTCAGATAGTCGGTGGCCGTGGCCTTGATCCGGGCCTTTTGCGCCTTGTCCTTCAAGAACACCTTGACCTCGTCTTCGGTATAGCCCTGCGCGCGGGTATAGTTTTTCAGATCGGCCAGTTTGGCCAGCACCACAAAGGTCCGCGCCTCCAGTGTGGGGCAGGTCTTGCGCAGGATGTCGCCCGCCGCCGCAGCGACCAGTTGTTCGTTGATATGCGCCTCTTGGGCCAGGGGCACCGTAGCTTCGGCCATTGCAGGACCCATCGTCAGGGTCGCAGCGCACAGCATCGCAGTCCAGATCTTGGTCATCGTCAAACGCCCTTTGGCAAACCGCCGGGCCGCAGATTTCCGGTGGCATTGGGGATGCGGCGTTTGCAATATGGGGGCTGTAGGGCCTGACATGCCATAACACCGGGGTGTTTTGCAGGATGATAGCACATAACCGCTCATCCACAGCCCCCCTCGAACAGCCAGGCATTGGGGTTCGAGAAGGTGCCGTAGGCCACCGGGTTCAAGGGACGGTTGTACCGGGCGCAATAGTCTTCGGCGACCCGCTTGGCCAACAGTCCGTCCGAATAGGTCAGGTCAGGTGCCGAATCCCGCGCGACACGCAGGAACACCTTCAACCGCGACTGCTCCAATGCCTGATAGTTGACGACGTAGTTGAAACCATCCCGGTAAAGGATCGTCTGCCGGCCATCGGCTGGCGGCAGTGTCAAGGGTTGCGGCGGCGGCGGGGGGCGCTTGAACGAGTCAGGCAGATCATCGCAGGCCGACACGGCCAGTACGACCAACACGGTCAAGATCGCGCGGCGCAAACCCCTACTCCGCCGCCATCGCACCCATGCGCCCGGTCTTTTTGGCCTTGATGCGGTCCTCGATCTCGTCACGAAAGGCGCGGACCAGGCCCTGGATCGGCCACGCGGCGGCATCACCAAGGGCGCAGATCGTATGCCCCTCGACCTGCTTGGTGACCGACAGCAGCATGTCGATCTCTTCGACCTCGGCGTCGCCGCGCACCAGACGGTCCATGACGCGCATCATCCAGCCCGTCCCCTCGCGGCAGGGCGTGCACTGGCCGCAGCTTTCATGCTTGTAGAATTTGGACAGTCGCCAGATCGCCTTGATCACGTCCGTGCTTTGATCCATCACGATCACCGCTGCCGTGCCCAGACCCGAGCGTTGTTCCCGCAGCCAGTCGAAATCCATGATCGCATCGTCGCACTGCTTTGCGGTCAGCAAGGGCACCGACGACCCGCCGGGGATCACCGCTTTCAGATTGCCCCAGCCGCCGCGCACGCCGCCGCAATGCTCCTCCAGCAACTGCCGCAGCGGGATCGACATGGCTTCCTCGATGATGCAGGGGTTGACCACATGGCCCGAGATGCCGAAAATCTTGGTGCCGACATTGTTCGGGCGACCAAAGGACGAGAACCACGCTGCCCCGCGCCGCAGGATGGTCGGCACCACGGCGATGCTCTCCACATTGTTCACCGTGGTCGGGCAACCATACAGGCCAGAACCTGCCGGGAACGGTGGCTTCATGCGCGGCATGCCCTTTTTACCCTCAAGGCTTTCCAACAGCGCGGTTTCCTCGCCGCAGATATAGGCCCCCGCGCCGTGATGCAGGTACAGGTCAAAGTCATAGCCGGATTTGCAGGCATTCTTGCCGATCAGGCCATCGTCGTAAGCCTCGTCAATCGCGGCCTGCAGCGCCTCGCGCTCGCGGATGTATTCGCCACGGATATAGATGTAGCAGGCATTGGCCCCCATCGCAAAGCTGGCAATCAGACAACCCTCGATCAAGGTGTGGGGGTCGTGGCGCATGATCTCGCGGTCTTTGCAGGTGCCGGGTTCGGATTCGTCGGCGTTCACAACCAGATAGGACGGGCGCGGATCTCCGGGCTTGGGCATGAAGCTCCACTTCAACCCGGTCGGAAAGCCCGCGCCGCCCCGCCCGCGCAGGCCCGACGCCTTGACCAGTTCGACGATCTTGTCGCGGCCCTGTTCCAGAATGCCCGCCGTACCGTCCCAATGCCCACGCTTCTTGGCGCCCGCCAAGGAACGGTCATGCATCCCGTAGATGTTGGTAAAGATGCGGTCCTGATCGCTGAGCATGTGCCCGTTCCCTTCTGCAAAACCCTTGCGGGCCCGTTAATTGTGGCGCCGCCGCCAGATCCGCACCGCCGCCACCATCGCCCAGACAAAGGCCGCAGCGGCAGACAGATCCGCCAGCAAGATATATTTCGGCGGCCAGTTGAAATGCCCGCCCAGGGCCTGGATCAAGATCCACAGCAGGGCCGCCGCCGCGATCACCAAAGCGATCCTGCGGCCCTGACTGGCGTCGGCCTGATCCTGCGCGGTCATCCATGGTCCTTTGATCTGGCGGCCTCGTTTGCCTGACCGTCATGTCCGTGGGCATCATGCCCGTGGGCATCATGTCCGTGCCCATGATCAGCAGGCCCCGTCGCAGGTTCTGTCCAGAACATCCCCAGCAAAACACCAAAAACCAGAAATACCACCGCCCCGAGCAATGCCGCCGCGCCCACGGCCGTATCACCCAACCACCGCGCCAGAATGGCCGCGATGACCCCGGCCAGGGCCGAGATGATCCAGCCTCCGGGCCATGCACCCTCAGATGTGCTGTCCTGCGACATGTTCGCCCCCGTTGCCACCCTAAGCCTGCACTTTGCCGTTCAGCCACGGCGTCAGGATCGGCACCTCGCTCCCGTCGATCCGCCGTACCGTGTCACCTAGATCGACCGCCCGCTGCACCGAGGCATTATATTGCGCCCGCCCGGCCTCATGTTCCCTCAGGCTGGTCAAGCCGCCCAAAGGTTCCGAGGAAAACCGCCCGTTCTGCGGGCCCGGCACCGGCACTTCGCCCGCACTGAAACGCCCGATCAGATCACGCAGCTTGTCGGGGGTCAGATCCTCGTAATAATCCTTGCCGATCTGGGCCATGGGCGCATTGGTGCAGGCCCCCATGCATTCGACCTCTTCCCAACTGAACTTGCCATCCGCAGATACCGTATGGGCGGAATTGGCAATCAACGACTTGCAAACCGCAACCAGGTCTTCCGCCCCGCAGATCATGCACGACGTGGTGCCGCAAATCTGCACATGCGCCACAGACCCCACAGGTTGCAGCTGAAACATGAAATAGAACGTCGCCACTTCCAACCCACGGATATAGGCCATGCCCAGCATGTTCGCGACGTGTTCGATGGCGGGGCGTGACAGCCACCCCTCCTGCTCTTGCGCGCGCCACAACAGGGGGATGATCGCGGACGCCTGCCGCCCCTCGGGATACTTGGAAATCTGCCCCTTGGCCCATTCCAGGTTCATCGGTGTAAACGCAAACGAGGCGGGTTGGTCTTTGTGAAGGCGGCGCAGCATGAGGTCTACTCCAGGTTAATTGCAGCTAACAGACCAAGATACGCAAAACCAAGCAACCCGACGAGGACGGCGCTTCCACCGATAAAGGCGCCTCCACCATAAATAAACTTGTCAAGTGCGCCAGAACGGCGGGCACCAAACTTAATCGAAACAGCAACAAGCCAGACAATCATGACTGCGCCCATGACTAGAAGTATTTTCACCGATCCACCTCGCCAAACACAATGTCCATCGTGCCGATTATTGCGGAAACATCCGCCAACTGGTGCCCCCTGCACATATAGTCCAAAGCCTGCAAATGCAGAAAGCCCGGCGCGCGCAGCTTGGCGCGGTAGGGTTTGTTGGTGCCGTCGGCGACCAGATAGACGCCGAACTCGCCCTTGGGGGCCTCGACCGCCGCATATATTTCGCCTGCGGGAACGTGGAAGCCTTCGGTATACAGCTTGAAATGATGGATCAACGCCTCCATCGAGGTTTTCATATCGCCCCGCGACGGCGGCGTGATCTTGCCGCGCGCCAGAATGTCACCCGGTTCGACGCGCAGTTTGGCCACGCATTGCTTGATGATATGGGTGCTTTCGACCATCTCGGCCATGCGGCACAGATAGCGGTCATAGCAGTCGCCGTTCTTGCCGACGGGGATCTTGAAGTCGAACTCGTCATAGCATTCATAGGGTTGGCTGCGGCGCAAGTCCCAGGCCATGCCCGAGCCGCGCGCCATGACGCCGGAAAAGCCCCAGGTCTGCACATCCTCGGGCGTGATGATGCCGATGTTGACGTTGCGCTGCTTGAAGATGCGGTTTTCGGTCAGCAACCCGTGCAGATCGTCCAGCACGCGCTGAAACTCGTCAGCCCAGATGTCGATATCCTCGATCAGTTTCGGCGTCAGGTCCTGATGCACGCCACCCGGGCGGAAATAGGCCGCGTGCAGACGCGCACCCGAGGCGCGTTCGTAGAAAACCATCAGCTTTTCGCGTTCCTCAAAGCCCCATAGCGGCGGGGTCAGCGCGCCGACGTCCATGGCTTGGGTCGTGGTGTTCAGCAGGTGGTTCAACACGCGGCCGATCTCGCAGAACAGCACC
>JBBQGU010000239.1:0-6223 GCA_038323315.1 Rhodobacterales bacterium | reverse complement strand
TTTGGGCGTCGCTACGGGGGGGGCTTGGCCCCCCGCGCCCCCCTTTGGGGACAGTCTTGATAACGAAGCAAGGGGGCCAAAGATGCGCCTGTCGGATATGTCCGCGTCAGATCTGGCGCGGGGGATTGCAGCACGAAACTTTGCACCGTCCGAGGTGATGGCAGATCATCTGGCGCGGATAGCGCAGGTCAATCCGGGTGTGAACGCCTTGGTCTCGCTGCGCGACCCCGACGTGTTGATGGCTGAGGCGCGGCTGGCCGACGATGCGCCTGTCGCGGGTTGGCTGCATGGCTTGCCCCTGGCCGTCAAGGACCTGCTGGCGACGGCGGGGCTGCGCACCACCTGGGGCTCGCCGATCTTTGCCAACCATGTGCCGGGCGCGGATGCCACGCTGGTGGCGCGGATGCGGGCCGCAGGGGCCATCATCATCGGCAAGACCAATGTGCCCGAATGGGGCCATGGCAGCCATTCGTTCAACCCGGTGCATGGCGTGACGCGCAACCCCTATGACCGGGACCGGACGGCTGGCGGCTCATCGGGCGGCGCGGCGGCAGCACTCGCCGCGCGGATGGTGCCGGTGGCGGATGGGTCGGACATGATGGGGTCTTTGCGCAATCCGGCGGCGTTCTGCAACGTCTATGGTTTTCGCCCGACATGGGGGCTGGTGCCGGGGGATGCGGATGGCGACGGGTTTCTGGCGACCCTTGCCACCGAAGGCCCGATGGCCCGCACCATCGAGGATGTCGCACGCCTGTTGCAGGTGCAGGCCGGGCCGAACCGCCAGGTGCCCTTTGACCGCCCGAATGAACCCTTTGCCGATATGCTGGACACCGATATGCGCGGCAAACGCATCGCATGGCTCGGCGATTGGGGCGGGGCGTATGCGATCGAGCCGGGGATCTTGGACCTGTGCGACGCAGGGTTGAAGGTCTTCGAGGCTATGGGCTGTATCGTCGAGGAACTGATCGTGCCGCCCTTCGCCGCCGAGCAACTGTGGCAATCCTGGACTACGTTGCGTGCAATGCTCAACGCCAACGGCATGCGCGACCGCTACCGCGACCCAGCGCTGCGCGCCCAGCTAAAGCCCGAAACCCTGTGGGAGATCGAGCAGGGCCAGGGCCTGCTGGCCGAGGCGGTCTATGACGCCAGCCTGATAAGGTCACGCTATTACGCCCGCATGGCACGGTTGTTCGATTCTTATGACGCCATCGTGTTGCCTACGGCGCAGGTCTGGCCGTTTCCGGTTGAATGGCGCTGGCCAGACAGCATCAATGGCCACGCGATGGATACCTATCACCGCTGGATGGAGGTGGTCATCCCGATCAGCCTGATCGGCCTGCCCGCCTTGTCGCTGCCGGTCGGGTTTGGCACACAAGGGCTGCCGATGGGGATGCAACTGGCCGGGGCGGTCGGGGCGGATGCCCGCGTGCTGGCAATGGGGCAGGCCTATCATCTGGCGACCGACTGGCCGGGCAAGCACCCGCCGGTCTGATCTTGCCGTCAGACCCGGCCTTGCCTAAGGATCACGCAAGGAGGGCCACATGGTTGTGTATCGGTTGATCCTGGCGCTGCTGACGCCGTTGGTGCTGCTGCGCGCGCTGTGGCGCGGCGAAAGCCTGGGTGATCTGTCGGAACGTCTGGGGTGTGGCGGGACGCGGGTTGACCTGTGGCTGCATGGGGCGTCGTTGGGGGAACTGGCCTCGGCCCGCTGGCTGGTGCAGGCCTTGTTGGCGGCACGTCCCGGCCTGACGTTGCTGGTCACGGCCAACACGGTGACCGGGCGGCAACTGGTGCGGGATTGGGGCCTTGCCGGGGTCACGGCGCGTATGGCCCCGCTGGATCTGGGCCTCGCCCTGCACGGGTTCCTGAACCGCTGGCAACCCCGCGCCCTGATCAGCCTGGAGGCCGAGTTCTGGCCGCTGCGCTTTGCCCTATGCGCCGCGCGCGGGATGCCCATCGTGCTGTTGGGCGCGCGCATGTCGGAAAGGTCCTTTCGCCGCTGGCAGAAACGCCCGGCTTTAGCCGCTGCCATGCTGTGCGCGGTCAGCCTTGCCTCGGCCCAGGACGCCGCCTCGCGCCGATATCTGCAGGCACTGGGACTGGGTGAGATGATGCCCGACCTTGACCTGAAGGCACAGGCCACGGCCGGTCTGCCGCCCCCCGCCACGCCGCCCCGCAGCGACCGCGCCACATGGCTGCTGGCCGCCTCGACCCATGAGGGCGAGGAGGCGATCATCCTGCGCGCCTTTGACGGGCAAAGCCGTTTCACCCACCTGATCATCGCCCCCCGCCACCCGACCCGCGCATCCGAGATCGTGACGCTGCTGCGCAACACCGCCCCCGACTTTGACCCGAAACGTGACCAACGCAGCCTTGGCGCCGAGCCTGGGCGCGCGTCCGTCTATCTGGCCGACACATTGGGCGAAATGGACCGTTGGTATGCCATCTGTGGGGCTGTGGTGGTCGGCGGCACCTTTGCGCCCCGTGGCGGTCATACCCCGTGGGAGCCTGCGCGCTTTGGCACCGCCATCCTGCACGGCCCCAACACCCAGAATTTCGCCGCAACCTATGCGGCCCTCGATGCGCAGGGGGCCGCAGTTCCCGTCACGCCCGACATTTTGGCCGCCCGGCTTCAGCATCTGGACGGACCCGGCCAAGCCCGCCTCGCATTTGCCGCCAAGGCGGTTTTACAGGGACGCAGCGATGTGTCTGCATTTATTGCAAATATCTTGCATGTTTCAGGCCTTTGACACCGCGGTGAGGCTTGTTTTACAGGACAAGTCTGCCAATGTTACATGATGTGCAAGCCCGCCCAAGACGGGTAGCCAGGAAGAGCAGTTTATGGAAATGGTATTACCCGACCTGTTTGTCGCAGCCGCCCAAGAGGCAGTACCAGACGCTGCAACGCAGGTTGCGGCACTCTGCTGGCGCATGCGCAAAAGTCTGGTGCAGGTCTTGCTGATCACATCGCGCGATACCGGGCGCTGGGTCATACCCAAGGGCTGGCCGATTGCCGGACTGACCTCCGCCTCTGCTGCGGCGCGCGAAGCTTGGGAAGAGGCCGGAGTCGAGGGCCGCGTGCAGGAAACCGCGATCGGCGCGTTCGGCTATGACAAACTGGCGCTGATGGAGGTGACCGTACCTTGCAGGGTCACGGTGCATGCCCTGCGGGTGCGCGACCTGAAAACCCGCTTCCCCGAGGCCGGTCAACGCCGCCGCGTCTGGTTCCCCGCTCTGGCCGCCGCCGATCTGGTGGCCGAGCCCGAACTTCAAACCTTGCTGCGCTGCATTCATGAAAGTCCGGCCCTGCTGCGTAAACCCGCTTGACCACTCCGCTTGACAATCTGGCGAAACTTTCCAATTTGGTAGCAGCCAGGTGCACCGACCCGATGAAGCAAACGCATCCATGATCCGCTACACCCTGAATTGCGCGGCCGGGCACGGCTTTGACAGCTGGTTCCAGTCTGCCGAGGCTGTGGACAAACTGCTGACTGCGGGCCAGATCACCTGCCCGGTCTGCGGCGTGGCTCAGGTGGAAAAGGCGCTGATGGCCCCCGCAATCCGCGCGACCCTGCGCGACGCGCCCAGCGACCGCGACGCCGCCGCGCGTGAAACCGCCATGACCGCCCTCCGCGCCGAGATCGAGGCGAAATCCGAATATGTCGGCGTGAACTTTGTCGCCGAAGCCCGTGCCATGCATGACGGCGACACGCCCGAACGTTCAATCTATGGCGAGGCCAAGCCAGAAGAGGCGATCAAACTGCTGAAAGACGGCGTGCCGATCGCCCCCCTTCCCTTCATGCCCGCACGCAAGGTCAACTGACGCTCTTCACTTGCAGGTTTTCGTACTCTCATCTTGCAACAAACTTGAGGACATCGGCCCCAGAGCGCGGGCTTGCAAACTGCCTTTGACCAGTTGCACCGCCATCAACTGCGACCAGGCGCCATCAGGCAGCAGAATCTCGACCTGACCTTCGGAACAGGACCTGATGGCAGAGGTGATCACGGTTTCGCCGATCCTGTGCGCAGTAAATCCGGTGCCGCGCGCCACTTCGCGCAAGGTCTTGCCATCCAGCCGCAGAATGACCAATTCGCGCAACAGGTGTGGACGGTCGACATAGGCGATTTCTATCCTGCCATCCCCGTCAAAATCGCCAACACCCACCGGGGCCAGCCAGCGCTGTGCGCGACCGATGAAGGGTGTGGCGGCAATGCGGATCAATCGCGGCTCGTCACCCCCAACACCCCAAACCGCCAGCCGCGCCCCTTTGGTCAAGCTTGTTTCCACCACCACAATCTCGGCCCGCCCGTCGCCGGTAACGTCCCAAAGCCGTGGCATGACATCTTCAAAGATCATGTCGTCCGGCAAAACCGCACGCAACAAGGTACGCCTAGGACGGCACCGGCTGCAGGACAACGCCTCGACCTCAAGCCGTGTCCAGTGCGGCACGCCACCCAGGATGTCATGAGCATAACGGGCCGTGGGTTGGTCAAGCCGGACTCGATAGGGAGACGGCGCGCCATCCGGCAAAACACCCTGCGGCACCGCAGAGGCGCTTTCCACATGGGATAAGACGCCTTGGTCCCATGTCGGTCGGGCGACGGCGGCGGCGGACCAAAAGGCGACCAGCGCTATAGCCAGCCAACCCAGCCGCATCAGATCTGTTTTTGCGGCATCTGCACGCGCAGGCCGTCGAGTGCCACCGACACTTTCAGCTGGCAAGTCAGGCGCGACCGCACCGGATCGGGCTGCCAGGCAAAGTCCAGCATATCCGCCTCCATCGCGTCTTTCTTTGGCAGCCGGTCCACCCAGATGGAGTCAACATAGACATGGCAGGTCGAACAGGCGCAGGCGCCACCGCAATCAGCCTCGATCCCCGGGATGCCGTTGTCGCGTGCGCCCTCCATCACGGTCAGGCCATTCGCCACCTCGACCACATGTTCTTTGCCGCCATATTCCACGTAAGTAATCTTCGCCATGCCGCACCCTTTGCCGATTTTTAAGCAGTTTAACCCAAGGCCGTGCGGGCTGCCACCCCCAACCAATCACCCGCAGAACGATGGCTTTTACAGTTGAGCCGAACCCGCTATGCTTGGCCCCGCAACAGCCCGGGTCGAGCCGGGCGGCCAAGATACGGGCAGCGGGATGATGACACGGCTTTGGACCTCGATTGCGGGCGCTGCCTGCCTGCTGGCCTGCGCACCGCAGATCGCGGTGGACGCGCCCCAGACCGGCAATCTGTCAGGCGAGGCGATACAGATGTCGGGCGAAGGCCCGCCGCCTGGCCCCGATGGCACATGCTGGGCCCATGACCTGATCCCGGCGGTCTATGAAACGACGACCGAGCAAAGCCTAGTCACCTCCGAACGTCGCGATGCGGCCGGCAATGTTGTTTCCCCCGCAAGTTACAGATCCGTGTCCCGCCTGCGTATCTTGCAAGACCGCCGGGACATCTGGTTTACCGCGCCCTGCCCGGAACAGGTCACGCCGGGCTTTTTGGCCACCCTGCAAAGGGCACTGAAGGCGCGGGGGTATTACAAAGATGACCTCACCGGCGTGATGGATGACGCTACGGCCGAGGCCCTGCGCAAATATCAGGCCCATAACGGTCTGGACAGTCCGCTGCTGTCGCGCGCGGCGGCGCAGCAACTTGGCGTTCTGACTACCGCGTTAATCGCCGAGTGACCGCCACTCATGAACTGCGCGCCTGGGGCGGCGACCTTCTTGTGCTGGCGGCTACCGGTCACCAATCATCGTGGTCGGCAGATGCGAACATGTCCCGAAGAACTTTTTGGCCGCGAGAACATAAAACAGGGGCGGCAGGTTTCCCCGCCGTCCCCGAATTTTCGCCGAAAATTCGCGCCCTTACTGGATCGTCAGCGCCACAAAACGCGGGTCGCCACCCTGGCGGACCAGCAGCAGCAGCGATTTGCGCCCCGCATCCTTGGCTTCACTAAGACGGTCCTGGATGTCCTTCAACGTCACGACGGCCTGCTGACCTGCTTCGGTAATCACATCGCCGTCGCGCAGACCCTTGGTATAGGCTTCGGACGCCACATCGACTTTCGAGATCACCAGCCCTTTGTCGCCCTTTGCCATGCCCAAGCCTTCGGCGAGTTCATCGGTCAGCGGCATCAGGGTCAAGCCCAGCAGATCGGTGGTGGCTGGTTCCATGGGCTTGGTCGATTTGTCAGCAGCGGGGATCGATTGCGCCTCGGCTTC
>JBBQGU010000238.1:0-6226 GCA_038323315.1 Rhodobacterales bacterium | reverse complement strand
TTCACAAACGCGTCATGCAGCTTGTGCGTGGTTAGACCCGGTGCCGCGACGCCCGACAGGTCACCCTTCACGTCCGCCATGAACACCGGCACCCCGGCCGCCGAAAACCCCTCCGCCAGGATTTGCAGCGTCACGGTTTTGCCTGTGCCCGTGGCCCCGGCAATCAGCCCGTGCCGGTTGCCGTATTTTAACAGCAGGTGCTGCCCGACCCCATAAGCCTCGCCGCCACCACCTACAAAAATCTGATCCGACATGCCGATTGTCCCGCTTGTTTTCAACCTGCCATAGTCATTTCACGCTGCGTTCACGATGGGAACATATCTTTAATCATCATGGTTCAAAGTCCATTCATCGGGCCCTTTGACCTTTGGTTGCGGCCCGGTGTGACGTCCTCCCTGTCAGACTGGCCGCGCCCCTACCGGGTGCGGCCTCTTTTTGTGATATGTCCCGCCGAAATGTGATTTCAGAGCGGCACATTCCCAGTTGACGCCTTCGTGAAAGCGCCGTAGCGTCCCTTCATCAAGTCGGCCAGTCCGACAGGGAGCAAAAAATAAATCAAAAAAGGGCCGACTTTCGGCCCTTTTTCTTTTGGTTTTGAGCAATATCCTGCCCGCTACGAACATTTTACCGGCACTGGCGCATTTATGACCTGACCTGTGCCACGACGCATGATAAACAGCGGCGTAACTCAAGGGACCGATCCATGACCAATCTTTTCCGGGCACTTTCCATCGGCCTAAGCCTGATAGCCTTTGCTGCCCATGCCCAAACGCCCCCCCCCGCCGACGTGGCCGCCCCCACGGATCTGTCGATGGGCAGTTCGGAAACGCCCGGCCTGCCGACACAAGCTGATGCTGAGGTTGGCAAGACGTATCTGGCGGCATCCTTTGACAAATGGGAACAGCGCTGTGTCAAAAAGGACGACGGCTCGGACCCCTGCCAGCTGTACCAGTTGTTGCAAGACACCGAGGGCAACGACGTGGCCGAGATCAGCGTGTTCAACCTGCCCGATGGCGCGCAGGCTGCAGCCGGTGCAACCTTCATGGCGCCGTTGGAGACGCTTTTGACCGCCAATCTGAAGATCGGCGTTGATGCCAAGCAGGCCAAGGTCTATCCCTTTGCCTTTTGCACCAAGGTTGGCTGCGTGGCACGTCTGGGCTTTACGGGCGAAGAGATTGCCGCGCTGAAAAAGGGTGTGAAGGCGACGGTGACCATCGTGCCCGCCGCAGCCCCCGACAAGGTCGTCGCGCTGGAACTGACGCTTAAAGGCTTCACCGCCGGTTACGAGGCCGTGAAAACCGCGAACACCAAAAAGTAGTCATACGGCCCTCAGCGCCAGAACGGCATTCAGCCCGCCAAAGGCAAAGCTGTTGCTGAGGGCGGCTGTAACGTGGGCCTGTCGCGCGTGATCCGGAACAACGTCCAGCGGACAATCGCCGGGCGTAAACCCCAAGGTCGGCGCAATCACCCCCTGTTGCAAGGCCATCAGACAGCCCAACAACTCGACCGCGCCCGCAGCCCCCATCAGATGGCCATGGGCGGATTTGGTCGACGAGACGAGCGGCGCGCCGAACACTTCCGCAATCGCTTGTGCCTCGGCGCGGTCATTGGCTGTCGTGCCGGTGCCGTGGGCGTTGATATAGCCGACCTCTGCCGCTGCCATCCGACCGTCGCGCAGCGCCATCCGCATCGCCCGTGCCGCACCAATGGCCGAGGGTTGGACCATGTCGCCGGCATCCGATGTCATGGCAAACCCCACGATTTCGGCCAGAATATCAGCCCCTCTTGCGCGGGCGCGGTCCCATTCCTCCAGCACAAAGACCGCCGCCCCTTCACCCATCACCATGCCGTCGCGGTCCGCCGAGAATGGCCGGCACCCGGTTTCGGACAGCACGCGCAACCCCTCCCACGCCTTGATGCCGCCATAGCACAGCATCGCGTCCGCGCCGCCTGCCAGCATGACATCGGCAGCAGCACCCCGGATCAGGTGGAACGCCTGACCGATCGCATGATTCGACGAGGAACAGGCCGAGGACACCGCATAAACCGGCCCAAGCACCCCATGATCCATCGCGACCTGCGCCGCCGCCGCATTCAGCATCAGGCGCGGCACCACAAAGGGATGTACCCGCGACTTTCCCTCCTGGTACACCGCGCGGTAATTGTCGTCGGTGGTCTGCAACCCACCCCCCGCCGAGCCTATGATGACGCCAGAGGTTTCGGCCAACGTGGCGTCAAACGACAGCCCCGATTGCGCGACCGCCTGCCGCGCGGCAATCACGGCATACTGACTGAACAGGTCCATCATCGCCAATTCGGCGCGCGTCAGATCAGGGCGCCAATCCTTGATCTGCGCCCCGATCCGCACCGTCAGACGGTCCACATCGCGCAACGCCAGCGGCCTGATCGCCGATCTCCCCTCGCGCAGCGCCGTGTAGGTGCCCGGGACATCTTGGGCCAAGGGATTGACCGTCCCCGCACCCGTGATCGCAACACGCTTCATGCCTTGGCCGCGACCAAAGCCTGCACCGCTGCCACGACCGAGCCGACGCTGGACATGTCAAACTGCTGCGCGCCGCCCTCGTTGGCGTTGAAAGGAACGGTGATATCGAACGCCTCCTCGATGGCAAAGATTGCCTCGACCAGTCCCAGCGAATCGAGCCCAATACCCACCAGTGACGCCTGCAAGGTCACGGCGCTTTCCGGCAGCATGGCTTGCTCGGCCAGGATACGTATCACTTCCGGGGCGACATCAGTCATTGCCAGCCTCCAACGCTGCGACCCGCGCAGCCAAACGGGGCAAACGACGCAGCGCTTTCTGAATCTCGATCTGCAGGTCCATCTTGACCGCCGGATAACCCAGCAAGACCCGCCCCGCAGGCGCGTTGGTCTGAATAAGCGTGCCCGCACCGGTGATTACATCGTCGCCGACAAAAATGTTGTCCACCACACCGGTCTGCCCGCCCAGGACGACCCGGTTGCCGATTCGCGTCGACCCCGCAATGCCCACCTGCCCGCACAGCAGGCAATCCTCACCAATCTCGACATTATGCGCGACTTGCACCAGATTATCCAGCTTGGTGCCCCGCCCGATCCGCGTGGCGCGGATGGTGCCACGGTCCACACAGGAATTGGCCCCGATCTCGACATCGTCGCCGATCACCACGTCACCCAATGAGTGTATCCGCTGCCAAGGCTGCGCCATCATTTTTTCACGAATTCCAAGGCTTGCACGAATTTCTTCAACTCCACTCTCAGCTTCGGTGACAAAGGAAAACCCGTCGCCGCCGATCACGGCGCCCGGTTGGCAGATGAACCTATCGCCGATCACGCACCGCGACCCAATCCGCGCGCCCTCCAAGATCAGCGCATGTGCACCGATCCGAACGCCCGCACCAATCGAGACATGCGCCGCAATCCGCGCGCCCGGCCCAATCACCGTGCCTGCGCCAATGGTGACAAAGGGACCGATGCAGGCCCCCTCGCCGATCACCGCTGTCAGATCAACCACGCTCATCGGATGCAAGCCCGGCGCAATCTGCGGTCCTGTGTCCAGCATCTGCGTCAGACGCGCCATCGCCAGCCGCCCGCGCGGGGCAAATATCGCGGCCTTCAGGCCCAACGCCCGCCAATCGGCCCCCGGCCACACCATGGCGGCCAGCGCCCGGCCCTCGGGCAGCCGCGCCGCATAGCGTGGGTCCATTGCCAATGCCAGATCAGACGTCCCTGCCAAAGCAGGCTCGGCCGCGCCCTCGATCACAACATCAAGGTCGCCCGCCGCTTCCGCCCCCAGCGCCTCCGCAATCTGACCGACACTGTGCCCCATCCACCAAGCCCCGCCTTGCCTGACGCGGGTTTAGCTTTGAACCCCCGGCAGCACCACCCCAGCCGTCACCAACGCCTCGAATATCACAGCGTCGCGGCCATAGATGTCGGCGGCGTAATTCATCCGGTCCTGCTCGTTCGGCCAGGCGGTAAAATACACCAGATGCACCGGGATCGGGGTGGCAAGGTTCACGACCGACTCGCGGCCCCCGGCCAGATACGATTTGAACAGCCCCTGCGGATCGTCGCTTTGCGGTGTCAGCAGAAGATAGGCCAGTTCAAACGGCGCTCCGACACGGATACAGCCATGGCTGAAGGCACGAATTTCCTTGTCGAACAACGATTTGCTGGGCGTATCATGCAGATAGATGTTGTATTGGTTCGGGAACATGAACTTGACCAGACCCAACGCATTGTCATCCGAGGGCGGCTGCCGCAGGGCATAGGGAAAGGTTTTTTCGGTATAGGCGGCAAAGTTGATGGCCGAGCGGGGCACGACACGACCCTTGGAGTCGATCACCTGCAACTGGCCTTGGGCATTGGCGTTGGCCCGCAGCATCGGCAGATATTCCTTGACCGTGATCGAACGTGGCACCGACCAGGTCGGGTTGACCACCATGTACTCCATCAACTCGGTAAATTCGGGGCTTTCGGTATCCGCGCCGAGCTTGCCGATCACCACGCGCGTCCGGAAGGTGACCTTGCCGTCATCCACCACCCGCGCCACGAAATCGGGCAGGTTGACCCAGATATGCCGCGCGCCCAAGGGGGCGTGGCGCATCCAGCGCAACCGCTCCATCGCGACGATGACGGACTGCCACCGCTGATTCGCCTCGATGTTCAGCGCGGCGATGGTGCGTGCGTCTGCATCGCCATCCGCCGTCAGACCGTTGTCGATCTGGAACCTTTGCACAGCCTCGGCAATGGTCTGGTCATAGGTTTGCGTGAACGACCGCCCCAGATAGCGTAAAGCCACCAATCTGTCGCGCAACTGCACCACACCCGGCCCGCTATCCCCCGCCGCAAGGCTTTCTGCGTTGACCGTGGCACCATAGCCACCCTCGGCCATGATCGATTCGAGGGCAAACTTCTCCTTCATCAACCGGGCATATTCCGGTACGACCGGGGACAGATTGGCGATGAACCGGTCGAACTGGCCCGATTCCACCGCCGCCAAACTCATCGCGGGGTCCAGATGGGCGATGTCGCGCTTTATCCCCGAGATTGCTGTGGCGGGAACGATTGCGCCCGAGGACAAATCTCGGACAAAATTCAGATAGGCCCGCGTCATATCGACTTCCAACCGTCCGACATCACCCTCGGTCATAGCAGCGACGAATTTTGCACGCAGACCTTCCGCGTCATAGCGGACTGCAGGCAAGGCATGGGCCGGGGCGGTATCCAACAGATCAAACAGGCTTTGTCGCCGTGCCACATCCCCGACACCGGTCCACAAGGTCGTATAATTGCGGTTTTTATAGAAACCGGCCACCACCTCGTCGTCCTGTGCCGCCGCCGACACCGCCTGCGAAAAGGCCGAGATCAGCGTTCCGGCAAAGGCCCCATGGCCGCCAAGCACGGCGGTGGCAGCCAGGGCCGAGGTCATCAGGCGCAGAGCCTGACGCCGATCGGGTGCAAAAGTCATGGTTGTCGTCCCCGTCCTGATCCTGTCGTGCGTCGCGTATCCGACGCGGTTCTGCGAATAAAGTATGGGATAAATCAAGCCGCTGTAAACCGCCGATCATGCCTGCTCACGTGTTTGTCACAATTCAGCCACGTCAATTGTTGCCAAAATCACGACATCAAATATTGGCGGTTAACCCCCTTGCATTCAGCGAATATTTGCCTATCCCCCCCATGCTTTGCTCAGCCGAACCAAATCTTTGTTGGGCTTCAAACTAACCTGTGTCATAAAACACATGTGCTTTAGGGATGAAGCAACAAAAAAGGTCGTCGGCATAGGCGGCAGAATACGTAATGGGACAGGCTTCAAGAATGACCACGACCACAACTGGCGCCGTAACCCGGCGTAGCCTTTTTGGTGTGTTTGCCGCCGCGACATTGGTAGCAGCCCCCACCTACTCGAATGCGTTCGGGCTTTTGCGAGGGGCGGGCGACATACGGCGCGTCAAAATGTATTCGGGCCGTTCGGGGGAAAGTGTCGATGCGATCTACTGGATAGACGGCAAGTACATTCCTGAAGTTCTGAAAGAAATCAACCACTTCATGCGCGATCTTCGCGCTGATCAAACCGTCAAGATGGCACCTTCGAACCTCGACATCATCGCGGCCACCCATCACCTGCTGGACGTGAAAGAGCCCTACATGCTCTTGTCGGGATATCGATCGCCCGCGACAAATGCAATGTTGCGGTCAAATTCCAGCGGCGTTGCGCGTAACT
>JBBQGU010000237.1:0-6250 GCA_038323315.1 Rhodobacterales bacterium | reverse complement strand
CTATGAGTTCAAGCTGGTCCGCGCCAGCGGATTGAATGATCCGGGGGATCATTCAAAGGCGCAGAACGCCGCTGTGGCGACATTCTTCAAAACGATCAAGGCCGAGCCGATCTGGCGGAGAAGCTGGGAAACACGCCGACATCAACGGCTTCTATAATCCCCGCCGCCGTCATTCAGCCCTCGGATGGAAAAGCCCCGTGGCTTTCGAACGCAAGGTGGCCTAAACGAGCACTTGGGGCGGCACCATATCGGGACAGGTCCCGGTCAATCAGAATGGTAGCTGGGTTGAACCCGTCATACTGGCCCTTATTGGTTGAACTGTGACTTGGCTACCCATTCTAGGTTTATCGATCCAAGGTGATGCGCACTCGCTCTGGCATGGTTGCTCAGATCGGCTGAAACGTTTGCGGAATTGTCAGCACAACGCTGCCGCGCTTATGGCCTTGATCGACATAGGTATGCGCTTCCACCGCATTCTTCATCGGATAGTACCGGTCGATGACCGGCAGGAAAGCACCTGCCACTGCCATGTCTGCCAACTGTTCAAGATCGGCGACGGTAACCTTGGCGACCCCGCCAATCGACGTGTGGCCGCTGGCTCTGGACGGCCCGCCGATGCCCAAAACCTGCGCCAATGTGCCGTTTGCGATCAGAAATCTGCCTCCCCGCTTCAGCAGATGCCCGCAGCGCGCATAGGGTGCCGTGCCCGTGGTATCCAGAATGATGTCATAGGTCTGGCTTGTCGCAGCAATGTCTTGTGCTGTGTAGTCGATCACCGTGTCGGCACCGATCCGGCGGACCAGACCAAGATTGGCAGTGCTGCAAACACCCGTGACTTTGGCACCGAAATGCTTGGCAATCTGTACTGCGGCGGTTCCGATACATCCGGATGCACCAATGATCAGAACGTTGTCGCCCGTTTTGATGCCCCCCTTTGCCTTCAGAAAATGCAGGGCGGTCGTGCCACCACTGGATAGAGCGGCTGCCTCTTCGAACGACAGGTTGGCGGGCTTGTGCATGACAAGACCGCGCTCGGGCATCACACGGTATTCGGCGTGGCTGCCATACTTGCCCCCGGGAAAGGCAAAGACCAGATCGCCCACCTTGAACCGGGTCACATACGTGCCGACAGCCACGATCTCGCCCGCCAATTCGGTGCCAAGGATCGGCTGTCGGGGGCCGAACATACCAAACACAAGCCGCCCCATCACGCCGAAACCAGCAGGCATGACCAGACTGCGCGCCCGCCAGTCGGCCGCACTGACGGTCGAGGCGTGAATGCGGATCAGAATGTCATGAGCTTTGGGTTGCGGCATCGGCACCTCGGCCAAGGCTATGACGCTGGGTGGGCCGTAAGATTTGTAGATGGCGGCTTTCATGAGAGTGAGTCCTCAAAGGATGGATGACCTGGCCGTTCTACGTCGTCGACCTATGCAAATACATTGACCTATTCTGCCTGTTTGATATGCGTTTTCGCATGGACAGGCGCTGCATCAAATTCGATTGGAACCGGGCCAGGGCGTTCCTTGTCACGGCAGAGGAGGGGTCACTGTCCGCTGCCGCACGCGCCTTGGGCATGGCACAGCCCACGCTTGGCCGACAGGTCGACGCGCTGGAGGAAGAGCTTGGCGTTGTGCTGTTCGAACGCGTCGGGCGCGGGTTGTCGCTGACGCCCAGCGGGCTGGAACTGCTGGACCATGCCCGCGCCATGGGCGAGGCCGCCAACCGCTTGTCGCTAACTGCGGCCGGACAATCGCAGGCGGTCGAGGGCAAGGTCGCAATCGCGGCGAGCGATGTTTACGCGGCCTTCCTTCTGCCGCCGATCCTGGCCAAGCTGCGCCGCTCGCATCCCGGGATCGAGGTCGAAATCGTCGTATCCTCGAAAGCCAGCGATTTGCGACGGCGCGAGGCGGACATTGCCATCCGCAATTTCCACCCCGCCGAACCGGATCTGGTGGCACGGAAGATCCGCGATGTCCCCGCCCGGCTTTACGCAACGCCCGCCTATCTGGACAGCATCGGCAATCCAGCCCTGCCCTATGACCTTCGCAACGCCGATTTCATCAGCATCGACGGCTCGGGCATGTTCCTCAAGGGGCTGAATGCGATGGGGTTTGACCTGACCGAGCGGAACTTTCCGATCCTGACCGAAAACTATCTGGTCATGTGGGCGTTGGTCAAACAGGGCCTTGGCATCGGGATTCTGGACGGTTCCATCGGCGACGCCGAGCCAAAGGTGCAGCGCGTGCTGCCCGACAGCGCGCCGTTGATGTTTCCGATCTGGCTGGTGGCGCACCGCGAACTGCGCACCAGCCGCCGCATCCGGATTGTCTTCGATCTGCTGGTCGATGAACTGACCAAGGGATAGGGCTGGCCGCCGCTTCAGGCGGCTTGCGCGACCAACCTTGCCGTCTGGGCGCGGCGGATGAACCATTCGGCCACGGCAAGGTTCAAAAGCCATGCCGCCCCCATCAGCAGGGCGCGCGGCGTCTCGGACGGCTGACCCACCAGCAAGATCCACGGCAGTTGCGTGGCAGCCTGAGTACCGGCTCCAAGGCCGATGGCATAGGCGCGCATCATCCAGGCGCGGTGCCGGGCGATATCACGGCGCAAGATGGCGGCCACCCCCAGCCCCATGGCCAGAACCATGCCCGCCCCAAAGACCAGCCGAAAGCCATACAACAAAGGTCCGTCACTCTCGGCATAGGGGTAGAACTGGTTCATCCACAGGCCAGACAGGCCTGCGATGATACCGGCAGGTGCCAGCACCCGGTTTGTATGGCGATGCCAGCGCGGGAACCGGCGGCGAAAGCCGGGCCAGAACTGCAACGCGCCCAGCACCAGAAACAGGCTGGCTCCCACGATGTGCAACTGCACCGGCAGCGGATGCGCAAAGAACCGGGCGTTGGCGAGCGTGACCGTGGCACCAGTCGCCAGCGAGACCAGCCTCACGACCCCAGCCGCAACCGGGATGATGGAAAGCACCAAAAGTCCCGCCGCGATGGGCCAGCCGTTCCGGATCGAAGTGTTGCTTTGCATGGTCAGTCTCCTTTCCCAGCGGTTTACTTATGCGCAGTATCAAAAGAAATTGCGGTAATCCGGCTTTACGTTATACGAAAATGCATGAATTGGCAGGAATCCCCCTTTGACTGGAATCAGGCACGCGCATTCCTTGCCACGGCCGAGGCGGGGACGCTGTCGGCTGCCGCCCGCAACCTCGGTCTGACGCAGCCCACCCTGTCGCGTCAGGTGGCGGCTTTGGAAGAAGCGCTCGGCGTCCTGTTGTTCGAACGGATTGGCCGCACCCTCGCCATCACCCCCACCGGGCTCGACCTGCTGGACCATTTCCGCGCGATGGGCGAGGCTGCCAATGCCGCGGCCCTTGCCGCCTCTGGCCAATCGCAGGCACTTGCGGGCACGGTCAGCATCACCGCCTCGGATGCCTTTGCGACCTACTTTCTGCCCGATATTCTGGCCCATATCCGCCAGGTCGCCCCCGGCATCGAGGTGGAGGTGCTGGCCGCCAACGACATCCGCGACCTGCAACGTCGTGAAGCGGATATCGCGATCCGCCATGCAAGGCCCGACCAGCCCGACCTGATCGCCCGGTTGCTGCGGCAATCGACCGCGCATTTTTATGCAGCACAGTCCTATCTGGACCAGCACGGGCTGCCAACCAATGCGCAGGATCTGGCGCAGGCGACATTCATCGGCTTCGCCCCGGTCGACCGCCTGATCCTTGTTCTGAACGCGTGCGGCCTGACCCTGACGCGGCAGAATTTCAAGCTGATCACCGACAATGGCGTCGTGGCGGGTGAGTTGATCAAGCGCGGCCTTGGCATCGGCGTCATGCCGAAAGAATTCGCCGCCCGCGTCCCGGGCCTGACCTGCATCCTGCCCGACCTCGTCTCTGTGCCGGTCCCGTTCTGGCTGACCACCCACCGCGAGGTGTTGACCAGCCGCCGCATCCGCGTGGTCTTTGACCTTCTTGCAAAAGCATTGTCCTAAGCCATCCCAAGTCCAACCTGCGCCACCTGCATCCGGCGGATCAGCCATTCAGCCAGTCAGAGCGGGTCAGGGGTTTCATCAATGCTTTTCTTTGCACCGGAACTTTTGGTTGCAAATGGCGATCTTGCCTTTCTGCATGCGCTTGGGCGCACGGGTACTGGTCTGACAAACCAGCCCTGCTTGCAGCGCCCGCAAGGCTGCCATTGTCATCTGAACCACTCCGGGCCAATGGCCAATGCCAATCCTGACGCTTCCCGGGCTTTCGCACAACACGCGCCGCATGCACTTTGTCGCGGCGCAAGACGCGGTTTCAGCAAACCCGTCAGCCATTCTTGCGCTCGTTTGACCGCGCGCCACAGACCGACCGGACGGCCGTCCGCACCCAGCGATGCGCGAGGTCACCGTCCATCCGCGGATGCCATAGCATCGAGATCGTAAAGGCCGGGATCTCGACCGGCAGCGCAAAGCAATACATGCCACGGCGCAAACCTTCGGTGTGACGCTCGGGAACCGTTGCGACAAGCTGAGTTTCACGCGCCAGAGCCAAAGCTGCCGAGAAACCGTTGACGACCGTGGCAATCCGCCGTTCCAGCCCCGCCACACGCACCGCCTCGTCGATATCGCGGCTGTGCAATCCGCGCCGCAGCACCAGAACATGACCGCAAGCGGCGAAGCGGTCGGCGGTCATCGTCGCTTGCGCCAGAGGATGATCCGACCTCACGACCCCGACCCAGCGATCCTCGAACAGGGGCAGCGTCCGCAGTTCGGGGGCGGTCTGGGCATCAATGACGCCGGTTTCGATATCGACCTCGCCCTCGCGCAAGGGCGCACTATCCTTGTCGGGCTTGGTCAGAAACTGCAACGTCACGCCGGGCGCCTGGCTTTCGATCAATTCCAGCAACCGCGGCCCAAAGGTCTCGACAAACCCCTCGCTGGTCCGCAGGGCAAAGCGCCGCTGCAACGTGGCCAGGTCAAGCGTTTCGGCCGGGCGCAGCAGGGCGTTGGCACCCTCGACCAGCGCCCCGACCTGTGCGCGCAGTTCGATGGCGCGCGGCGTTGGCACCAAACCGCGTCCCGCCCGCACCAGCAACGGATCGGCGGTCACCTCACGCAGGCGGGCCAGCGTCCGGCTCATCGCCGAGGGGCTAAGCTGCAACCGGCGCGCGGCACCGGCCACGCTGCCTTCGGCCAAAAGGACATCCAGCGCCAACAAAAGGTTCAGGTCGGGCATTGCAAGGGTCCTTCCACATATGGCGTCCGGCGCATGGATACAGTGCAATCCGTGCGCCTTACGCAATACGGCGCAGGAGGTTATCTGGCAAGCAGTCTTAACCACGGAGTATCAAATGCCTGCTCGATTTGCCCCCGCCCTGTTCGGCTTCATCCTTTCAGGTCTCATGTCCTTTGCCGTGTCCGGCATCGCCACCCTGCGAAATGCCGGTTTCATTGACGGCTTCTTTGGCCTGTGGGTCGGCGCCTGGCTGCCGTCCTGGCTTTTTGCGTTCCCGGTCGTCCTGATCGTCGCACCCATCACCCGCCGTCTGGTTCCCATGCTGGTCAAGACACCATCGGCAGGCGCGCGATGACCGCAATACTGGCATCCCAACCTGATCGCAGCCACGCTCGGCGGCTGGCAGCCTTGTCGCTTGCCATGCTGTTGCCGTCGCTGGGGACAAGCATCGCCAACGTGGCTTTGCCAACGCTCGCCGCGGCGTTTGCGGCACCGTTTCAGGATGTTCAGTGGGTGGTCATATCCTATTTGCTGGCCGTGACGACGCTGATCGTCGGTGCCGGGCGTCTGGGCGACATGTTCGGCCGCCGCAGACTGTTGTTGACCGGTATCGGCATATTCACCTTTGCCTCGGCAGGCTGCGTGCTTGCGCCCAGCCTTTGGGTGCTGGTTGCGGCACGCGGCGTGCAGGGCATCGGTGCGGCGATCATGATGGCACTGACGATGGCATCGGTCGGCGACATGGTGCCAAAAGACCGCACCGGCAGCGCGATGGGTCTGTTGGGCACCGTATCCGCCGTGGGAACCGCACTTGGGCCGTCCCTTGGAGGTGCTTTGATCGCATGGTTCGGCTGGCATTCCGTCTTTGTCTTCATGGCGAGCGCGGGCGTAGTGGCGTTTCTGGTCGGTCAGCGGGTTTTCCCTGCAGATGCAGCTGTCACGCGTCGTCCGTTCACGTTCGACGTGGCCGGGATGCTGCTGCTTGCAGCGTCACTTGGCACCTATGCCCTT
>JBBQGU010000236.1:0-6250 GCA_038323315.1 Rhodobacterales bacterium | reverse complement strand
ATCCGCTGGAACAAGGATGCCGACTGGATCGGCAAGGCCCCGGCGATGGCGGAGAAGGCGGCGGGTCCGAAGCGGAAACTGGCCAGTTTCATCGTTGATGCCGGTGATGCCGATGTGGTGGCTTGGGAGCCGATCTGGCTGGATGGCGCGGTGGTCGGGTTCTGCACCTCGGGCGGGTATTCGCATTTTACCGGCCTTAGTCTGGCGCAGGGGTTTCTGCCTGCCGACCGGATTGTGGACGGGCTGGAGGTCGAGATTGAAATCCTGGGTGAGCGGCGCAAGGCGAAGGTTCACCTTGGCCCCCTGTTCGATCAGGACGGCGCAAGGATGCGCGGCTGAACCGGGACCGATGGACTGGGCTGCCAGACATCGCCGATTTTGCAAGGCAGACCGGGCCACGAGTGTCGCCATGCGGCAATGTCAGGCGGCCAGCAACACCCTGGCTTCAAAGGCCCTCAAGGTCAGGCGTGCGGCGGGGAAGCTGGTGAAATTTGCGGTCAGTTCGGGGAACAGGGCCTCGATCTCGGCGCGCTGCGCCGCGTCCATGTGGCTGAGGGTGCGGTCGGCGGGTTGGAAGCTTTCGGTCCAGACGCCATCTGCGACAATGATCTCATGCGCGTCGAACAGCAGGTGGATATAGGTTACCCCGGCGGGCAGAACCTGTGCGATGCCAACCAGAGCGGTCAGATGGGTCGCAGACACCAGCACCTCGTCCTGACCGAACAGTATCCCGGCGCGCGTGTCCGACAGCAACATACGATGTTGGGGTGACACCATCATATCGCGCAGCGGCAGGCCCGCGCCCAAGGCCCCGGCGGCGATGCGGATCGGCTGCAACCTTGGCTGCACGATCAGATCGGCGAGGCTGAGCGCCCGGCTGCCAACCCAACGCAACGGCTGCAATCCATGATCGCGGGTTTGCACCAGATCGCCAGGCACCAAAGCCTCGACCGGGATGTCGCCCCGCGCGGTGCGCACCTGTGCGCCCGGAGTGAAGCACGGCACGACGTTTTCGATATTGCTGAATTCCATCGTGTCTTTGACATTGCCATCTTCGTCAAGGAACTGGACGATGCCGCTTTGCGGATCTTTGGGGTTGTAGATGATGTGGGTTCCGGCCCATCCCCAAGCCGACAGGTCCAGCACATCCATGCCGCCAACACCGCCATCGACGGTGTCGTCGATGCCACCCAAGAACGTATCATCGCCGTCACCGCCAAACAGCAGGTCGCGGCCCTCGCCGCCATCAAACACGTCATTGCCGGCACCGCCGTACAGCGCGTCATTCCCGGCCCCGCCAAACAGCGCGTCGTGCCCCGCACCGCCGGACAGGCTGTCCCTGCCGGCGTCACCGTACAGGTTGTCATTGCCAGTGCCGCCATCCACCAAATCGTCATCGGCACCGCCAAATATCACGTCGTTGTCGGCACCGCCATAAAGCTGGTCGTTGCCAGCCAGGCCCGAGATCGTGTCATCCCCGGCGTTGCCGTAGAATTGGTTGGTGTAGTTATCCGATGAACCAAACTGATGCCCATCGAATCCGGTCAGGCTGTCGTTGAAAGCCGAGCCAAATGCGCCATCGATCCCACCGCCATAGGCGTCATTGGCCGCGTCGCCGCCCGACAACAGACCCGCGCTGAGGTTGACGACGACCGCGCTGCCTGAGGCGGAATAATCCAGATTGTCCTGACCGCTGCCGCCATAGAACGTATCCGCACCGGCACCCCCGACAAACCGGTCTTCGCCCGCACCACCATACAATGCGTTGTTGCCGGTACCCCCGACCAGAACGTCATTGCCGGCGTCGCCGTACAGGCTGTCGTGGTCGTTGCCGCCAAACAGACTGTCGTTGCCGTCACCCCCGTACAACGCATCATCGCCCGCCAAACCGTACAGGGCATCATTTCCGCCCAGACCGGATATCGCGTCCGACTTGCTGGTTCCGGTCAGTGTGTCGCTGCCATTGGTGCCTTTTAGATTCGCCATAAAATGCTCGCCCTGTGATCTGGCTTGGATGAGTACAGGACAAAGCTTGCCAAATTGGGTCAGAATTCAGGCGGATTTGAGACAAGGCTGCGATGAAATCGGTTGAAAAAGCGCGCCCGCTGCCAAAGCGAAACAGGGGGGCAAATGCCCCCCTGATCCGTTGCCATGGTCCGAACGGGGACCTTGGCGGCTGCATTCGTGTTTGGCGCGATCAGCATCGCCGCGTGCTTATCTGGCGAACAGCATCGCCGCCTGCTTATTTGACGATCAGCATCGCCTCGTGGCGCTTCAGCGTGCGGCGGGCGGACCCATAATTCTCGACCCCGGCATCGGTCTTCAGGTCCGGGAACAAATCGAAGATCTCGCTGCGCTGGGCGTTGCCCATGCCCTTCAACGTCAGATCGCCGGGCTGGAAGCTTTCGGTCCAGGCGCCGTTCGACAAGACAACCTCGTGACGGTCAAACATGAAGTGGATGTAGGACGACCCGGCTGCATCGACGGAATGTACGCCCTTGCCGCCGGCCAGGTGCTTGGCCGAGACCAGAACCTCATGTTCGTCGAAATACAGCGCGGTACGGTCGTTGGCGACCAGAACGCGGTGGTTCGGTGAGACCATCATGTCACGCTCGGGCAGGCCGTTGCCCAAGGAACCTTGGCGGATCATGATCGGCTTGAGATGCGGTGCCGCCTTCAGATCGGCCCAGGTCAGGTCACGGCGACCGATCCAGCGGATTTCCTGCATACCACTATCACGGGTGATGATTCGATCACCGGGGCGCAGGCTTTCCACCGGCACCTCGCCACGCGGCGTCGCAATCAGCGTGCCGGGAGTAAAGCAGGGGATGATGTTCTCGATGTTTTCAAACACCATCGACCCGGTAACTTTGCCGTCGCCATCCAGAAACTCGACCGTTCCGTCGCTTCCGTTGCCGTCACTGTCTTCGACCACATCGACAAGCCGGTAACGCCCGACACCAGCCAGGTTCAGCGTATCAAAGTCGCTGCCACCCGAGCCGCCGTAAACGGTATCACCGGCACTGCCGCCAAAGAACACATCACGGTCGTTGCCGCCGTAAAGCAGGTCCGCCCCTGCACCACCCGTGATCGTATCCTCACCGATATCGCCCAGAACGGTGTCGTTGCCGTCACCACCTGTCAGGATGTCATTGTTCTGACCGCCGTCCAGATAATCGTCGTCGATGCCACCGTCGATGACGTCATCGCCCTGACCGCCGACGATCGTGTCCTTGTCATCCATGCCAAAGATTGTGTCGTCGCCTTGATCGCCGTCAATATAGTCGCGGCCATTGTTGGGGGCCAGATCGGTGGCGTCTGGAATGTTGACGCTGTCGGGCGTGCCTGGCCCATAACCGCCATAGATCAGGTCATTGCCCGAACCACCATCGATGCAGTCAGAGCCCTCGCCGCCGATGATCGTATCGTCTCCGGCATCGCCGAACACCGTGTCATCATCGACGCCGGCGTCGATCAGATCGTTGCCTTGGTTGCCGTTGATGAAATCGGCATCATCCCCGGTGCGGATCGTATCGTCGCCCGACCCGCCATAGACGGTGTCCTTGTCATCGTTCGGATCGGTGTCTGCCGCGTAAAGGTGCGGATAGCCCATATCGGGACGCTGCAGGCTTGACCCGGTGTCGATCAGGTCGTTGTCCGGCCCGCCATAGACCAGATCGCGGCCGTCACCGCCATGGATCGTGTCTTGTCCGTTTCCGCCGTCGATTGTGTCGTTGCCCTTGCCGCCATTCAGCACGTCACTCCCCGAACCACCCGTCAAAGAGTCATTACCGTCGCCGCCGAACAGTGCGTTGTTGCCCACGCCGCCAATCAACTTGTCGTTGCCAGCCTCGCCGTAAAGCGTGTCGTTGCCATTGCCGCCGTCGGCGCTGTCATTGCCATTGCCGGCATAGACGATGTCATTGCCGTCGCCTGCCAGAATGGTGTCATTGCCATCGCCCGCGCGGACATAGTCGTCATTCGGTCCGGCGCCAGGCAGCAGGGCGTCGCTTGCGTCGATCATGTCGCCATTCGGGTCGACATATTTGCCATTGATCAGGTTGGCGCCAGCGGTGCCATCGACATAACCGTCGCCGCTGGGCGTGCAATCTGTCCATTTGCCAGCCCCGTCAACGCCGGAAATCGACTTGTAATCACAGTCATCATCCGGATAGCCGTTGTGCCAGTTGCCCGACGTATCACACCATTTGTAGGACGAATAGTTCTGGACGGTCATTTCCAAATCTCCACAGAAGTACGGGCCACACGGACGACTCCACGGATGTCGGTCTTGGCATTCAATTGCATTTGCGCTGCGGTCACTGACCGTTCGCCAAATCTTTTGATCGTCGCATCCGACATGTTCAGTCCCCGTCGCGGTTCAGGGGCGCGTGCCCCGGTTAAAAGCTCAGAAGCAGTTTCCCGCTCCTCAACTCTGGCTCTCTCCACGTCACGATAACGCCGAGATTCGGCCAATTGGGCCGAGCCAGACGCCGGACTGTTGTGTTTGTCGCCTTGCAAAACGCATGATCGAAAGCTCGTTCCCAATATCTACTGGGAGATCGAAAGGACAAAGGAAACAAACCCATTGCCCCAGCCTCGCGTCCATACGCTTCGCACGCTGTCGTGCAACACCACTCACAAACCGCCCCCACGGCCTTGTCCCTCCCAGAAGGGCAACCTCTGAATACCTTTGGTTAAGCCTGACGCAAAGTGAAAAAACGTCAACACTTTGGTCGCACCGAGGCAGCGTTACTGTTCTTACCCCTGCGTAATCAAAGGGGTTTCGCCCGAGGGTTGAATGTTGTTTCCCCTTAGCGAACAACCGCTCGGCTAAGAACTCCTGATTTCCCCAAGTTTTGATGTTTTCTTGCCTTTGCATGCGCAGGGCCTCTCGTGCATTGTTGCCGCTTGGTCAACACCCAAAAAGAATTAACCAAATTCGAATTTGCTGCCTTTTTTTCGCCTTTTTCGCGGTGAAGTTGTTGCGAGATTTGGATCAATTTTGGGAAAACCGACTGATTTTTGCCAGTTAACGCTTTGTTACGGTTAACTAAGGCCGAATCACCTTACACCGCCACCATGCAGGTTGCCCAGATTCCGCCTTGTTCGAACGAATATGGCACAAGAGAAACCAGGTCAGCGCCACGCTGTATCCGCGCCGATCAGACGCGAGAACACGGTGCAACTTGTTTTTCACATGGTTCTTGTAGCCGTAATGGATTTTGCAGCGCGATGCCCTGCCGGGTGCTACATCAAGGACAGCCGGTCACGGACCTGATACGCGATCTGGTCGTCCGACCGGTTGCAAAGCGCGCTCAGCACCAGGGTCTTGAACATCGGCACCGCGTCCATCGGCCTGGCGCCCCGAGCGGGGCTTGCGGTCGGTATCCGGCTTGCGCCATACCCGCTCAAAGGCCGGGCGGAACTCCTCCCACGGCACGGCGGCGTCGATCTTGACCAGCGAGTCTTTCTTCACGTCCGGGTTCGCGTAGCGGCCCGAAAGATCGAAAAAGCCCATCTGCGCCATCGTTGCATCCCCACCACAATTTGATTTACAAATTGTTCCTCCGCGCCAAGGTCAGGGAAATTTTCAGAGGTGCCAACAAGTGTGACAATTGGCGCGGTGGACGGGGCTCGAACCCGCGACCCCCGGCGTGACAGGCCGGTACTCTAACCAACTGAGCTACCACCGCGCATTTTGTCATTTGCATTCAAGATGAACACACCACGTTCGGGCGGGCGGGGCGGCTGGCGCGGTGGACGGGGCTCGAACCCGCGACCCCCGGCGTGACAGGCCGGTACTCTAACCAACTGAGCTACCACCGCCAAGCTGCCCGGGCCCGCCCGAACGTGTTTGCGTATTACGGAAGCTGGCTTACGCCGTCAAGCCGATAGCAGCAAGAATTTTGCGGAGCCGCAGGACCGGGCCGCAAGGCACCAGGCGAAAGTTCAGCCAAGATCAGCGCTGTGCGTGACCTGACGCTTGCCTGCACCGGACCCCTGTCAGGCAAGGATGAATCGCGCCCTGCCGATATCTTATGCGATGTGGTGGGACCTGACCCGAGTTCAGCCGGGTTTCAGCATCGCTTGCAGGGCCGTGATGTCGGGCAGGGCCGCTGCGGTGGCCTGCGCCTCGATCGCGCGGTAATGGGCGAGGGCGGCGAGACCAGCCTCGGTCACCGTGGCACCGCCGCCGCCGGCACCGCCACGGGCGCTGGCGACAAGGGGGGTGTGGAAGGCGGCGTTC
>JBBQGU010000235.1:0-6442 GCA_038323315.1 Rhodobacterales bacterium | reverse complement strand
GGTCGCATCGCCGGATTCAGCAGCATGACGCCGTATTTCACCCCGGTCTGTGTGCCCGTTCCGTCATGCAGCCGCACGTTGTCGATGAAGCTGTTCAGCGACGCGATGTTGTTTTGCGCAATCATGATCGCGCTGTTGTCGGTCGGGCACCAGCCCCAATTCATGGTGGCGGCGTCGATGGTCCACTTCATGAAAACCGGAACCTGGACGCGCGGTCCCGCAGGCTCGGCCATTGTATTGTAGTCGGCGGCTTCAAGCTCGATGCAGGACGATGTGTTCTGGAGCCGCACACCACCATACCGGTTGAAAAGCGTCGGCCCCACATTCACCATCCCCGCATAAGGCACGATGTTGATCGAGGTCGTCAGCGCGGAATCGCCCTCCAGCACGGTTGCAAAGAACTGCTTGGCGGCGACACGCAGTTTGCCGATCTGATCGCCAAAGCGCATCGAGCCTGAAATGTCCAGCACCAGCGAAATTTCGATATTGCTGACATGTTCTTCTGCCGACCCGCCGATCGCGGTGGAAAGAAAATCAATCCCAAGCATGCTCATGAACAGCGTCTGAACTTCGGCTTCGGCTACTCCGCTGACTTGGCGTGCGCCGAGCGTCGATGTCCAGGTGACGCCGACAAGGCTGCTTTGCAGGCCCGCCTTTTGGAAATAATCGTCCACGACAGCATCTGCCGGACGGGTCTGCTTAAGGCTTGCTGCAGCGATCAACGACCGGTCCATCGTTTGCTGGATCTGGACACGTGCGTTTTCGACCCGCATGAAATCGACGGCAAGTCCGCCGATCATCAGCATCAATACGAACAGATACAGGGAAAACATCATCGCCCCCCCGTCCTCGCGCTTTGTCATCCGAATCAGGATCAAACGCCGACAATCAACAGTCGGGGGGGCAGAGGCCATGCAGCGCGCGTCGGTGTCGTACCGTTCCATATTCTTCAACCCTCAATCAGCATGACCGGAAAACAGCCTGCCCAAAAATTTGAACAGGGCCCCATACACGTGTTCGCAGACGCTTTGGGCACTACAGGCACCGCTTGCAGTGTTCACAAAGCGCGGGGTTCGCGGCGGAAATGTGGCATGAAACGTGCCTTCCCGGGCAGAATTGGGAAAAATTCGACAGGGCTGGAAACGGTGCCAAGGCTGGCGCACGATTGTTGCAAACCCGGCGACACCCGAGCCTGCATGACCTGCCCAAGTCGGGGCCGCATGGTCGGGTCTGACGAATCACAGCGTCAGGCATCAGGGGCACCAAGCGCAAAGCCCTGGCCCATACAGGTTTAGGATGCCTTGACGATTTGCCCGCAATTTGACCAATCTCCTCTTTTTAGTCCGTGTATTGGGGCGGCCCATGCCCTAAGCTGACATCAGGATGCGCGTACCCGAGTGCCCGCGACCGCGTAACGGGGGACGATCCATGCTCAGCACTGGCGAGATGACATTTCGGGACTCGGTCGATCTGATGTTCAAACGCGCAGCCGCACTGATGGACCTTGGGCCGGGGCTGCAAGAAAAGATCCGGGTCTGCAACTCCACCTACACTGTCCGCTTTGGCGTGCGGTTGAGGGGAGAGATCAAGACCTTCACCGGCTACCGCTCCGTCCATTCCGAACATATGGAACCGGTCAAGGGCGGCATCCGCTATGCCCTGTCGGTCAATCAGGATGAGGTTGAGGCGCTTGCCGCCCTGATGACCTATAAATGCGCCCTTGTCGAAACGCCCTTTGGCGGCTCCAAGGGCGGTCTGTGCATCGACCCGCGCGCCTGGGATGAGCATGAGATGGAACAGATCACCCGCCGCTTCGCCTATGAACTGATCAAACGCGACCTGATCAGCCCCAGCCAGAACGTTCCCGCCCCCGACATGGGCACGGGCGAACGTGAAATGGCCTGGATCGCCGACCAGTACAAACGCATGAACACTCGCGACATCAACGGCAATGCCTGCGTCACCGGCAAACCCATCTCGCAAGGCGGCATCCAGGGCCGGACCGAGGCGACCGGACGCGGCGTCCAATTCGCCTTGCGCGAATTCTTCCGCCACCCCGAGGACAAGGCGAAGGCCAGCCTGACCGGCGGGTTGGAGGGTAAGCGCTTGGTGGTGCAGGGCCTCGGCAATGTCGGCTACCACGCCGCGAAATTCCTGTCCGAAGATGACGGTGCCAAGATCGTGGCCGTCATCGAACGCGACGGCGCGCTGACCGACGACCGTGGCTTGGATATCGAGGATATCCGCACCTACATGACCAAATCCGGCGGCCTGCTGGCCGGCTATCCCCGCGCAACCTTTTCGGTCGACGGCGCTGCGGCACTGGAACTGCCCTGCGACATCCTGATCCCTGCGGCGATGGAAGGCGTGATTCACCTCGGCAACGCCGCCCGCATTCAGGCCCCCCTGATCATCGAAGCGGCGAATGGCCCGATCACCTTTGGTGCCGACGAGATTCTGCGCGCCAAGGGCGTCGTGATCATCCCTGACATGTATGCCAATGCCGGTGGCGTGACAGTCAGCTACTTCGAATGGGTGAAAAACCTGTCGCACATCCGCTTTGGCCGGATGCAAAGACGGCAAGAGGAGGGGCGTCACGAACTGCTGGTGGCCGAACTGGAACGTCTGTCCAACGACAAACAGCTCGGCTGGACCCTGTCGCCCGATTTCAAGACCAAATACCTGCGCGGCGCGGGCGAGTTGGAACTGGTCCGCTCGGGTCTGGATGACACCATGCGCGCCGCCTATCAGGCCATGCGCGCCGTCTGGCATGGCCGCCCGGATGTCGAGGATCTGCGCGTCGCGGCCTACATCGTGTCGATCAGCCGCATCGCCGCCGCCTATCAATCCAAGGGCTTGTAAAGGACTGTGACACTTTTTTGATCCGGGGCAACTTGGGTCATTTCAGCGCAGCCTGGTGCCCCGACCGCGCCCTGGCAGGTGCGGCGTGGGCGTGCCTGGGAAATTTAAATTCATGATGATGTAACAAAAACAATACCTTAGACTAAATCCCACATGTGGGAGCCCCCCTTCGGCGTTTTTTCCCCCAACCACCCATTCCCGACAACTCTCGTCGCCCCCGTCACAGTTCTTTTCGATCACCTGTTGAATAACCCCTCAGAACCCGCAACTGTGCCTGCGACGAAAAAGGGTCATCTGATGCGCTATTCCGCCTTGAAAATCCTGACCGAGGGGCTGTTCGGCAACAAAGGCTGGAAGCCCGCCTGGCGCGACCCGGCCCCCAAGGCCGAATATGACGCCGTCATCATCGGCGGCGGCGGGCACGGCTTGGCAACTGCCTACTACCTCGCGAAAAACCACGGATTGACCAACATCGCGGTGCTGGAAAAGGGCTATCTCGGCGGCGGCAATATCGGCCGCAACACCACCATCGTCCGCGCCAACTATTTCATCCCCGGCAATTCTGAATTCTACAGCCACTCCCTCAAACTGTGGGAGAGGCTGGAACAGGAACTGAACTACAACGTCATGCATTCCCAACGCGGCCAGGTCGTGCTGTTCCACTCCGACGGCCAACGCGACGCCCAGATCCGCCGTGGCAACGCCATCGTCAATCAGGGCGACGATGCCGAGATTATGACCGTCGAACAGCTGCGCGCCGAGTTTCCCTATCTCGACTACGAACAATCCCGTTTCCCGATCTATGGCGGCCTGATGCAACGCCGCGCCGGCACCGCCCGCCATGACGCCGTCGCCTGGGGCTACGCCCGCGCCGCCGATCAACGCGGCGTCGACCTGATCCAGAACTGCGAAGTCACCGGCATCGACATCGAAGGCGGCAAAGTCACCGGCGTCCAAACCACGCGCGGCCCGATCCGCGCCAAGAAAGTCGGCATGGTCGCCGCAGGCCGCTCGGGCCAGGTTGCTGCCCTCGCCGGAATGCGCCTGCCCGTGGAAAGCCACGTCCTGCAAGCCTTCGTGACCGAGGGCCTGAAACCGGTGATCGACAGCGTGATTTCCTTCGGCATGGGCCACTTCTACATCAGCCAATCCGACAAGGGCGGGCTGGTCTTCGGTGGCGACATCGACTTTTACGCCTCCTACGCCGCCCGCGGCAACCTGCCGATGGTAGAACACGTAATGGAGGCTGGCATGACCCTGATGCCGATGCTGGCCCGTGCAAAAATCCTGCGATCCTGGGGTGGCATCATGGACATGACCCCGGACGGCTCGCCCATAATCGACAAAACCCCGACCGAGGGCCTTTTCGTCGACGCCGGCTGGAACTACGGCGGCTTCAAAGCCGTCCCCGCGTCCGGCTGGTGCATGGCCCACCTGATGGCGACCGGTGAAAGCCACGACGTCGCCCGCCGCTTCAGCCTAGACCGCTTCCGCACAGGCCATATCCTCGACGAGGAAGGCACCGGCTCGCAACATAACCTGCATTGAGGTGACCATGCGCCCCATTCCGCAACGCGTGCTGGTTGCAATGCCCAATGCCTCCGGCGGGGATATTTGGATCAAAGTGAAAGCTGAACATCCTTTCATTCTGACGGAAATATCCCGGGGTGAGGCCTTTGGCCGAGGGGCAGCGCCCCTGCTTTTCAGTTCAAAGGGACCAACATGCGTCTGACCTGCCCCCTCTGTGGCCCCCGCGACCGCCGCGAATTCTACTATGCCGGGACCGAGGATTATCTGAACCGCCCCGCAGCGGATGCCGACCCGCAGGCCTGGGATGACATGCTGCATTTGCGCACCAATCCTGCCGGCCTGACCAATGACCTCTGGTATCACGAGACCGGCTGTTCATCGTGGCTGCTGGTCACCCGCAACACCGTCACCCACGAAATCCTGTCCACCGAACGTCTCGCCGACCGCACGGGTGCAAAATGAGGCTGCCCGACAAAGGTCTGATCGACCGCAGCAAACGCGTCTACTTCACGTTCGATGGTCAGCGCTATAGCGGCTATTCGGGGGACAGCCTTGCCTCTGCCCTGCTTGCCAATGGTGTCTGCATGGTAGGGCGCAGCTTCAAGTACCATCGCCCGCGTGGCGTTTTGACCGCCGGGTCCGAGGAACCCAATGCCATGGTCGAGGTGTTGGACGGCACCCAGCAGACCCCCAACACCCGCGCCACCATGCAAGAACTGCACGACGGACTGGACGCACGCAGTCAGAACCGCTGGCCCAGCCTGCGGTGGGATTTGCTGAGCGTCAATGACCTCGCAGCGCCGTTCCTTGGCGCTGGGTTCTACTACAAGACCTTCATGTGGCCCCGCGCGTTTTGGGAAAAGCTGTATGAACCGGCCATCCGGCGCGCTGCGGGTCTGGGCAAGCTGCTGCCCAAAGCTGACGATGGCGGTTATGAAAAGGCTTTTGCCTTTTGCGATCTGCTGGTGATTGGCTCTGGCCCCTCGGGGCTGATGGCAGCCCTGACGGCCGCACGGTCGGGCAAAGAGGTCATTCTGGCCGAGGAAGATCATTTGATGGGTGGCCGTCTGCTGTCCGACGATGCCCAGATCAACGACGCTCCGGCGATGGACTGGGTCAGCGCGACGTTGGCCGAGTTGAAATCCTTGCCCAATGTCCGCCTGATGCCGCGCACCACCATTGTCGGCGCATATGACCACGGCACCTATGGCGCGTTGGAACGGGTTGGCATGCACCTTGGCTACACGCTCAACCTGCCGCGCGAATGCTTCTGGCGCATCGTCGCCACCCAAGCCATCCTCGCCACCGGTGCGCTGGAACGCCCCATCGCCTTTCGCAACAACGATCGCCCCGGCATCATGCTCGCAGGGGCCGTGCAGACCTATCTGAACCGTTACGGCGTTGCTCCCGGCGCGCGCGTCACCCTGTTCGCCAACAACGACAGCGCCCGCATCGCCGCCCGCCAGCTGATGGCCGCCGGTGTCAGGGTTGCTGCCATCATCGACAGCCGCCCTGATGCCTCGACCGTCGAGGATTGCCCGGTCTACACCGCAGCGTCGGTCATCGACACCAAGGGCCGCCGCGCCCTGTCCAGCATCACCGTCAACCATGCCGGCAGCACCTTCCAGATCGAGACTGACCTGTTGATGATGTCCGGCGGCTGGAACCCGCTTTTGCACCTGACCTGTCACCAGAACGGCCGCCCCGTCTGGCGCGACGACATCGCGGCCTTTGTCCCCGTTCCCGGCATGATCCCAGGTCTGACCGCCATAGGCGCTGCAAACGGCACCTTCTCGACTGCCGGCTGCCTCGCCGAGGCGCAAGCCGCCGTCGTGCAACTCTTGAACATTGCCGATGCCGTGCCCCTGCCTGAGGCTGAGGACGCTGCCTATTCACTGCAACCTCTTTGGGCCGTGCCGGGGAAGGGCCGCGCATGGCTCGACTTTGCCAATGACGTGACGGTCAAGGATATCAAGCAATCTGCGCAGGAAGGCTTCATATCCGTCGAGCATATGAAGCGTTACACGACCCAAGGCATGGCCCCCGATCA
>JBBQGU010000234.1:0-6449 GCA_038323315.1 Rhodobacterales bacterium | reverse complement strand
TTGGGACAGGTAGGTCAGGATGCTGTCGGCAGCTTCGCGCCCATCGCGGATCGCCCAGACCACCAGAGACGCGCCGCGCACGATGTCGCCCGCCGCGTAAACGCCGGGCAGGTTGGTGGCGTGGCTGCGGAAGTCGGCCTTGACGGTGCCCCAGCGGGTGACGGCCAATTCCTTGACGCCCCAAAGGGTCGGCAGGTTTTCCGGTTCAAAGCCAAGCGCCTGCACGACCAGATCGGCGGGTTCGGTGTAGTCGGCATCCTCGATGACTTCGGGGGATTGGCGGCCAGAGGCGTCAGGGTCGCCAAGGCGCATGCGCTGCACGATGACACCTGTGACGGTGTCGCTGCCGGTAAAGGCCTTGGGGGCGGTCAGCCAGACGAACTCGACGCCCTCCTCCTCGGCATTCTGCACCTCGCGTTGTGATCCGGGCATGTTAGCCTTGTCTCGGCGGTACAGACATTTGACCGAGGTGGCGCCTTGGCGGATGGCGGTGCGGACGCAGTCCATGGCCGTGTCGCCGCCGCCGATCACGACGACGCGCTTGCCTGCGGCGTTCAACTCGCCGTTGTCGAATTCGGGCACGTCGTCGCCAAAGGATTTACGGTTCGACGCGGTCAGGTAATCCAGTGCGCGGACGACGCCTGTGGCACCGACGCCGGGGGCTGCTATGTCGCGGGATTTGTAGACGCCGGTTGCGATCAGGACCGAGTCGTGCTGGCCACGGATGGCGTCAAACGATATGTCCTGACCCACGCGGCAGTTCAGCACGAAGGTGACACCGGCGGTTTCAAGCTGTTCGATGCGCTGCATGACGACGGGCTTTTCCAGCTTGAAGCCGGGGATGCCGTAGGTCATCAAGCCGCCTGGGCGGTCGTAGCGGTCATAGACGGTGACCTGTACACCCTGACGACGCAGCACGTCGGCGGCAGCCAGGCCACCCGGACCTGCGCCGATGATGCCGACCGAGTCCGTGCGTTCCTTATGAGGTTTGATCGGTTTGACCCAGCCATTTTCCCAGGCAAGGTCAGTCAGGTATTTCTCGACCGACCCGATCGTCACGGTGCCGTGGCCGGAGTGTTCGATGACGCAGTTGCCTTCACACAGACGATCCTGCGGGCAAATGCGGCCACAGATTTCGGGAAAGGTGTTGGTGGCCTGGCTGAGTTCGTAGGCCTCTTGCAGCCGGCCCTCGGCGGTCATCCGCAGCCAGTCGGGGATGTTGTTGTGCAGGGGGCAATGGGTCTGGCAATAGGGCACGCCGCATTGGCTGCAACGCCCGGCCTGCTCGGCGGCCTTGTCGGCGGCAAACTGGCGGTAAATCTCGTGAAAATCTTCTGACCGCAGGGTGGCTGGGCGCTTTTCGGGCGTCTCTTTGCCCAAGGTAACGAATTTCAGCATGTGTTGAACGGCCATGGCAGGCTCCGGGGTCCAAGGGTCAGGACTTGCCTTCTACAGTGGGTCAGAAGGAAATAAAAGTCAGCATGAGTTACCTATTCGCGGGTTTGTTTAGCGCTAGGGTCGAGAATTCACTTTTTTTGCCGCTAACAATGTCAGTACGCGATACCTAATAATTCACAGCCCTGCCCACAGTGCCGTTAGGGCAAGCAGCCCGACGATGATTCGCCACCAGCCGAACAGGGCATAGCCGTGACGTCCCACATAATCCAACACCCATTTGACGACCAGGACGGCCGCGATGAAGGCGACGGTGAAACCGATCGCAATCTCGGACAATGCTGAAAAATCAAGGATGTCGCGGCTTTTATACAGGTCGTAGGCCACGGCGGCCCCCATCGTGGGCAGCGACAGCAGGAACGAGAACTCGGCCGCTGCGCGCTTTTCGACGCCCAGAAACAGTGCGCCGACGATGGTGGCACCGGACCGGGACACGCCGGGGATCATCGCGACGCATTGGCACAGGCCGATGATCAGCGCGGTGCGGACTGGCAAGGCCAAGGGGTCGGTATGGACGGGCGCGGGCGCAAGGCGGTCGACGAACAACAGGACAACGCCGCCAAGGACCAGCATCGAAGCGATCAGGACCGGGGTTTCGAACAGGACGGTCTTGATGAAATCATGCGCCAACAGGCCGACGATCACGGCGGGCACAAAGGCCAGAAAGACCGACATGATCGCGCGGCGGGCGGCGTCGCTGTGGCGGGCGGCCAGAAACAGGCCCGCCACCTTGGCCCCGTACAGCGTCAGGATGGCCAGAACGGCACCCAGTTGGATCACGACCTCGAACGTCTTGCCGCTGCTGTCAAAACCCAGAAAATGCGCGGCCAACAGCAGGTGGCCGGTCGAGGAGACGGGGATGAACTCGGTCAGCCCCTCTAACAGGCCCAAGGCTGCGGGTATCAGAATATCGCTCATCTATTGTTCCTGACTGTGGTGACCAGCAGACGGCCTTGAACCGTCAGCGTGCCTGGATGCGTACCGCGCCGTGTCTGTCGGCCAGGACCCGGATCGGGCGGATCAAGACTTTTTCAGGTTCTTGGCCGAATCCTTGATGGCGGCATATTGGCCTGAGGGGCGGAAACGCCAAAGGTAGTCGGGGATGATCCCGGCATAGGCGGTGGGGGTGATGCCAAGGTCGGTCAGCGTTTTGGCCCCCGGCGTGACCACGTTGTCCCGCTTGAGCGAGCGGACCTGATCGCTGGTCAGGATGCCGTTGTGGAACAGGCCCAGTGTCACGGTTTGCGCCACACCCAGACCGCCTGCAATCGCGGCACCGGCGATGAAAGGCATGTTGATCACCAGTCGACGCCGCTGGATCACGGTCAGGATATGGTCGATGACCTCGCGCAGCGTGACCGTGTCAGGCCCGCCAAGTTCATAGATGCCCTTGGCGCCTTGGGTCACGCCCAGAACGGCGGCCTGGGCGACATCCTCGACATAGACCGGTTGAAATCTGGTGTTCCAGCCAACCAGGGGGATCACCGGCCCGGACTTGGCCATCGCGGCAAAGCGGTTGAAAAAGCCGTCTTCGTTGCCGAAGATGACCGAGGGGCGCAGGATCATGGCATTGGGGAAGGCGGCCAGAACCGCAACCTCACCCTCGCCCTTGGTGCGGGAATAGTCGCTGGCCGATGCGGTATCCGCGCCGAGGGACGAGATCTGCACCAGCGCGTCCAGGCCACCGGCAGCGGCAAGCCGGGCGATGCGACCGGCCCCCTGCGCCTGCACGGCGCTGAAGTTGTTGGCGCCGCTCATGTCAAAAGTGCCGACGCAATTGACCGCAGCATGGGCACCCGCCAACGCCGCCGTGACCGAGGCATCATCGCGGATGTTGCAGAACACCGGTTCGACCTGACCCACGGCCCCGTAGGAGCGGACAAACAACGCCTCGTTCGGGCGGCGGCAGGCAACGCGGACGCGCCAGCCCTGTTGCGCCATGCGGCGGGCGATGTAGCGGCCGACGAAACCTGATCCACCGAAGATCGTGACAAGCTTGCTCATGGGAACCCCAATCTGGCGCAGAAGTTGACCCTTGAATAAGCGCGCGCAGGGCCGCCAGCAAGGCCAATTGCCATGAGGATTTTTCCTGTACCCCGTTGACACCCCCTACTGCCTTGAGTACGTAGCCTTCCACGCCCGGATGGCGGAATTGGTAGACGCGCTGGTTTCAGGTACCAGTGTTGCAAGACGTGGAGGTTCGAGTCCTCTTCCGGGCACCAGATTTGCAGAAAAAGTCTTGTGATCCTTGCGGGTTACGGGACTTTCGTTTTGGGTGATCCATCTGTTTATCCACATCTCCGATCACGGTACGTCGGGGTACAGGCCCATTGGCCGGGCTGGGGCGAACAATCAGACGTTGTCAATCGAAGGCGACGAGTTTTAAGTGGTCCGACGCGCAATGGGAGCCGCAGATTGAGCCAACAAGGCCTATCTTCGTTTCTGTGATCCTTCGCTGACCTGCTTGTTCACCGGCGGCGCGGGCAGCGGCGAATCTGAAATCCGCCGCTATGTGCTGGAGAATGACTTGGTCGAGGCGATCATCGCCCTGCCAACCGACATGTTCTACAACACCGGCATCGCGACCTATGTCTGGATCCTGACCAACCGCAAACCCGGCCACCGCATGGGCCGAGTCCAGTTGATCGACGCCTCGTCCTTCTGGCAAAGATGCGCAAAAGCCTTGGGTCCAAGCGCAAGCAGCTGGGCGACGCCGATATTGCCACCGTCACCCATCTGTTCGGCACCGTCACCGCCGCACAACTGGCCCGCAGCTTTGATGCCAGCGGCACTTTTGGAGGAAGCGTCTGGTCGGGCCATACCGCCGGCATCTTGCCGGATGCAGGAGGTTCCTCTCAAAACCTAAAAGCCGACATTTATGCAACGATCGTGCAACCAACTGCGCGTGAGGCTTTGTGATGGCTCCACATTCAAATTCCCATGGATAACTCGACCGTTGGGCTCGACAATGCTCTACACGTAGAAGTGTAGTCAATGCCGGGGCAGCGCTTTTGACTTAACCGTCCACCTGTGATGATAAACATGCCCGTGAACTCAATGATGCGGCTATCCAATTTGTAGAAGATGCTCTTTCGGTCCCCTAACGCCCAGTAGACGAAAAGGTAACGTTTGACGCATGTCGAAAATGACTGATGCAGCCGAAATGTCAGAGCCTGCCCCATTTTTGCGGGGGGGTGGAGATTGCGGTGCCCTTTTGCGGCATATGGAATGGTCGCGCCACCCGCTGGGTCTGCCTCAGACGTGGCCCGTTGAACTGAAAACCGTCGTCGGTATTGTTCTGGGTGGGCACCAGGCCATGGCTGTGTCGTGGGGTCCGGAATTATCCACAATCTACAATGATGGATATGCTGTTCTGTGTGGCAGCCGACACCCAACCACACAAGGCATGCCGCTTGCCGAGATTTGGTATGAACTTTGGGACGTTGTCCATCCCAGGGTTCATCAAGTCCTTGGGGGGCAGTCAGCCTTGATGGAGGAAATCGAGGTTGAACTACATCGCGATGGCTCCCCTCAAGAGGCGCATTTTTCGTTTTCTTACAGCCCGTTGCGAACATCGTGTGGCAATGTGGTGGGCCTGTTTTGCGCCTGCGCAGAGACGACAAAGCAGGTCATCCTGCGGCGAGAGATGGACCGCGAACGCGATATGCTCAGTCAGATTTTTGAACAGGCCCCGAGTTTCATCGCCAAGCTCGATGGACCCGCGCACCGGTTCGAAACGGCGAACCCAGCCTACCTACAGCTGGCTGGGCGTCGCGATATCGTGGGAAAAACCCCACTGCAAGCCTTTCCCGAGGTATTGCACAGTTATGTCGACATGTTGGACACCGTTTATCAAACGGGTCAGCCTTTTCGCGTGGATGGTGCAAGAGTTACCTTGCAACGCATGCCTGGCGTCCCGACTGAAGAACGAGTTGTTGATTTTGCCTTTCAGCCGATACGGGACCGGCATGACATGGTAAACGGCATTTTAATTCAAGGGATGGATGTCACTGAACGCAACGCCGCGTTGACCGCCCTTCAAAGCAGCGAGCAATTCTTGCAATCAGTCCTTGGCGCGTCGCCAGACTGTATCAAGGTGCTCGACTTGGACGGACGGTTGCAGTTCATGAATACCGGTGGACGGAACGTGATGGAGATTACGCCGGAGCGTCTGATTGAAGGTTTGCCCTGGACGGATCTTTGGGGCAGTCTCGACAAAACAGCAGTGTTAAATGCTTTGGACCTTGCGCGACGGGGGCAATCGACCGAGTTTCGGGCCTTTGCCGAGACTCTGGCCGGGAACCAGCGCTATTGGGAGGTTCGTGTTACCCCGGTGATCGGCACAGATGGCCAGCCACAACGTATACTGGCCGTATCCCGCGATATCTCGCAACTGAAACGGGCCGAGCAAGAGCGGGAGCATTTGACGAGCGAACTACACCATAGGCTAAAGAACACCTTCGCAATGGTCCAGTCAATCATCCGTTATACCATGCGTTACGCAACCTCAGTTGAGTCCGCCCGCGAAATTCTGTCTGGCCGAGTCCACGCGCTGGCCGGTGCGCAGGACATTCTGACGCAATCGATTGGCGGTGAAACGCCCATCAACGAAGTAGTCGAATCCGCGCTCTTGCCCCATCGTGCCGGCGACAGCAGGTTTGACATGAGGGGACCCGCCGCCATGATGAGCGGGAGGCAAGTGTTAGGCCTCTCGCTGGCTCTGCATGAACTTGCCACAAATGCGACGAAATACGGGGCGCTGTCAGTGGACACTGGCGGGGTTGTTGTCCGTTGGCATGTGGGGGACGGCGGCGCGTTTACGTTTGGCTGGCAGGAACATGGCGGACCTGTGGTCACGCTGCCGCAGCGGAGCGGATTTGGATCTGTCTTGATCGAAACAATCGTGGCCACGTATTTTGATGGGTCGGCCAAGCTGCTCTTTGACCCGGACGGCGTGAAATTCGAACTGACTGGGACAATTGCGACGCTCGATT
>JBBQGU010000233.1:0-6456 GCA_038323315.1 Rhodobacterales bacterium | reverse complement strand
TTGCAGGACATCATCGCCATTCTGGGCATGGACGAGTTGTCGGAAGAGGACAAGCTGACCGTGGCGCGCGCCCGCAAGATCCAGCGCTTCCTGTCGCAGCCCTTTGACGTGGCGCAGGTCTTCACCGGCAGCCCGGGTGTTCAGGTGCCGTTGGCGGTGACCATCGCCTCGTTCAAGGCGGTTGTGGCGGGTGAGTATGACCACTTGCCGGAAGCAGCGTTCTACATGGTGGGCGGCATCGAAGACGCCAAGGCCAAGGCTCAACGCCTGGCTGCGGCAGCGGCCTAAGGGGGCATCATGGCAACGATCCAGTTCGACCTCGTCAGCCCAGAGCGCAGCCTGGCATCTGTGGCTGCGACCGAAGTGCAGATCCCGGCCACGGATGGCGATATGGCTGCGATGCCGGGCCATGCCCCTGTCATCACCACCCTGCGTCCCGGCGTGCTGCGCGCGATCAGTGCGGACGGGGTCAAGGCCTATGTCGTGACCGGTGGCTTTGCCGAGATCACTGCCACCAGCATCTCGGTGCTGGCCGAACAGGCCGTGCCGTTGGATGAGATGACCCCCGCAATCATGAACCAGATGGTGGCAGATGCAACGCTAGCTGCCGCCGTCAATCCTGACAAGGATGCAGGTGACAAGGTCGTTGCCGACCTGCTGGCACTTCGGGTCGTCGCGGCGAACTGACATTTGGATAGGAATGGTCACAAAAAGACCCCGATTGTTCGGGGTCTTTCCATTTAAGTGCCTTCTGTTAACCTATTTTCGGGTTAAATTGCCCTGATGGGGTCGGGGCAAAACTTATGAAGCGCATGACAGCGGGGCAAATCGGCATCCTTCAGGGATCGCGCGTTCTGTTTTCAGATTTTGCGGATGGCGGGGTCATGTGGACGGGGCAGGGCGACCGGGAAAGCCGCCACATGATCACCTTTGCCGATGCGTTTGACGCGGTTCCGGCGGTGATGGTGGCCATATCCATGTGGGACGTCGATCACCGACATACCTCGCGCGCCGATGTCACGGCCGAGAAGATTACAAGGACCGGCTTTCACCTGGTGTTCCGCACCTGGGGCGATACGCGGGTTGCGCGCATCCGGGCCGACTGGACGGCGATGGGCGCGCTGCGGGATGAAGACGATTGGGATGTGACGTGACTGCGCGCAAAGATTGGCAAGTCGCACTTTCGAAACTTCGGGGCAATTGCCACTCTTACGGACGTGGCCGCAGCACCGGCGCACATAGGGTCAGATCGCGCCACGATGCCATCCTGAAGGGGCTACCGTGACAAGTCCAGACGGCAGGCCGACAAACTGATTTTGCATCATCAGGTTACGATGATCAGCCCGAAGTCAACTTGCGGACCGAGGTCGACAACGCGACCTGCCGGGCCGGAACATCGGAGGTGTCAGCAGATCATCGCGAGGCTCGCCCTGGGTGTCCACGCCTGACAAAGGTAGGATGGGCGATGCGCCCATCGTGGTCAGGGGCGCTGATACATGCCTTCGTAGATCGGGCCCAGGGTTTCGGTTTCGAACAGGGACGAGACCGAAGTGCCGTTCCAGATGTTCAGGATGGCCTGGGCAAAGATCGGCGCGGTCGGGACGATTCGGATATTGGTGGCGGAGTTGACCTGTTCGGTTGGCTCGATGCTGTCGGTGATCACGAGGGAGCTGAGTTTCGATGTGGCGACACGCTCGACTGCGCCGTTCGACAGGACGCCGTGGGTGATGTAGGCGTGCACCTCGGTGGCGCCGTTGTCGATCAGCAGTTCGGCCGCCTTGCACAGCGTGCCGGCGGTATCGGCGATATCGTCGACGATGATGCATTTCTTGCCCGCAACATTGCCGATTACGGTCATTTCGGCCACCTCGCCCGCCTTTTCACGTCGCTTGTCGACGATGGACAGGGGGGCGTCGATGCGCTTGGCCAGTTCACGCGCGCGGGCCACGCCGCCGACATCGGGCGAGACGACCATAAGGTCGGTCATCTGGCCTTTGAAATTATGTTCGATATCCAGGGCAAAGATCGGTGAGGCATAGAGGTTGTCGACGGGGATGTCGAAAAAACCCTGAATTTGCGCCGCGTGCAGGTCCAGGGTCAGAACGCGGTCTATCCCGGCCTCGGCGATCATGTTGGCGACCAGTTTGGCGGTGATGGGCGTGCGGGCCTTGGCGCGGCGGTCTTGGCGGGCATAGCCGAAATAGGGGATGACGGCGGTGATGCGGGTGGCAGATGAACGGCGCAGGGCGTCGGTCATGATCAGCAGTTCCATCAGATTGTCGTTGGCAGGGTTCGAAGTGGGCTGGATGATGTACATATCCTCGCCCCGGACATTTTCGAACACCTCGACGAAAATTTCTTGGTCGTTGAATCGTTCGATGCGAGCATCCACAAGATTGACCGACATGCCACGGTGCATCGACATGCGGCGCGCGATGGATTTGGCAAGACTGAGGTTGGCATTGCCGGAGATCAGCTTGGGCTCGGTGATGGCGGCCATTTGGGGTCCTTCGACAAGGTATTCACGGAGGGGGCGTCACGGAGGGGGCGTCACGGAGGGGGCGTCATAGATTCGTGACGTTGACACCACCTATCACCCGGATAGGGTCTTGCAAACATCAGCCAACAGAGGGGCCGCAAATGGTGCAGATCGATTACGTGTTCGCGACGATTTCGCCGTTTTGCTATCTGGCCGGCGGGCGGCTGGAGGAGGTCGCAGCCCGGCATGGTGCAACGGTGCGGTATATGCCGATCAATGCGCCCGCCTTGTTCCCGCGGACGGGGGGGCAGGTGCTGGCCGAGCGGCATGAGAGCCGCAAGATTTACCGTTTGCAGGAATTGCGGAGGTGGGCAGTGCGGCTGGGGATGAAGCTGGACCTGCAGCCGATGTACTTTCCGGCCAATCCGGCACCGTCGTCTTATGCCGTGATTGCGGCGGCCAAGTTGGGTGGGGGCGATCTGGCAGGGCTGGTGCAGGCGTTCCCCCGGTCGGTTTGGGCCGAGGGGCGCAATATTGCCGATGAGGAGGTCGTGAGAGAGATTGTGGCGGCGCATGGCTTTGACCCGATGGCCGTCGAGCGGGGGATGTTTGCGGCGGCTGAGACCTATTCCGACAATCTGGAGGAGGCGGTGGTGCGGGGGGTGTTTGGTGTGCCGTTTTATCTGGTGGGGGACGAGCGGTTCTTTGGACAGGACCGGTTGGAGGACCTGGACCTGTTTTTGGCGGGGAAGTTGTAAGGAAGTGAGTATTTAGGTCGGAATGAAGGTGATCAGGGGCGAAGGGCGTTCAACAGGGCGTCGGTGTCGGCCTCGGTCGTGGACCAGGAGGTGACGAAGCGGGCGGCATCCCGGCCTTCGGGGGTTTGCCAGTTGTAGTAGACGGCGCCCTTGGCTTCGGCGCGCGCATTGGTGCCGGGGGCGAGAGTGGGAAAGAGGATGTTGGCGTCGACCTGGTGGCACAGGGTCGCGCCGGGAATTTGGGCGAGGCTTTGGTGCAGGCGTTGGCCCATGCTGTTGGCGTGAGTGGCGAGGCGGAGCCAGAGGTCGTCGGTCAGGTACGCCTCCATCTGCGCTGACAGATAGCGGTGTTTGGAGAAGAGGTGTCCTGCACGTTTGCGACGCAGTTCCAGTTCCCACGCCTTTGCGGGGTCAAAGATCACGACGGCCTCGACCCCCATGCAGCCGTTCTTGGTGCCACCGAAGGACAGGACGTCGATGCCGGCTTTCCAGGTCATCTCGGCTGGGGTGGCGTTCGCCGAGATCACGGCGTTGGCGAAACGGGCGCCGTCGAGATGGCAAGGGAGGTTGCAGACTTTGGCGAGGGCCGTCAGGGCTGCGATTTCGGCGGGGGTGTAGACGGTGCCGGCCTCGGTGACGTTGGTCAGGGACAGCATGCCGCGCTGGACGCCGTGGACGCCGCTGTTGCCGGTTCGGTCCAGGGCGGCGGTCAGGGTTTCCGGGGTGATCTTGCCGTGGGGGCCGGGGACGAGGGCAAGCTTGGCGCCGGAGTAGAATTCGGGTGCGCCGCATTCGTCGGTGGCGATATGGGCATCCTCGTGGCAGAAGACGGCGGTCCAGGGTTGGGCGTGGATGGCCACCGCAAGGGCGTTGGCGGCGGTGCCTGTGGCGACGAGGTAGACCGCAGCCTCGGGTGCGTCGAAAAGGTCGCGGATCTGAGTGCGGACGCGCTCCATCAAGGGGTCGGCACCGTAGCTGCGCGGGTAGCCCTCGTTGGCGCGGATCACGGCGGCCATGATGTCGGGATGGGTGGGGGCGGTGTTGTCGGAGGCGAAGAACATTTGTATTCCAATGGTCAGGAGGCGGTGCCGATCACGTGATCGTCCCACTCCTCCTCGGGGATGTCGTTTTCCGAGACGGTCCAGCCGCGCACGGATTCACCGGCCTTATGAGTGCTTTCGGGGTCGCCGGTGTTCAGGGGGTGCCACTCGGGGATCGGTTTTCCCTCGTGCAGCAGGCGGTAAGCGCAGGTGCGGGGCATCCAGTAGGCGATTTTTGGCAGGCTCTTGGGCGTCAGGACGACGCATTCGGGGACGTAATTGCGCCGGGTTTCGTAATGCAGGCAGCGGCAGGTGTCGCCGTCCAGCAGTTTGCAGGCGACGCGGGTGTATTCAACCTCGCCGGTATCCTCGTATTCCAGTTTGTTCAGGCAGCATTTGCCGCAGCCGTCACACAGCGCCTCCCATTCGGGGCCGGTCATTTTGGTCAGGGGGACGGTTTCCCAGAAGCGGTGGCGCAAGGTCATTTGAGCAGACTGGCGGATATGGGGGGGAAAGGGAAGTCAGGAAAGGATGAGGCGCGCCGTTTCACAATCGGCGGCCATTTGGGTGAGGAGGCCGGGGAGGCCGTCGAACTTCATCTCGGGGCGCAGGTATTCCACCAAGGCGACCGACAGGTGGTGGCCGTAGAGGTCGCCGGTGAAGTCGAACAGAAAGCTTTCCAGGTTGGGTTTGTTGGTGCCAAACATCGGCCGTACGCCGAGGGAGCCTGCGCCGATATATTGGCCCATTTGCGAGCCGGTCAGGATATCGACGCGGACGGCGTAGACGCCGAATTTGGGCAGATGCAGGCCGGTGATGTCCATGTTGGCGGTGGGGTAGCCGAGTTGGCGGCCGCGTTTCTCGCCGTGGATCACCTCGCCCTCGATTCGGTGCCAGTGCCCCAGCATGGCGGCGGCGTCACGGGGGCGGCCGGTGGACAGCGCCTCGCGGATCGCGGTGGAGGAGATGTCCTGGCCGGACAACTGGACCAAAGTGGCGATTGTGGTGCGGAAGTTGTGGGTCAGGCCCAAGGCTTGCAGATCGGCGGCGGAGCCTGCGCGACCCTTGCCAAAGCAGAAGTCGGAGCCGATGACGGCGTGGGAGATACCGAGGCCGTTTGCCAGCACGTCGCGGGCGAATTGATCAGGCGTCATGGCGGCCATGGTCGCGTCAAAGGGCAGTTCGTACAGGTGATGGACGCCCAGTTTGGCGAGACGGTTGGCGCGGGCCTCGGCATTCATCAGGCGGAAGGCCGGGGCGCCGGGGGCAAAGTATTGGCGGGGATGGGGTTCGAAGGTGACGACGCCCAAGGGGGCCTGGCCACGGGCGAGGTCAAGCACAGCCTGATGGCCCAGATGCAGGCCGTCGAAATTGCCCAGCGCGATGGAGGCACCGCGGGCCTGTTCGGGTAGGTTTGCCCAATCGTGGTGTATTTGCATGGGCTTTACCGCAGATGGCCGATGGCGAAGGTCGGGGACATGGCGATGGATTGCAGCCATGTGTCCAGCAAGGCGGGATCGGGGTTGGCGGCGTCGGGGCCGAATTCGGTGGCCGCTATGCCGCCGGTGACGAAGAGGGTGTCAAGGTCTTCGGATTGGCCGCCTTGGATGTCGGTGGTGATGCCATCACCGATGCACAGGATCGCGGGGTCCTGACCTGGCAGCAGGGCGGACAGACGGCGACGGGCCAGGTCGTAGATCGGCGGGTGGGGTTTGCCGAAATAGAGGGCAGTGCCGCCAAGTGCCTCGTAGGCAGCTGCCAGCGCACCGGCGCAATACAGACGTTGGTCGCCATAGTCGACGATGATGTCGGGGTTGGCGCAGAGGAATGGCAGGTTGTTGATGCGGGCTTGCAGCAGGGTGGCGCGGTAGTCGTGGGGGGTTTCGGTCAGGTCGTTGATCAAGCCGGTGCAGATGATGCCTTCGGCCTCATCCAGGGGGACGCGCTGGATGGGCGGTTGGTGCTTTGCGACTTCGGTCAGGTCGGGCGAGAATTCGGTGAAGAACGGTTCGTCCTTGGCCGCGCCGATGAAGTGGATCTTGCGGCCCACGGCACCGGTCAGCATGGCGTATTGAGCGGCGTCGCCCGAGGTCACCACCTCGTCCCAAGCGTCACGTGGCACGCCCATCGTGTCCAGTTGGGCGATGACCGAGGATTTCGGGCGGGGGGCATTGGTCAG
>JBBQGU010000232.1:0-6464 GCA_038323315.1 Rhodobacterales bacterium | reverse complement strand
CTTCCCCAGTCTTCAGACCCCCGCCATTGCCCATGTTGACCGGAGATTCGATGCGACCGCCAGCGCCCCTCTGCCCCATCAGGACCTGTGGGAAATCGACCGCGCCCACGCGCTCCACCCCTGGACCAATTTCGGGCCGTTCCAGAAAGAGGGCTCTTTGGTCATCACAAAAGGGCAGGGCGCCTATCTGTGGGATGTTCAAGGCAAATGCTATTTCGACGCTGTTGGCGGCCTTTGTTGCACCACGACCGCGTCGAGAAGTTTCGCTACAAGACCGACGGCATCCACCACCTGTCCTGCCCCAACGGCCCGCCCCGGCGTGCCCGGCCCGTACTTCGTCTGCATCGACACCGGCGCGAAGAACACGGCTTCGACACGCCCCAAGGCCGGCGCCTTCGAAACGGCGCCACCCATGTGCTCAATTCAAGGCCGTCGGCGTCGGCGCCTCCTCCCCGTTGCCCGCCGCCGCCGGTTACACAGGTTTCGAACGTGCCTGTGCCCCCAATACGCGATCCGTCCCGCAGCAGCCGGCGCTTTTGCAATCCCAACGCCCGGTTGACAACCCATCCTTTACTTCTATCTCTGCGCCAGACCGGATCAGTGTCGTCTCCGGCCCCAACGACAGCGCGACCCTACCCCCCGAGATCAATATGGCCTTAGAAGACGCCAAATCCCAAACCGATACCGCCTTCACCCGCACCACCCAGCGCGGCTATGCGTTCGAGAACGCCTTCGGCGGGGCCACCAGCTTCCTGCGCCGCACCTACACCAAAGACCTGACCGGCGTCGACCTCGCCATCACCGGCGTCCCTTTCGACCAAGCCGTCACCCACCGCGCCGGAACCCGCTTCGGCCCCCGCGCGATCCGCGAGGCGTCCAGCCTCATGCCGTACGACCCGCCCTATGGCTGGCCCACCAACCCGCTCGAAGACCTGAACATCATCGACTATGGCGACTGCGCTTTCGACTATGCCAAAACCTCCGACTTCCCCGCCACGCTGACCGCCCATATCGCCCACATCCTGAAGGCCGGGGCAGGGACAATCACCCTCGGTGGCGACCACTACATCACCCTGCCGATCCTCAAAGCTTACGCTGAAAAATTCGGCCCCCTCTCGGTCATCCATTTCGACGCCCATTCCGATCTTTGGCCCGATGACGACATGACCCGCATCGACCACGGCACCATGATGTACAAGGCAGTGAAACTTGGCCTCGTCGACCCCAGACGCTCGTCCCAGATCGGCATCCGCACCACGACCGAAGACTATCTCGGCTTCCACGTCATAGACGCCCGCGATGTCCACGAAAAAGGCACCGCCGCGACCGTCGCCAAGATCAAAGACATTGTCCAGGCCCACCAAACCTACCTGACCTTCGACATCGACGCCCTCGACCCCTCCGCCGCCCCCGGTACCGGCACCCCGGTCTGGGGCGGGTTGCACACATGGCAGGCCGCCGCCATGCTGCGCGACCTCGCGGGGATCAACATGGTCGGCGGCGATGTGGTCGAGGTGTCGCCGCCCTACGACACGACAGGTGCCACCGCCATCGCCGGTGCCCATGTCGCTTACGAGCTGATATGCCTGTACCATTGGGCGAAAACACAAAGATAGGGTGATGAAAAAAGTGTTCTACGCCATTGGCCTGATTGCAGTCGCCGCCATCGCCCTCGCCGTATGGGTTCGTCTGGCCCCCACCGACCCCGCCATCTGGCACGTCGCCATCGCCGATCAGACCGCGGCCATAACCGGGCCCTGCGCCGACCAGATCCGCACCCAACGCAACGGCGCCCGCGCCACCTGCCTGCTCCCGGATAACCCCGTCACCGTGCTCGCCCGGCTTGACGCCATAGCCCTCGCCACCCCTCGCACCACCCAACTCGCGACCACGGACAGCATGACCACCTGGATCACCCGCTCCAACCTGATGGCTTTCCCCGACTACACCACCGCAGAGGTCCACGCCGCCCCCGAGGGCACCCGCCTCGACATCTATGCCCGCCAGCGCTTTGGCGAAAGCGACCTCGGCGTCAACACCGCCCGCCTGAAAGCCTGGCTTGCGGGTCTTTGACAGCCAGCGGCCATGCATCCAACCCGGTCAAAGACCCAAAACCGGCGGAAACGCATTCATATCGGAAAACCGGCAAAAGGCCGGCCGGGCCAGGTCCATCACGCGAACCCGCGCGACAAACGCGGCACATAACCCGGCCAACCCCGTGCGATAGGCTGGCAGCAGCGCTTCTGGCACCCAATCGTGCACATAGGCCAACGTGGTATGAAATCCATATGCCGCATGGCCCGGCGTCAAAAGCCCCAAAGCCCCGGCCAACCCATCGCGCCATGCCCGCGCCAGCGCCTCATCCTCCGCCGTGGCACCCGCCAGCTGCAGCCCAAACGGCGTCAGACCCACAGGTTTGATCCCAAACGCCGGCGGCGCCACAAACCCCGCCAGCTTGTCCGCCATAGCTTCGGTCATCCTGTCGATACTGGCAGACAGCGGCAAATCTTCCGGCCAGATCCCAACCTCTCGCCGCGTCTCGATCACACCCTCAAACAGTGTCATGTGATAGCTTTCGACATCGGTAAAGGCAAAATGCCCCGCCCCGGGCAGCGCCATCAGCCCCGCCCGCAACCCACGCAGCGCGTCCTCGGTGGGCGAACCGGGTATAACCTGACACACGACCGTATTGCCATGCTCCGCCATAAATCGCCCCTCGGTATCAAACCGCGTGCCAAGATGCCGGTTCACCGTACCATCCCGCCCCGTGATGATCGCTTCCCAGTCTTCAACCATGGCCCACTCCCGCGCCTCGCCAGCCTACCGACCCAACAATGAAACCTTCGTGACAACCCACCCCCAACCGACAGACCATGCCCCCCGCCCCCTTTCACTTTGGCCCAAATATCCCGGGGGTCCGGGGGCTGGCCCCCGGCTGCAACCACCATTGACCGCCCCAACATTCCGCGCCAAACCCCGCATATGGTCCCCTTAGACAAACTCGCCCAGATCACCCAGCGTTTCGAGTTTCTCGAAGCCAAACTCAACGCCGGTGCCACTCCTTCCGAAATTGCCACGATTGCCCGCGAATATTCCGACCTCAAACCCGTCGCCGACGAAATCGCCGCCTACCGCCAGGCCCTCGACGACGTGGCCGAGGCCGAACTGATGCTGGCCGACCCCGAGATGAAAGCCCTGGCCGAGGATGAGCTTCCCCTCCTCAAGCACCGCCTTCCCGCCCTCGAACATCGCCTGCAACTGGCGCTCCTGCCCAAGGATTCCGCCGACGCCCGCCCCGCCATCCTCGAAATCCGGCCCGGCACCGGCGGGGACGAGGCCGCCCTCTTCGCCGCCGATCTTCTCCGCATGTACCAACGCTACTGCGAGGCGGAAGGGTGGACCTTTGAAATCCTCGACCAGCAAGACAGCGATCTCGGCGGAATCAAGGATGTCTCGGTGTCCATCAAAGGCGAAGGCGTCTTCGCCCGCATGAAGTTCGAATCCGGCGTCCACCGCGTCCAGCGTGTGCCCGAAACCGAAGGCCAGGGCCGCGTCCACACCTCCGCCGCCACCGTGGCCGTCCTGCCCGAGGCCGAAGAGGTTGACCTGATCATCCCGCAATCCGACCTGCGCATCGACACCATGCGCGCGTCCGGGGCAGGGGGCCAGCACGTCAACACCACCGATTCTGCCGTCCGTATCACCCACCTGCCGACCGGCATGATCGTGACCTCGGCCCAGAAATCCCAGCACCGCAACAAGGACCTCGCCATGCAGGTCCTGCGCGCCCGCCTCTACGCGCTGGAGCGTGAGCGGGTCGATTCAGCCCGCGCCGCCGACCGCAAATCGCAGGTCGGCTCCGGTGACCGTTCCGAACGCATCCGCACCTACAACTTCCCCCAGGGCCGCATGACCGACCACCGCATCAACCTGACGCTCTACGCCCTCGGCCAGATCATGGCCGGCGACCTGGGCGAGGTGATCGACGCGCTCGTCGCCCATGACCAGGCCACCAAACTCGCCGAGATGGAGGGATGACGCTTCAAGACGCACTACGCCAAGCCATCCCCCGCCTCAAAGCCGCAGGCATCGACGATCCCGCCAAAGACGCCCGCCTGCTCCTCGCCTTTGCCACAACAATCCCGCCCGACCGCCTGACCCTCCACCTGCAAGACCCGCTGGTCCCCGACGCGGCCCAGCGTTACGACACCGCCCTGACCGCCCGGCTGTCCCGCCAACCCCTGTCGCAAATCACCGGTCAACGCCTGTTCTGGGGCCGCAGCTTCATCGTCACCCAAGATGTTCTCGACCCCCGCCCGGAAACCGAAGTTCTGATCGCCGCAGCCCTCGACCGCCCCTTCACGCGCCTCCTCGACCTCGGCACCGGCTCTGGCTGCATCCTGCTGTCGTGCCTGCTGGACTGCCCGCACGCCCATGGCACCGGCGTGGACATCTCTGAACCCGCCCTGACTGTCGCCCGCCAGAACGCCGCGAACCTGCGCGCTGCCAACGCGACATTCCTGCACTCCGACTGGTGCCAGAATGTCACCGGCCATTATGACCTGATCCTGTCCAACCCGCCCTATCTCGCCGCCGCCGAAATGCCCGCCCTCTCGCCCGAGGTCCTGACCTGGGAGCCGCATGCCGCCCTGACCCCCGGCGGCGACGGCTTGCAAGCCTACCGCATCATTGCGGCCGAGGCCCCCGCCCATCTGACCAAAGGTGGCCGCCTGATGGTCGAAATCGGCCCGACCCAAGGTCCGGCCGTCCGCGCCCTTTTCGCCGAACAGGGCCTGACCCGGATCGCCACCCTTCAGGACTTCGACCAACGCGACCGCGTCGTTGTGGCCGAAAAACCGCTGTGACGCCTCGAATCGGGCGGCCATTGATCCAATGCGCACGAGAATCTTGCCAAATTCCGGCATCCGATGCAAAAATCACTTGTCAGCCCCGACGCCCCATGCTTATTCATTCCCATACGCAGCGGGGCGGGCCAGTTTCCGGCCAAGCCTGATGCGTATACCAACCCGAACTTGGCTGCACACCCCTATGGGTTAAGACACCGGAAGTGTCTGGCGCGGATCAAGCGGATATCTGGATCAAAGGACACAATGCGCTCTTCCAAGTCCCGTTCGCGTTCGAAAACGAACCGCCCGCGCACTCTCGGCAACATCATCAACCGCGTCTTCGACAGCTCTGGGCCCGAAGGCAAGGTGCGCGGAACCCCCGCGCAGTTGATCGAGAAGTATCAGTTCCTTGCCCGTGACGCGCAGTTGTCGAATGACCGCGTGGCGGCCGAGAATTTTCTGCAACATGCCGAACATTACACCCGCCTTCTGGCCGAAGCGAACCGCGAAATGGCGGCGGACCAGGACAACCGGCAGCCCTATCAACAGCCGAACGCCGGCGGCCAGAACAGCGGCCAGACCAGTCAGAATGACCAGAACAATCAGAATGGCCAGACCAGTCAGAATGGGCAAAACCAGCCCCGCGACCGCCAACAGAACGACCGCCAACAGAACGACCGGCCCCAAAACGACCGACCCCAGAACGACCGGCCTCAGAACGACCGCCAGCAGTACGACCGCCAGCAAAACGACCGCCAGCAAAACGACCGGTCGCAAAACGACCGGTCGCAAAACGACCGCTCGCAAAACGATCGCCAACAGAACGACCGCCAACAAAACGACAGGCAGGACTACCGCGAGCAGCGGCCGGACTACCGGGCCGAACAACGGTCCGACTACCGCAATGACGTGCCGGACGAACAGCCTGTGATAACGGCGCATGATCTGGTGGATCAAGTCGGTTATGACGATGCCGGTCTTGTGGAAACGCCCGAGGCAGCACCAAAGCCCCGGACCGACGAGCCGCGCCGCAACGACCGCCCGCGCTATGACCGGACACGCGACGAAAACCGCCGCAGCTATCCGCCCCGCGTCGAGCAGCCGCAAGGGGATCGCCAGGCCGAGGTGAAACCCCAGACCGAAGCGAAGCCCCAGCCCGAGGTCAAAGCCGAGGCTGCCCCACCGCAGCCCGAGCGCACACCACCGGCGGAAGCCACGCGCCAGCCATCCGCCCGACCGGTTCAGCCACAGCGCGTTCAGGATCAGCCGGCGCAAAAGGCGCAACCCTCGATGATGCCGCAGATGCCGCTTTTCGATGCCCCTCCCTCGCCCAAACCCGCACCCAAGCCGCGCGCCAAGCCAGCTGCGGCGCAATCCGCCACATCTGAACCAATCACAGGCGAACCGGTTGCCGCCGCAACACCCAAGCCGCGACTGGCCCCGCGTCCGCGTGCGCCGAAAAAACCGGTTGACGGCGACGCCGTTAAAACCGGCCCCAACGAAGTCACCAGCGACTAGGCGGATTGGTTGATCTGAACCACCGCTCTTCATTCCCTTCGGTCATTCTTCGCGACACAAACCGAAGAATGCCCGCAAGGGAATGATGAGGGGCCGACT
>JBBQGU010000231.1:0-6484 GCA_038323315.1 Rhodobacterales bacterium | reverse complement strand
TCTCTTCGGCCATCGGATCGCTCAGCGCATACCAGTTTTGCAAGAAATATACCCGCAGCCAATCGCCGGGAAATCGATCCCCCGGATCGATTTCTGGCCCGGCTCATATCTCCAGCGGCATCGGCGGTCGGCCGCCCTTCGGCCCGGCCATGGGGTAATGCGGTTCGATCGGCGCCAACAGCCGAGTCCACGGAACCACCGCATCCATCTCTGCGAGGAACAGTGCCCGCCGCGTCTGCTTCTTCTTCATCGCATCGCCAATACCGGGAAAGGCGGGTGGCACTGTTCATTGGCGGCGTTGAATCATTGCGGGGTTCGTATCCACGACATTCGCGCGATGGCCGACCAGTTGGGTGCGGCACCGTATCGTGGTGAACGTCAAGACGATCTGCTGCTTGGTCTGCGACCTCTGACGATCGACCGGGCGATTTATTGGTCTGACGTGAATGATGAGAAGCAACGGGTTCGCATCCTCGCTGTCTTAGGATCAAACCGGTGATCCAAACCGATGAAAACTTGCATGAATTCAGGAATTCCACGCCATCATTCTTTGGAGGATCAATGGATCAAAGTTGCGTGCTCAGTTACATGGAAACTGGTCAGGTGACACCTTCAGTCGCACGTCCTTCATCGCGCCATTCGGGCAAGCCGCCTTTCATGCGCCTCGCATTCAGCCCATGACGGCGCAGCGCAGCAACAGCCTGGTGCGCGTAGATGCAATAGGGCCCACGGCAATAGGCAACGATCTCAACGTTCAGATTCAGCGTCGGGATCAAGGCCGCAAGGTCGGCCAGTGTGATGTTTTTCGCGCTGGGGATGTGGCCCGCTTCGAATTCATCGGCGGGACGTATATCGAGCAGCACGACCGCGCCATTCTCTAGCCGTGCCTGCAATTCATCGCGGCTCACAGGTTCTGGCGGGTCCAACCCATCGGCCAGACTGCGCAAGATGTGATCTACTTCCGCAACGTTTCCCTCGGCCACAATTTGGATCAGGTCCATCAGCGCCAAGGCCTTCGCATCGGTCAATCGGTACAAGATCGACTTGCCGTCACGGCGACTGGTCGCAAGCCCCGCGCGGCGCAGGTGCTGCAAATGCTGAGAGCAATTCGCCACGGTAAGGCCAGTCTTTTCGGCAAGCCCCTCTACCCCGCGTTCCCCTTGGGCAAGCTGTTCAAGGATGGCTAACCGTGCCGGGGCCGAGAGTGCGCCTGCGACCCGCGCATACTCCTCCAACAGTGCGGCCTTCGGGCTGATTGACATGGGTGATACAGAACCTTAGATCATTCAAGTAATTGCTTGAATACGAAAACTGCCTTCCAATTACAAGATCGGAGCTCCCAGATGGCTGATTTTCTGCTGAACCACGAGCCGACAATCCGCCTGATCACCTTTCTGGCGGTGCTGATTGCCATGATGCTGTGGGAAATGGCCACGCCCCGCCGGCGTCAGGAAATTCCCAAGGTGCTTCGGTGGACGAACAACCTGGCACTGGTCGTCGTCGATACGGCGATCCTGCGACTGACCTTTCCGGTTCTTGCGGTAGGTCTGGCGGGCATCGCCGGGACAAACGGCTGGGGCTTGTTCAACATGATTGACCTGCCCCTGTGGGTGGCGGTGATCGGCGCGATCCTGATGCTTGATCTGGCAATCTACCTTCAGCATATGGTTTTTCACGCCGTGCCCGGCCTGTGGCGTTTACACCGGATGCATCACGCCGATCTGGAGTTTGATGCAACTACGGGGCTGCGCTTTCACCCGATCGAGATTTTCCTGTCAATGGCAGTCAAGCTGGCTCTGGTGGTCGCGATCGGTGCACCCGCCGTCGCAGTGCTCGCCTTCGAGGTGATCCTGAATGCGGCCTCGATCTTTAACCATTCCAACATCGCGCTGCCACCCGCCGTGGACCGGGTGATGCGGCTGTTCCTCGTCACCCCCGATATGCACCGGGTCCACCATTCGGTCGAGCCGCGTGAAACGAACTCGAATTTCGGGTTTTCTGTCCCTTGGTGGGACCGGATGTTTGGCACATATCTGGCCCAACCGGCCAAGGGCCATTTGGGAATGGAGATCGGGATCGAACAGTTTCGAACGCCCCGCGACCTTTGGCTGGACCGAATGCTGATGCAGCCCTTGCGGGAGCCTGCCCCGGACCAAGCTGCAAAAACGCCCTCCGACACAAGGGAAACCAAATGATTTCTGCTTCGGGCATCCACGCCTCATTGACCACGACAGGCGTGCCGCGTTTCAAGGGATCCAGGCATTCGCCCCGCAACCAAAGCAGCATTTGCGCTTGCAAACCCATTCGGGTTGCGGAGCGAATTCGATCGAAGGCGAGGAGTAGCTCGCCTTCGATACGTCCTTGAAGTGTCAATACAACGCGGCGAGGCCGGTAGGCATCAAACTTGGCAACACACGGACGCTGGCACCGTGTCGTACCCGACCATGCAGGTCGATGACATCCTGATCCAAGAGCCGGATGCAACCGGATGACACTGCTTTTCCGAGATATTCCGGCTCACACGCGCCGTGAATCCGGTAAAGCGTGTCTTCGCCATTCTGAAACAGGTAAAGTGCGCGCGCGCCAAGCGGGTTGCCCGGACCCGGATCCATACCTCCGTTCGCCACCGAATATGCTGCAAGGTCAGGTCGGCGGGCAATCATAGTCTCCGGAACTTTCCAGCGGGGCCAACTGCGGCAGAACTGAAGCCTGGCAACGCCCTGCCATTGAAACGCGGCGGCTCCGGTGCCAGCACCGTAGCGCATCGCCCGGCCATTTTCTTCGATCAGGTGCAGGAAACCGGCATCGGGATCGACGACGATTGTTCCGGGCGCTTCGTCAGGAAAGGGATTGTCAACATCCTGACGCCAGAGGGCAGGCCGCACGACACCTTCCGGCACTGCGGGCACGGGATAGGGTTCGTCAGTGATGGCGCCGTAATGCGCGGGTAGGGGCGGGAACGCAGCAGGCACGGGCTCCGGTTTCACAGGGTCGATGGCTTGCGGCGTGATTGCGCAGGCAGAGAGTGTGACCGCAGATCCTGCGGCCATGAAGGCGCGACGGGTGATGATCATGAGTTTGTTCCTCGGTTGCTGAAAATCGAACTGGGCCGCGGGCTTTGCGCGGCCGCGATGATCAGCAGACTCTGGGAGGATCGAGCGGCCCGGATGGTACGACCGCTGCAAGCCGTTTTGCAGGGCCGCGAAAGACTTCCTGCCCAGAGGTGGGGTTGTCGAACGTGATCGTGGTTGTGGACAGCGTCACATGCGGCCCGCAGGGCGAGCCAAACAGCGCAGCCGTGCGGCACCGCTTTTGTGCTGGCGCAACAAAGGCAGCCTGCGGATCTTCATTTGGTACAGCCGCATTTTCGGTCCCGTTCAAGAATTGCGCGACACCGACCTCGCCGACACTTGCCCCTGACGTCGACACGCGGACACCGCTGTAGGCGCCCCATGGCAGAACTGCCAATATAAGAAGAAAAACTGCTATCCGGCGAAGGCGTTCCATGAACCAGCGGTGCAAGCCTGGACGCAGGAAGTCAAGTAAACCAGCCATGTTCGGCGATCAACTTGCCGGGATATGTTTACACAATGACGCCCTGAGGCTGACCGCCCCGATCTTCGCAAGCGTCAGGGGTGCGACCCAAAAGGCGATTGCATAGGCCCGACGCTGCACATGATGCTCGGTTTTGAAGATCAGTTGCCCACGCCTCGTTTTCCAGCGAACCTCGAACGCCACGCCGCCAGCACGGCAAAGGCGATCAGCCCGGCCCAGATCAGCGGAAGATCAAGCGTCATCTCCGTGCCCATTGTTCGTTCAGCAGGCCATCACCGTCTTGCGACGGGGTCAGCAGGCCCTAAACAGTATAATGCTGTCGCCCCACTTCGGTGGTGATCCAGCCCGCCAGTACGGCCAGAACCCCGGTTGGCCCCATCACGATGGGCGCGCAGTACAGCCACGAGGCTGCGACCAGCCGCCTGCGGAAGCGGGCGATCAGGCTCCAGACGCCCAGACCCAGCATGTCGTCCCTCCTTAAACCATCATTTGTTGGACAACTATTGAAGGTCTCGCAGAAAAGTTATATCTTTTTGAACCTTTTGTCGCAGGAGGCCCATCGCGTGCATCTGACCCAGTATTCGACCTTCGCGTTGCGGATCTTGCAGTACGTCGCCTTGCGCGATCCCGCCATCGTCACAGTTGACGAAGTGTCACGGGCACACCGTATTTCCAAGGCGCATCTGGTGAAGGTCTCGCACGAGTTGGGGCAGCGCGGTTACATCCAGACGATCCGCGGCCGCAATGGTGGCATGCGTCTGGCCCGGCCTGCCGATCAGATCACCGTGGGCGAGGTCGTGCGCTGGACCGAGGCCCCGCTGGAGTTGGTGGAATGTTTCAACCCCCAGACAAACACCTGTCCACTTGCGGGTGCTTGCCACCTATCTCGCGGAATACAAAGGGCCTTACGGGCCTTCCTGTCCGTTCTTGATGACATGACGATTGCCGATATCACGATCAACCGGGGTGTTCTTCTGGACCGGTTGGCCCCTCAGCCTTCCGGGACGCAGTAAACCCGGTAGAGCGTTTCCAGCAAGGCCCGCACCTCTGCGCTGGCCAGGCGGTAATAGATGGTTTGCCCATCGCGCCGAGTGGCCACCAGACGCAGCGCGCGCATCTTGCCCAGGTGCTGCGACAGGGCAGCGGGGCTCAGATGCACAATCTCGGCCAGATCGTTCACTGATTTCTCTCCGCCAAGCAAGGTGCACAGCACAAGCAGCCGCTTGGGGTTGGCCATTGCGGTCAGGGTGGCAGCAACCTCTTCAGCCTTGGCTTCAAGAGGATTTATAGTTTCATACAAGATATCTGTTTTCATGCTTGACACTTTAGCATCTGCGAAGATACATAGCAACATCCCTTAACCAAATGGAGGAAAAAATGACCAATGTCGGATCCCTTGACCGCACGCTTCGCTTCATCGTCGGCGCCGTTCTGCTGGCATCGCTGTTCCTGCCGCCCTTTGCCGGGGTCTTCGCCGCTTGGGGCGTATGGAAGTTTGCTGTGGCCGCCGTTGGCGCCGTGATGCTGGGAACCGCTTTGTTCCGGTTCTGCCCAGCCTACACGCTGCTGGGGATCAATACCTGCGCGATGCGCAAATCCTGACACTGTCGGGCTGGAAATCCGAACACTCGCAGTTCCCGAGAACAGCTACGCGACCGGGACGCTGGCTTGCCAGATCGGCGTCGAGGCTGAAGTCGCTCACCGTGATCTCTGTGATGAAAACCTGCTTCCCGCAGTCGCAGCTTGCCCCGACATCACCCTTGTCATGCAGCCTTTGCGCGATGCGTCCAAAAACAACCCTCTGCCAGCGTTTCAGCGCTGCGTGAACCGCGGCTGACCCTTGCGGACCATGCAACCCGACACAGTCCCAAAAACCGGAGCCTTTCCAAGAATGATGACTGAATTTACCCCTTATGCGTCGCTGTTCGGCGGTGTTCTGATCGGCCTTGGCGCCGTGATCCTGATGGCTTTCAACGGCCGCATCGCAGGCATGACCGCCATGTTGGGCGGCGTGCTGGAGCCGCGCAACCCAGACAGCCGCTGGCGGCTGGCCTTTCTGGCGGGGGCGATTGCGGGGCCGATGATCGCCACTTTGTTGGGGGCCGAATTCAGCTTTGCGTCCCCCACGACCGGCCCGCTTTTGGCCGCTGGCGGCGTGATCGTGGGGGTCGGCGTGACCTATGGCTCGGGCTGCACATCCGGGCATGGTGTCTGCGGTCTGGCGCGACTGTCGCCGCGCTCACTTGTTGCCACGGCAACCTTCATGGTGACGACTTTGGTCACCGTCACCTTGATCCGACATGGTTTTGGAGGCTGAACCCCATGAATCGCATCCTTTCTGCCCTTGCCGCCGGACTGATCTTTGGGCTTGGCATCGCTGTTTCGGGTATGGGCGACCCGGCCAAGGTGCTGAACTTCTTCGATCCGGTCGGCACCTGGGACCCAAGCCTTGCTTTCGTGATGGGTGGCGCGCTTGTCACGGCTGCCATCGGCTACCGTGTGCTGTTCAGCCGCCGTCAGACGCCGCTGTTCGACCGCAAATTCCACCTGCCAACCGCCACGACCATCGACGCGAAACTGATCGGCGGATCGGCGCTGTTTGGGGTCGGTTGGGGCATTTCCGGGTTCTGCCCGGGCGGGGCGATCCCGGCACTTGGCTTTGCGCCGTGGCCCACGGCGCTGTTCCTGATCTCGATGGGCGGCGGCATCCTGATTGCCCGCTGTCTGCAAACCCTGCCCCGACCTCAAACTGCCTGATCCATGAACATTAGGAGAGTCCCGTGACCGCCTTTTCCCCCATCACGCATCCCGTTGACCTGACCGTCAAGCCCGAGGTCACGGCCTTTTTCGACGCGCCCACCAACACTGTGACTTATGTGGTCCGCGATCCGGCCGGCACGGCCTGCGCGGTGATCGACAGCGTGATGGA
>JBBQGU010000230.1:0-6486 GCA_038323315.1 Rhodobacterales bacterium | reverse complement strand
ATCAGATCCCATTTGAAGTCCTTGTACTTGGTCAGCTTGCCGGTCTTCATGTCGGTCGTCTTGTATTCGACCTCGATCGCGTTGTACTTGATCGCCCACTTTTCCTTGGGAACCGATTCCGCGCTGCCATCCACCGAATAGGACTGCAGATAGCAATCCTTGATCCGCCAGATCAGATAGGCCTCCAGACCTTTCGAGGCGCTGTCGCCCGACCGGCACATGTGAATCTCGATTTCCTTGCGATAGGTGCCGTTGGCAACCGACAGCATCAACTGCATCGAGGCTTTGCCCAGTTCGGATTCCAGCTCGACCATCTTGAAGACGGATTTGCCGAAGCCGCGCTGTGCCGAACCGCCCTCTTCCTCGCTGACACGCTCGATCGACCATGACAGGCTTTCGACGACCAGCCATTTGTCATGCGATTTCTCGGTGGCATCACCGTCGATATCGTTGATCTTGACGAACATTGTAGCAACCATTTGGTATTTCCTTTCTATGTTTGATGCCTTGCGGCGGGTTCAATCGTAACGTCTCTCGGGTCGCCTGCGGAGTTAAGCGCCTTTCTCGGAAGGGAGTTTTGACACCAGCCGCAGGGAGACCGAGAGACCTTCCAGCTGGTAATGCGGACGCAGGAAGAACTTCGAGGAATAATAGCCGGGGTTGCCCTCGACCTCCTCGACCACGACTTCGGCGGCAGCAAGCGGCTTGCGGGCCTTTTCCTGTTCGCTCGAAATCTCGGCATTAAAGTCGACATATTTGTTGATCCAGTCCTGAAGCCAGGCCTGCATGTCGTTGCGGCTTTTGTAGGAGCCGACCTTGTCGCGCACCATGCACTTCAGATAATGGGCAAACCGGCAGGTCGCGAAAAGATAGGGCAGGTTCGCGGCCAGACGGGCGTTCGATGTCGCATCGGGATCATCGTATTCGACCGGCTTGTGCAGCGATTGCGCACCGATAAAGGCGGCAACATCGGTGTTCTTGCGGTGGATCAACGGCATCATGCCGTTCTTGGCCAATTCCGCCTCGCGCCGATCCGAAATGGCAATCTCGGTCGGGCATTTCTGGTCAATCCCGCCGTCGTCGGTCGGGAAGGTGTGCGACGGCAGGTTGGCCACGGAACCGCCCGATTCCACGCCCCTGATCCGGCTGCACCAGCCAAATTCCTTGAAGCTGCGGTTGATGTTCACCGCCATCCCGTAAGCCGCGTTGACCCAGCCATACTTGGCGTGATCGGACCCGTCGGTGTCCTCTTCAAAGGCAAATGCCTCGACCGGGTCGGTTTTCGACCCATAGGGCAGGCGGCCAAGGAAGCGCGGCATTGCGAGGCCGACATATTTGCTGTCTTCGCTGTCGCGCAGGCTGGTCCAGGCCGCATATTCGGGCGTCTGGAAAATCTTGGTCAGGTCGCGCGGGTTGGCCAGTTCCGACCAGCTGTCCATCTGGAACAGCGTCGGGCTGGCCCCGGTGATCAGCGGCGCATGGGCTGCGGCGGCAATCTTGGCCATCTCGCCCAGCAACTCGACATCGGGCGGCGAATGGTCAAAAAAGTAATCCGCCACCAGCGTGCCATAGGGTTGACCGCCCAACTGGCCAAACTCCTCTTCATACAGCCGCTTGAAGATCGGCGACTGGTCCCAGGCGGTGCCCTTGAACTTGCGCAGCGTCTTGGACATGTCCTTTTTAGAGATGTTCATGACGCGGATTTTCAGCATTTCGTCGGTTTCGGTGTTGTTCACCAGGAAATGCAACCCGCGCCACGCCGCTTCCAACTGCTGAAAATCGGGGTGGTGCAGGATTTCGTTGACCTGCTGGGTCAGCTTCTTGTCGATCTCGGCGATGATGCTCTGGATCGAGCGCAGCGCGTCGTCGGAAATCAGCGTGGTGTTGGCCAGGGCCATTTCGGCCAGCGTCTTGACGGCGGATTCGACCGCCGTCTTGGCCTGATCCGATTTCGGGCGGAACTCCTTGTTCAGCAGCGACGAAAAATCACTGCCTTCGGCGACCTCTACACCAAGGTCTGACCCGGATTGTTTTGCGGATTCGGCCATGTCTTACTCCTCTGTCGCGGCAGGATTGGCGGCGCTGGCCAGGGATTTCAGCAAAGCGGGGTCCTGAATGACCTTGGAAATCAGCTCCTCGGCGCCGGTCTTGCCGTCCATATAGGTCATCAGGTTGGAGAGTTGCGTGCGCGCCTCCAGCAGCTTGCGCAACGGTTCGACCTTGCGGGCGATGGCGGCGGGGCTGAAATCGTCCATCGATTCAAAGGTGATGTCGACCGCCATATTGCCCTTGCCGGTCAGGGTGTTGGGCACCGAGAAGGCCGCGCGCGGCTTCATCGACTTCATCCGGTCGTCAAAGTTGTCGACGTCGATCTCCAGGAACTTGCGGTCGGCGACCGGCGGCAGCGGCTCTTCGGATTTGCCCGACAGGTCCGACATGACCCCCATCACGAAGGGCAGTTGAACCTTCTTTTCCGCGCCATACAGTTCCACATCGTATTCGATCTGAACCCGAGGGGCCCTGTTCCGCGCGATGAACTTCTGCGAACTGGTGCTCATGAACCGCTCCTTGACCTTGTGTCTGTTGTTACGTGGTTAGTTGTCATCTTCACTGATCCCGCCGATCATCATCACCGAGTCCAGACCGCCCGGCGCCATGTCCTTCATGATGGTCATGAAGTCGGCACCGACCAGCCGCTTGGCACGGTCCAGAATGATCGGCACCGGGCTGGAAGGTTCGTAGCGCTTGAAATATTCCATCACCCGGTCAATCGCCATGCGCGCATCCTGCGCGGTTTCGACCGATCCGGGCAAGCCGCCGCCACCCCGCCGCATCGGCGCCGAGGCAGCCCCGGCAGCCGGTGCATCGCCGGCATCGTCGTCCCCAACCGCGCCCGCAGTATCAGGGGCGGCGGCCATATTGTCCGACACGTGCCGCGCCATCTGCTGCAACATCTTGCGCAATTCGTCCAGGTCCGGCCCATAACCCGGTGTCCTGTCCGAAAAAACGCCCTCGATCGCCTTCACATCCGCCATGACCGACCGGATGGCCGCCAGAGTCTCGCTCAACGCCTCTTCGCCGGTATCGGCAAAGGCGGCGGCGACGGAACTGCGGTCGTATTGCGGGGTCTGCCCCTCGGCCGGAACCATTTCGCCAAAGGCGATCTGGATGTCGCGCAGGTTCAGCCGACCGAAGGTGCGGCTGGTGGTCAACGCGGTGCGGCGCAGGTTGTTCAGCACCGTATCCGCCCCGCCCAATCCCTTGACCGCATTGATCCGCATGGTCGGATCGTTGTCGTCATCGGTGTCCAGTTGCGGGTGGCATGTGTCCCAGAACTGCTCCAGACAGCCGCGGATATAGGCGGTCGCCTCGGCAAAGCCCTTCAACCCTTTGGTCTGCACCACTGCCGCGGTCAGCAGCACCGCCGCCCGCAGATCATGCGCCCGGTCCAGTATGGCCAGGGCGCGTGTTTCGACGTCCTTGTAATCGGGATCGGTCGCCGCAATGAACTCGTTGCCGGCCTGACGTTCTTCGCCGGGCTGCGCCGCAATCTGCAACTGCATGAAGTCGAAATCGTATTCCAGATTTTCGCCACTGGGATCGTCACCCTCGCGGGCGGACAGAAGCATCTCCAAATTCATGTCGTCCCCCCGTTCCCTGTAAAATCAGGGCATTTAAAGCAATTCCTCCAACGCCACGCACACCGCCCGGGCTGAGGGGCATTGTGTCCGCCGCCAGGTAACAAAAAACACCACAACCGAGTCAACTCAGCAGATATGTTCCCATAAATGTGCCTCCTGTCAATGATTTCGTGATTTTGTTCCACCGTTACGCAAATATAATTTTGCGGTCGCGCATGTGTCGGTGACCAAAGCGCGCCTTGTCCGCGAAATGCCGATAGCCGGACATGCGAAAAAGTTTGACAGACCCCCCGCCCCGGTCGTTGTGTGGGGCCAAGGGGCGATCCGAAAACCGCGCGCCCCACAATGGGGGGTCCAAAATGGTGATGTATTTCGCCCGGCTGTCTGCTGCCGCAACCGCAACGGCGCTGTGCCTCTCCGGCGCGCCCGTTTTGGCCGAGGCTGGCAAGCTGGGTATCGAGGTCAACAAGTTCGAAGAGATCGAGGGTGGCGGTTGCCGCGCCTATTTCCTGTTCGCCAACGACACCCCCAACAGCTTTGAGGGGTTCGAGATGTCGCTGGCGATCTTTGACAAGTCGGGTGTGATCGACCGGTTGCTGTCGATTGACGCGGCCCCGCTGCCCGTCGCCCGCACCACGTTGAAATTGTTCGAGGTTCCGCAGATCGCCTGCGCCAATATCGGCCAGATCCTGCTGCACGATGTGCCGGTCTGCAAACCGCAGAATGCCGAGACCGTGGATTGTTACCCCTTGATCAACCTGACCAGCAGAACCTCCGCACCGCTGGTGAAATGATGGGGCAGATGTGGACCCTGCTGACGGCGGGCGGGCCGATCATGTTCATCCTGCTGGGCTTGTCGGCGCTGTCGCTGACCCTTATTCTGGTCAAGATTGTGCAACTTTGGCCCGCGACCGGCGGTGTCGCCGGGCGCAATGCCGCGTTGGAGCGTTGGGCCACGGGCGACGCCAGCGGGGCCATGGCGCTGGTCCCTGCGCGCGCGCCTGCCGACCGGGTGCTGCTGGCGGGCATGGAAAACCTGCGTGCGGGCCTGCCCACGGCCCTGCTGGAGGGCGATCTGGCCCGCCGTGGCAATGATGAGGTGTCCAGCCTGTCGTCGGGACTGCGGATGCTGGACCTGATCTCGATGATATCGCCGTTGCTGGGCCTGCTTGGCACGGTTCTGGGCATGGTGCAAAGCTTTCAGGACCTGGCTTTGGCCCAAGGCGCTGCCAATGCCTCGGTCTTGGCCGGGGGCATCTGGTTGGCGCTGTTGACCACCGCTGCGGGTCTGGTGGTGGCGATTCCAGCGGCCATCGGGTCCAGTCTGCTGTCCGGCCGCGTCGAAACCGCCGCCTTGCGGATCGAAAGCGCCGCCGGCCGCCTGATCACCATGGCCGCCCAGTCCACACCGGCCCAGTCCACACCGGCCCAACCCAACCTGGCACGCTAGATGGCAGTCTTTGCCATCAGACGCCCGGCGCATCGACGCAGCATCATCTCGGTCGTGTCGATGATCGATGTGATGATGATTCTGCTGTTTTTCTTCATGGTGACCTCGACCTATTTGAACCTCGACATGGTCCCCGCCCTGCAAAAGGCCGACGCGCCGCCCTCCGGGGCAACCTCGGACGCGCCCTCTGCCACCTTGATGATTCGCATCGCGGCGGATGGGCAGACCATGGTCGGCGGTCAAAGCGTTGACGCGGCGGCGCTGACCAATCTGTTGCAATCCCGCCTTGCAACCGATCCTCTTACCCCGGTGGTCCTGTTCCCCTCGGGGGCGGCACATCTGCAAGACCTGATCCGCACGATGGACACCGTCACCAGATCCGGCGCCACGCGCGTCCGCGTGATCCGGATCGAGGCCGCCAAATGACCCCTCATTCCACCACCGGGGCCATGCCATGAAACTTCGCCGCCCCGCCCGCCCGGCCGAGCGTGAGACGGTGGTCGCGCTGATCGACGTCACGTTCTTTCTGCTGATCTTCTTCATGCTGGTGGGCCGCCTTGACGCGACCGCACCCTTTGTCCTGATCCCGCCGGTCGGCACCACGGGCAAGGATCTGCCCGCCGGTGGCATCACCCTGTCGGTTGCTGCGGATGGCGCGCTGGCGCTGGACGGCGCGCCGCTGACCCACGACGCGCTGGCCACCCTTTTGACCGAGCGGCTGGCGAAAAACCCCGCCACCCTGATCCGCATCAATGCCGACAGGGCCAGCGAGTTGCGCCACATCCTGTCGCTGATCACCGAGTTCGAGGATCTGGGGGCCACAGATGTCGCCCTGATCGTCACCCCGGACGCACTATGAAAGCCGCCGCGATCTGGTTGTTGGGCCTGACGGGGTCCGTCGCCGCTCACGTCAGTGCGGCTGCGCTTGTGGCGGCGATGCTGCACCCCAGGCCAACTCCGGACCAGCCCCCGCCGCAATCCGAACTGCGCATCGAAACTCAGGATGTGACCCGGTCAAAAGCAACACCGGAAAAGCCGCGCGACATCCCGGCCAACGCCGCCTCGGCCAAGGGCACCACGGCCAATGCAGGCCAGGTCCCCGCCAGCAAGGCCGAAGCCTTGCCGCCCAAGGCCGAGCCGCTGGCCGCCGCCCCGCCGCCCCAGACCCCGGCCACCAAACCCGACCCGGCCCCGGCGCAAAAGCTGACCGCCAACGCCCCGCCTCCCACAACCAAAGCCGCCACCCCCGAGTTGGCCGCCCTGCAACCCACCACCGTCGCCGCCCAAGTCACCGTCGCCGCGCCCCCCGCAGCCCAGACCCTCGCCGCCACCACGCCCCAGCAGCCCGCCCTGCAACCCACCACCGTCGCCGCCCAAGTCACCGTCTCCGCGCCC
>JBBQGU010000229.1:0-6497 GCA_038323315.1 Rhodobacterales bacterium | reverse complement strand
CGACCCCAAGACCGGCGAAAAGCTGGACATCGTCAGCGCCTTTCAGGTCGCCGGGCACCCGGACGCCGAATACCGCGAGCACATCGCCTTTCACGCCTGCCCGGGCATCGGCAGTTGCGGCGGCATGTTCACCTACAACACGATGCAGACCTTCATCGGCGTACTGGGCATGCAGCCGTTGCACATGGTGGCGCCCCCATCAGACGATCCCCGCCGTTTGAACGAGTTCCCCGCCGAATTGGTCACGCTGCTTGCGCAGATGATCGAAAATGACCTCAAACCCCGCGATATCGTCCTGCGCGACAGCCTGCGCAACGCCACGATTGTCGCCATGGCCATCGGCGGCTCCACCAATGCGATGTTGCACGCGCCCGAGATCGCACGTGCCGCAGGCTTTGCCGATTTCTGGAAAGAGATCATCACGCCGGAGGAGTTCAACCACCTTTCAGAGCATGTCGTGCCGGTGCTGACCAACGCGCGGCCCTACGGGCAGTATTCCATGGTCGATATCGACCTTGCGGGCGGCATACAGGTCATCGTGCGCGAGCTGCTGGACGCGGGTCTGCTCAACGGCGATATGCTGACCTGCACCGGCGAGACGCTGCGCGAACAGGTCGCGCGCCTTTGCGCCAGACCTGCCGATGGCGAGGTCATCCATCCCGTCCAGACGCCGTACAAGCCAACCGGCGGTCTGCGCATGCTTGGCGGGAATCTGTCGCCAGAGTTTTCGGCCATCCTGAAGCTTGCAGGGGTCGAGGGCGGGCTTGAGAACAACCTGTTTCGTGGCAAGGCGCGCGTCTTCGATGGTCAGCGGGCACTGATAGACACGTTGGACAAGACGCCCGAAACTTTCGGAAACAATGACATGATCGTCGTGCGTTACGAAGGGCCGAGCGGCGCACCCGGCATGCCGGAAATGCTCGACCCCACCGCGCGCATCACAACGCTGTGCCGCGAGCGCGGCATCGTAATCGCCCTGATGACAGACGCGCGTTTCTCTGGCGGTTCGATCGGCCTTGTGATTGGCCATGTGGGGCCCGAAGCAGCCCTTGGCGGACCAATTGCCTTTGTCGAGAGTGGCGACGAGATTGTCGTCGATTTGAACAGCAACGAAATCAACTGCACCGCGCTCTACGACCCTGCTATCCTGACGGCACGCAAAGCCGTTTGGAACCAGATGGTTGCCGACAACGGCGGCTTCCACCCCAACTGCGGCATCGCAGATACGCGCCTGCTGCACAGTGCGCGGCACATGGCGGTCCCCGCAACGCGTGGCGCGGGCCTGCACCCAAACCGTGAAGTGTGGGTGCGCAACCCACGCGCGGCTACCCCCTCAGGCTTCACACCCCGCAACAAGTTCCGTCCCGACACCGGCAAGGGGTCGTGAAGCGCGACGCGCCTTGGCGAGCCTGCACATCAGCGAGAAAAATCGCGGGGTCAGCGTCTGTTTTTATCCAAAGCGACCCTGTGCCAAGACCTTTGACAAAAGCGGGTTGGGAAAACGGCACGCTGCTGTTACCGCTTGATATATCTCGGTGACGTAATCGAGCCGTGACGCCTCGATCAGCAAACAGTTCGCCTTGCAAGACGAGCGGAGGAATGATTGCAAAGCACGCATCCTCGCGCCCAAGCAGACGCAAGATGGCCATATCTTCCACCTCGGCAGCGATCACCGGCACGATACCCAGCGGGTTGATCGGCGCGTCAAACATGGTAGATCGCCGTCCTTGACTGGGGCGGGATCTTGCCCGCTGTGGCTATGCCGTGAGACGTCGGTGTTGCGGGGTGATCATGGGCTTCGGCGGCCAGCACTTTAAATGGCTTCTCAGCCGACCTTTCCAACCCTCTTTTCAGATCCTAAGATGCTCGCCTTGCCATTAAAGCTTCGCCTGGAACCCCCCTGCCAAACGCCAACGAAAATTACATTGCCGGGCCTGCAAACTTTGGCACAATTCCAGTGATCAGAAACCCCAAGTCTTAGTTGACCACAAATTCTGCATGCAGCGCGCCTGCCGCATTGATGCTTTTCAGAATGTCGATCATGTCATGCGGTGCCACGCCCAGCGCGTTCAGTCCCGCCACCACTTCGGACAGATTCGCGCTGCCATTAACCTCGGCCAACCCGGTGCCCGGCGCGGTCTGAATGTCGGCCGAGGTGCGCGGAACCACCAATGTCTCTCCCTCCGCAAAGGGATTGGGCTGCACGACCTGCGGCCTCTCATCAATTCGGAGCGTCAGGTTGCCTTGGGCGATGGCCACGCGCGAGATGCGAACATCCTCATCCATGACGATGGTGCCCGATCGCTGGTCCACCACAACCCGCGCCCGGCTTTCCGGCTCCACCTCCAGGTTTTCCAGCTGAGCAATCACATGGGCCGGTGAACTGGCTTTGGTTGCCTCGATGTTCAGCGACACCGTGCCGGAATCCTCCATCTCGGCCACTCGGCGGCCAAATTCGCGGTTGATCACATTCTCGATCCGCAAGGCCGTAGTGAAATCGGGCGACCGCAGGGCCAACCGGATTCTATGCAATTTCGAGAAATCAAATTGCACCTCACGCTCGACATGCGCACCCGCCGGTATGACCCCCGCCGTGGGGACACCCCGCACAACCTTGGCTGCCTGACCTTCGGCCGAGATGCCACCCGCAATGATCGCCCCCTGCGCCACGGCATAAATCTCACCATCCGCGCCATTCAGCGGCGTCATGATCAGCGTACCGCCGAGCAGGCTTTTGGCATCGCCAATCGCGGACACTGTGACGTCGATCCGTCCGCCCGCCCGCGAAAATGGCGGCAGCGATGCCGTCACAAACACGGCGGCGACATTCTTGGGCTGAAATTGTTCGCCCGATACGTTGACGCCCAGACGCTCCAACAGGTTCGACATGATTTCTTCCGTAAAAGGTGAATTTCGCAAGCCGTCCCCCGAGCCGTTCAGCCCGACGACCAGTCCATAACCCACCAGGTCATTGGCCCGCACGCCGTCAAACTCCACCAGATCCTTGATCCGGATCGGCCCGGACCAGGCTGGCCCTGACAGCCCGAACGCTATGGCAAGTATAAAAGCCGTCAGGTTCAGGTTTTTCACAGGTAATTCACCAGGCTCAGGCGCGCCATGCGGGCGGTCACAGCATACAGCGTTTCAAGCTGGGTCTGAGAGTCCTGCAATTTCGTGGCCGCCTCGTACGGGTCCACCGCCAGCAGGCCCAGGCGCGCGATTTCCAGCGAGGATTTCTCGGCGTCATTGCGGATGCCGGCATTGGCAATCGTCGCTTCGATCGTGCCCAGACGCGCCGTCACCTCCAGGAAGGGTGCTTGCGCATTGGACAGGACGATACTCGCCCGCAAGGCCAGTTGGGCGCGTGAAGCATTATCCCCAGACAAGGCACCGTGCTGCAACAGGCTCGCAAGTGCCAGACCCTTCAACATCGCGGCTATGGCGGGGTCCTTGGCGGTGACGTCAAATTTCGCCTTCTCATCCGGGCTGATATCAATGGCCTGCTGAGTGTCGCCACCCTTATAGACCACCGCCTCAAACCCCGCCGGATTCGCGAACCAGGCATTGACGGCGGTTTCGACATCTGCGGCGGACAGCGCGCCCGAGACCGCGGTGATCAGCGCCGTCATCATCGTATCCCGGTCGGTGACCGAAGACTGGTCCGTCGACTGGCCAGAAAACAGCGACGTCGCGCCAAGCTTTGTGTTCAGCGCCGACAGGGCCGATTGCAGACGCTGGTCGGCATCGAACCCGGCGGTGTTGATGCGCGTTGCCGAATTGCTGGTGGCCGCCCCCAACAACGAACTGCTCAGCGCCGAAGCATTGTCGGAAATGCTGTTCAGCACCAGTTGCATGGTGCTGGCCCGCGCGGCAGTTTCGCTGGTCAACACTTTGAACGAGGACAGCTGCGCTAACGAGGCTTCGATCCCCGACAGGGCCGAATAATCGCCCTTGACCCGTTCCGTGGTTTTCGAGGTCAGGCCCGTTGTCACCTCGGTCGACAGGCTTTGGATCCTGTCTTTCAACAGGGTGTTGCGTTGATTGAAGACTTTGGATTGGGTCAGGTCGCCTAGGGTGATTTGGGGCATGTCAGATGTCCAATACGGCTTGAATCATTTGTTGTACCGCCGCGATAACCTTGGCATTGGCGGCATAGGCCTGTTCGATCTGCAGCAGGGATTGCATTTCGGCATCGGTATCGACACCATTTTCAGCCTCCATTACGGTGAAGGTTTCCAGCCGGGCCGCAGCGTAGGTGGCTTCACCATCGGCATCCAGCCGACTGGTCGCGACCGAGTTCAGGAAATCTGCGGAAAGATTGGCAAAACTGCGTTGCCCGGTCATGAAATTACCAGAAACCGGCTCGCGCGCTGCGGTCAGGGCAGTGCGCCAATCGTTCAGCAGCGCCGAATTTCCCACTGGACCCGTCGTGGTGGCGCCAAGCCCGTCGCGCAGGCGGGTCAGGCCGCCGCCCTGATCGGGATCGATGGCCGCATTGATCGTCAATCGTTGCGAAAGACCCACCTCTTTCAATGGATCAAAGGCAGCGCCACTGTCGGTGAACAGGCCCGGAGCGCCCAAGGCACGTGTGGGATCCAGAGCGGGGTCGGCAAAACGTTCCACAAGGTCACGCGCGACCGCATCCAGTTGCGCCTGCGCCGTCACGCCAAGCTCATCGCGAATGGCGAAATTGGCGCGCAAGGTTCCCCCCGCGATAAAGGACCCACCCGAGGTCGAGACTGGGTTGCCGTTCAGCATCAGGCCAGACAGGCCGGCCCCATTCGTTGTATCCGGGGTTACCGTTCTGGTCGCGGCAAAGCCGAACACCGCCGGGACGACATCCAAAATCGATTTCCCGGCATCGGTGTAAAGAAAGACTGCACCTTCAGGTTGCTGCACCTCACGAACCGGGATGATCTTGGCGATCTGGTCCACGATCTGTTGGCGCTGGTCCTGCAACGAGGTGACGTCCTGACGTACCGCAATACCAATACTGATCTGGCTGTTCAGCTTGGCCACGCGCGCCAGGGATGCGTTCAACTGATTGACCTGACTGGCGATTTCGGTGTTGGCCGCTGTACGGGCGGCCTGAACATCCTTGGAAGCCGATCCGATCTGTCGGGCCAAAGCCTTGGCGCTGCTCAGAACATTTGACAGCCGCGATTCGGATTCTGGATGCGACGACGCCTCCAGCAGTGCCGAGTTCAGCGCCGCGGCACGCCCGCTGATCGAAAAGCTGTCGCCGGGCGTGCCGATGGATTGTTCGACCCGTTTGAAAAAGCCAGCCCGCAATTCCGCGTCACCTGCGGCGGATTGCGCCAGTCGGCGGTCGCCCAGCAAAGCCTGATCGACGGTGCGCTGAACACCGACGACCTGCACGCCCTGCCCCGGCGTACCCACGGTCCGTGATGCCAGAATCAGCTCGCGCCGGGAATATCCCGGCGTCGAGACATTTGCGATGTTCGATGACACCAGTTCTGCCGCCTTTGACTGTGCGGTCAGGCCGGACAAAGCATTGGTCAGGGCACTGCTGATGCTCATCTTACCCTCCTAAGGTCAGCGTTTGAGGTTGGTGGTTTCCTGCAGCATTTCGTCAACCGTCTGGATCACTTTGACGTTGGACGAATAGGCCCGCTGCGTGGTGATCAGGTTGGTCAGTTCCTGCGTCACGTCGGTGGTCGACTGTTCCAGCGAATTGCCGATCATCTGCCCGGTCGGGCCATCACCCGAATCCCACAGGTAAAACGGCCCGGATTCGGCCGAGACCTGATAGGTCTGGTTGCTGGATGAGGCGAGTCCGTTCGGGTTCGGCACATCCACCACCGGGATCTGGTAGATGACCTTTGCAAAACCCTGGTCATAGTTCGCCCGCAGATAGCCGTTGTCGTCGATATTGACCGAGACAAGCCGCGCCACCGGGGTGCCATTGCTGGCCTTGCCGATCGGTGCGAAACTGTTTGACAACTGTGTCATGCCGCCCGTAGCGCCGATGGCGCCGACATCCATCGCAATCGTGCCGCCGCCGACATTCAGCGGGATGATGCCCGAGGCCGGATCGTAGGGGTCCCCCGTAACGGCTGCGATGCTCAGCAGCGTGCCGCCTGACTCAAAACGGCCGTCAAAGGTCAGGGTATATTCGCCAATCACGGTCCCGGCCGAGGCCGTATCCTTGATGGTCATCGTCCATTCATTGGATGCGGGTCCGCCCGCAACTGGAACCATAGGGGTAAATTCGAATGTCAGCGTCTCCAGCGTGCCCAGATTGCCGGTATATTTCATTGTCATGGTTTCAACCAGCGCAGCCGCACCACCCAGAACCGAATCTGCACCAAATCTAGATGACGTTGCGGGCAGGTTTGCACCCAGCGAAATGGCGTTGGTCGGGTTGGCGACATATTGGTTCTGGTCCACCTTGACCGGAATCAGATCCGTGAAACTGTCGCGGGAATAATTGCCCAGTGATCCGTCCGGATTGGCGGGCCATCCCATCAGCACCT
>JBBQGU010000228.1:0-6629 GCA_038323315.1 Rhodobacterales bacterium | reverse complement strand
GCATGAACCAGCACAGGTTTCTGATGCTTGCGGGCGCGACGGAAAAGTTGGATACTTGGCGGGATGCGACGACGAGAAACGGCGACAGGCGCTATTGGGAACACTGTGCCGATAGCGATCACGAAATCGGAGAGCGCCGTCAGCCCGTCGCCCCGCTCCAACTCGAAGAACAGCTTCCAGCGGTCCGAAGTTTGGAACCGGTAAAAAATTGTACCGTTCAGGTTGCGACCTGAGGACGACTTTGATCCATGCAAAGCTGCGGCTCCTTGGATTCAAGTTTCAAGTGCAACGTTTGATCTGAAGGCCGCGAGTTCTTCGGCCATGGCTTCTTCGGGCGTTTTCCATCCGAGGGTCTAGCGGTGTCGCTGGTTCATCAGGCGGGCCACGTCGTTGAGTTCGGTCTGGCTGATGGTGCCCAAGATCAATGCCCTTTGGGAAGAACTGGCGCACTTCAAGCGTCACGCGATTGATCCGGGGAATCATACCAACGGCCTTAACTATTGACTGGTTTGGCATAATCGCGTGTTGCGATTGATCGGATTGTGCCGGGATCTTTGGCCAAAAAGTTCCAGGCTTCACAACAGGCGTCAACGATCTGATCGTAGGTCTCGAAGACCGAGATAGCGAGCTTGTTGGCACGCAGATAGGCCCAGATGTTTTCGACTGGATTGAGTTCCGGGGCATAGGGCGGCAACGATAAAAGAGAGATGTTGTCCGGAAGCTCCAAGGCGTTCGATCCATGCCAGCCGGCCCCGTCGAGGACGATGATGGCATGGGTTCCAGGCGCTACGGTTCTTGAGATTTCCAAGAGATGCGCGTTCATCCATTGCCCGGCAGGCGATTGCAAAGCAATCTGCCGAGAGGGGCTTCGGTGTTGGCGTGTGACATGACCAGCGCGGCGGTCACGGCGCGCGCGGGGCAGACAGCGCCAAAGATGCAGGCTGACACGTAGCGGGTGTCGCGTGGGGCCCTTTTGGCCCGGGTCCCCCGCGTTCGGCCCAAACGCGGGGGAGCGTGCCTTGCTGGCCCACCCGCGCTTCGTCTTGGAACCAAACCTCCAGCGGCTTGCCGCGGGCATGATCCGGGAGCACCTGTTCTACCTCTGCGGCGAAGTTTTTTTAAATGTCTCCTGCGCCTCAGGGTCGGATTTGGGGTGCAGCGGGCGCACCGAAAGACGGCGAAAACCCAAGGCAATCAGTTGCTTGCCGACCGTGCGTTCATGCATGACCACGCCAAAATCCGCTTCGATCTTCTGCTTCGGATCGATCCGTCGCCACCGTACAACGCCGTCTTTGGCAAGATCAGGGCCCGCACGCACCCAATCGGCGAAGGTGGCTTTCTGCTCAGGCGTCATCCGGGACGCCCGGCCGCTTGATCGCCGGTTCGACAGCCCCTCTGGCCCCGCAGCGTTAGAGCAATGACCCCAATCCCGCAGCGTTTGCCGGTCCATTCCGCAAGTCCTGGCCGCGGTCTTGCGGTCATAACCTTCCAGAACCATCGCAATGGCTAACATGCGTCGTGCCGCTTTCGCATCCGTGCACTTCGCCGATACCGCGCGAAGGTCGCACGCAGTCCTGTCTTGCCCTGTGATCGCCAACGCCATCAAAACCCCCATCGTGTCGTTGGGAGTGAATCATCTCACCGAGGAAATGCAAAATCACATGTGAGTCACCGGAAAAGGCCGTTGGTCTAAGGTCTGCGGCCTTCATTATCCTGCGGGGGAGGCACCTTTGCTCCTTCGGCAAAGGTGCTTTTTGGGGTGCAAAACCCAAACTCCGCCAATGCCCCGCCTCAGAAAAACACGATCTGATCGGCTAACCCGCTTAGCGATTTGACATCTTTCAAGGTTAGCACATCCGCCCCGAACTCAAACACCAGATCGCCGCCCTGGATGCTGGCAAACTGGGTCAAGACCTTGGCCTTCGTCAGCCCACCGCCCCACAGATCGGCGCTCAGACTGATCAGGTCCTCGGTCTGACTGAAATCAGCAATCATGTCGCGCCCGTCGCCGGCCATAAACAGGAACCCATCCGCCCCGCTGCCGCCAATCAACCTGTCACGACCGCCGCCGCCAACCAGAATGTCAAAGCCGCGACCGCCCTTCAGCACATTGTTCAATGCGTTGCCATAGATCGTGTCGCTGCCCCTACCGCCCACGGCGTTTTCGATGTCACAGCCCACCGCGATCGACAGATTGCCCTTGAACCCGCCCACGTCGGAAAAACTGCCCGCCGTCAGATCGATGCGCTGCCGGGCGCGAAAGCCTGACATATCCAGCGTGTCACGGCCTGCCCCATCCCAGATGCACAGCAACGGATCGTCATTGACCGTGAAATCATAGACCCCGCCCAGATTGGAGCGAAACCCATAGGTGTCATTCCCCGTCCTTGTGCCATGGTTCACGCCGTACAGGTTCTGCAGGGCATAAATGTCATGCATCATCAGCGTATCGGCATAGCTGTCTGGCGCATTGGGCGCGGTGTCGGTGGCGTCGAAATAGCTCATCACCGTGTATTGGTTGCTGTCTTGCACGTATTGGGCCGAGTTCTGATAAGTGATCGTCACGCCAGGCGCCGCGTTGTAATCGCCAGGATGCGACAGCCCCATGGCATGACCTAATTCATGCAAAAACACCCAGTAATCATAAGTCCCTGATGCCAGATCGGTCCGGCTGACCGAATCATTGTTGATCCACAAATCTCCCGCCTCCGCCCCCGGCCCGGTCGATCCCGGAAAGAAGGCATAGGCCCCGGCGCCGTCGCCGGACGACTCATACGCGCCGACCAGAATCGTCGCGGTGTTGGTGGTCCCACCCGGATTGACCTGGGTGTACGTGACAGTCGCCACGTCGGAAAAATTGCCCAACGCCGCCTTTGTCGTGGCAATTTGGGCTGCGGTAAGCGGGATAAAGGCCGTCGTATTGCCACCGGCATCCTCGGCCGGACCTGATGCGCGCACCCCCCAGGTCAACGTCACCGCCGTTGCGGGCGTGTCAGCCCAGGAACCGCCCTCGCGGTATATGATCCCCGCCCCCATCTCGACCGAATAACTGGGCAGGGCACCCTTGCTGACCGACAACCCATAGACGCCGTCGCCCTGACTGGTCAGCGCCTTGACGTCGATGAAATAGGTGCCCGTGCTAGCGGCCGTGAAGGTTAAAGACGGGGTCACGCCCGGCCCGCCATCGTCATCAGCGTCCAATAGCGCCCCGTTGGCCGCATACAGCTTCAACAAAGGGTCCGACACGCCCGAAGATGCCGCCCCGATCCCGACCGCGCCAAAGGAATAAGTCTGGCCGGCCTGCAAGGTGATCCTGATCCAATCAGACTCGCCTTGCCCGCCACTACCATAAAACTCATCCCCCACAGCAATACGATAGGTCGTCGATGAGTCGCTTGGCGCGTCAGCATCTTCAAAAAGCGTGGTCATCGCCCAATCCCCTGCTGGCGCAGGGCGGCGTCCACCGTCCTGACTGCGCAGCAAATCAGACCACGTCCCACCCATTCGGTCAACAGGGGCAAGATCACCGAATACCAACAATTGAACAGGCACCGCTGGGCCTACGTTTCGAACAAAGTCCAGATCGCCTGAAACGCGCAAGGGCGGCAAGATTCCCGCCCGCTCACATCATTCGTCGTCGTCATCCTCGTCGTCATCTTCCACGTTGGGCAGGTTGAAAAAGCTGTCCGCATCGCTGAAATCGGCAGCCTTGCTTTCGCGCGCCTTTTCTTCCCGCGCATCCCGCGTGAAAGCCTCAAGGCCCGAAGGCATCTTCGGCTCCTCCGTCATCGCCAGCGATTGCTCGGTCGAGACCAGCTTGCGCCGTTCATCATCCGACATAACGCTGCCTTCGGACGCCTTCTTGCGCGCAGCCGCCTGCACCGCCGTGTCCAACTCGGACTGTTTGCACAGGCCCAAGGCCACCGGGTCGATCGGGGTGATCTGGCCGATATTCCAATGGGTCCGTTCGCGGATCGACAGGATCGTGGGCTTGGTCGTGCCGACCAGCTTGCCCACGGCACCATCGCTCAGTTCCGGGTGAAACTTGACCAGCCACAGGATCGCCGCAGGACGGTCCTGCCGCTTGGACAGCGGCGTATACCGCGGACCGCGCCGCTTTTCCTCGCCCACGGCACTGGCGATAAATTTCAGCTTCAGCCTGTACAGGATGTCAGCCTGCCCACGGTCGATCTCGACCGGGTCCAGTTGGTTGTTGGCCACCGGGTCAAACCCCTTGACCCCCGTCGCCACATCGCCATCGGCAATGCCCTGTACCTCCAACTCATGCAGCCCGCAGAATTCAGCGATCTGGCGAAAGCTGAGCGTGGTGTTGTCCACCAGCCAGACGGCGGTCGCTTTAGACATCAGCGGCTTGTTCACCTCGATCACTCCTTTACAAATCTCTCACAGGCCGGGAAAACGGCTGCGACCGGGGTCGCGTTCTTCTCGTTTTCAGGGGAAGTATTGCGTCTATAATGGGGTTTGACGGCAAGGGAAAGTGAAAATGCGGGCGTTGGCTTTGGTCTTTGTGTCACTTTTCCAGGCTTTGCCCGTCTGGGCGCAGGCCGACAAGCCCGGCAATTTCGATTATTACGTCATGGCGCTGTCATGGTCGCCCAACTGGTGCGCCCTGACGGGGGATGCCAGGCGCGACCCGCAATGCGATGCCGGGCTGGGGCTGACCTTCATCCTGCACGGTCTTTGGCCGCAACACGAGCAGGGTTATCCGTCCAATTGCTTTGCCCAGACCAGCGACCCCTCACGCGATGACAGCGCACGGATGGAAGATATCATGGGCAGTGCCGGGCTGGCGTTTTACCAGTGGAAAAAGCATGGCCGCTGCTCGGGCCTGACCGCGCGCAACTATTACGCCACCATGCGCCGCGCCTTTACTTCGGTCACGATTCCCCCGGTCTTTGCCCAGATCACCGATGACATCACCATCGCCGCCCCGGTCATCCAGGACGCCTTCCTGGAGGCAAACCCCAACCTGACCGCCGATCAGGTCACCATCACCTGCAAGCAAAACCTGATCCAGGAGGTACGGATCTGCCTGACCAAAGACCTGATACCGCGCAAATGCGGCCCCGATGTGATCCGCGACTGCACTTTGCCCCGCGCGGAATTGGACGCAGTGCGCTGATAAAACGTGGCATCCAGCAAAAACAGGCCACTTTTCGCACCAAACGACGCGAGGCCGTGGCATGTATCTCGTTTTGGTCGCCGAATCGACATTAAACAATTGACAATCGTTCTTCTGCGCGGTGCTGGCACAATCAGGCCCCAAGGGCCATGCAATCAGGGAACAGGAATGTGATACAGGAATTCAAGGACTTTATCTCCAAAGGCAACGTGATGGACCTGGCCGTAGGTATCATCATCGGCGTCGCGTTCACGGCCATCGTCGGCAGTCTGGTGTCCGATCTGATCAACCCGACCATCGGCCTGATTCTGGGTGGTGTCGATTTCACCAACATGTATGTCGTTTTGAAAGGCACAGTTCCGCCGGGCGCAGGGCTTGCCGTGGCCCGTGATTCTGGTGCGGCGATCTTTGCCTATGGCGCCTTCATCACAGCCGTGATCAACTTCCTGATCATTGCCTTCGTCGTCTTCTTGCTGGTGAAAACCTTGAACAGGTTGATGCCCCGGAAAGCCGCCGAACCCGCCGGCCCGACCGAGTTGGACGTGCTGAAAGAAATCCGCGACTCGTTGAACAAACAAGCTGTAGGCCGCCAACCTTAGCGGGGGCCTTGTCCATTCATTCCGATAAAAATACTCCGCAGGGGTGCGGGGGTGTGAAACCCCCGCTTCCGCGTCGGTTACAGGCTCATCGCGTCCATGGCCGTGATGAACGGCAACCCCAGGGCCGCGCCAACCGCCGCATAAGTCAGTTTTCCGGCATGGGTGTTCAGCCCGGCCAGCAGATGCCTGTCGTCCGCACATGCCTTTTTCCAACCTTTATCGGCCAAAGCCAGCAAGAACGGCATGGTTGCGTTGGACAAAGCCAATGTTGAGGTTCTGGGAACCGCCCCCGGCATGTTCGCCACACAATAATGCATGACGCCGTCGACCTCATAGATCGGGTCTTGATGGGTGGTCGCATGCGACGTCTCGAAACAGCCACCCTGATCAATCGCCACATCGACCAAGACAGCGCCCGGCTTCAACTCGCGCAACTGCGCCCGTGAGATCAGCTTGGGTGCGGCGGCCCCGGGGATCAGCACCGCGCCGATGATCAGGTCGGCTTGCCGTGCCAGTTCCATCGTGGTCGCGGCATCGGAATAGGCCGACTTGAAACTGCCACCGAACACATCGTCCAGATAGCGCAGCCGGTTGACGCTGCGGTCCAGCACCGTGACATCCGCGCCCATCCCCGCCGCGATCTTGGCCGCATGGGTGCCCACCACACCGCCGCCAATCACCAGCACACGCCCCGGCAACACCCCCGGCACACCGCCCAGCAACACCCCACGCCCGCCATTGGCCTTTTGCAGCGTCCATGCGCCGACTTGCGGGGCAAGGCGACCGGCAACTTCGGACATCGGTGCCAGCAGCGGCAAGCCGCCCCGGTCGTCGGTCACGGTTTCGTAAGCGATGCAGGTGGCACCTGACGCCAGCAGATCGCGGGT
>JBBQGU010000227.1:0-6645 GCA_038323315.1 Rhodobacterales bacterium | reverse complement strand
GGGTGGCAAGGCGGGCGGGCCGGAGGTCCGTGAGGTTGGCGGGGTGCGGCTGATTGCTCAGGTCCTGACCGGCGTGTCGGGCAAGGATTTGCCGAGCCTGATTGACGAGATGAAGGTGCGGATCGGCTCGGGTGCGGTGGTCTTGATTGCCGATACCGGGGCCAAGCCTGCGGTTGCGGCAGGGGTGACGGCGGATATGGTCGGACGGATTTCGGCGGTCGCGCTGGTCAAGGCGGCAGCCGAGGCGATGGGCGGCAAGGGAGGCGGCGGGCGGCCGGATATGGCGCAAGCGGGGGGCGCGGATATTGCGCTGGCCGAGGCCGCGTTGAAGGCGGTCGTTGCCGTGTTGGAGGGTTGAATGCCGACAGCGTTGTGGGTGGCCCATGTGACGGTGACGGACCCGGTCGCGTATGGGAAATATGCGGCACTGGCCGGGGTTGCAATTGCGGCGCATGGCGGGGTTTTTCTGGCGCGGGGCGGACGGCATGTGCAATTGGAGGGGCGCGACCGGCCACGCAATGTGGTCGCGCGGTTTCCCAGCCTTGAACGCGCGGTCGAATGCTATCACTCGGCGGCCTATCAGGAGGCGTTGGGTTTTGCCAAGGGGGCGGCGGAGCGGGATTTGATGGTTGTGGAAGAGGCGGAGTAGGCTGGCGTTGGCTGGATCACGGGTGAAAATCCTGCGAACCTCGTGACTGGATTTATGTCAGGCAACGCAGCCATGATTGCTGGTCTGTCCTTGTGTGCCGTAGGAACGGATGTGGACCGGAACGCCGGGGTGTAAACCCTGTTGCCAGGCCCGGACTTCCCTGCTCTATCTGGGTTCGGATCGAACTTAATCGGAGGCACTACAATGCGTGGAAGCGGACTGCTGGTACTTATCGCCATGGTTTTGCCTGCGATGGCAAACGCGCAGCAAAGCGAACAGGTCGTCACGGTGGTTTCGGCTGGGCAGAATCTGGTGGGCACATTGATGCTGCCTGATGGCGGTCCGGCCCCGGTCGTGCTGCTGTTGCACGGCTTTACCGGATCGCGCAACGAAATGACTATACCTGCCACCAATCAAGGGATCTTTGCCCATACGGCCAAGGCGCTGGCGGATGCCGGTTTCGCCAGTCTGCGGATCGACTTTCGCGGCTCGGGCGAAAGCACGTCCGATATGACCTTTGAAAAGACCACGTTCGAGGGGCAGATCGCGGATGCGTTGGCGTCGGTCGACTATCTGGCTGGTCTGGATCAAGTTGACGGGACGCAGATCAGTGTGATCGGCTGGAGCCAGGGCGGACTAGTGGCTGCCGCCGTTGCGGGCCGCAGCGACAAAATCGACGAGGTTGCATTGTGGCAGGCCGTGGGTGATGCCAAGGCGACCTATGGCGGGCTGTTGGGCGCGGACAGTCTGGCGAAAGGTATGGCTGCCGGACCGGATGAAACGATTGTCGCCAAATTGCCTTGGGGCGCGGATGTCAGCCTGAACGGGGCCTTTTTCGATGGCATAGAAACCATGGACCCGGTGGCAGAGATCGCGGCCTTCAAGGGACCGCTGTTTGTAACGCAGGGCATGACCGACACAACCGTTCTGCCTGCGGCCGCCGCCGCCTTCATCGAAAGCCACGATGGGCCGGAAGAGTTGTGGACGACAGAGATGGATCATGTGTTCAACGTGTTCACTTCGGTGGAAACACTTGATGCGATGATCGGTGCAACGGTGAGCTTTTTCGAAACGAACGGTCAGTAAATCGCGCCGAGCGCCTGAAATCTAAAGGCCGCCCGACCGGGCGGCCTTTTCGTCACTGTGCGGCGCGGGATTGGCGTTTGCGATCGTTGCTGTCCAGATAGCGTTTGCGCATCCGAATGTTTTTCGGCGTGACTTCGACCAACTCGTCGTCGTCGATATAGGCGATGGATTGTTCCAGCGACAGTTTGACGGGGGTGGTCAGGCGGACGGCCTCGTCCGTGCCAGAGGCGCGGACGTTGGTCAGTTGTTTGCCGCGCAGCGCGTTCACTTCCAGATCATTGTCGCGGTTGTGTTCGCCGATGATCATGCCGCCGTAGATCTGTTCCTGCACGCCGATGAAGAAATGACCGCGATCTTCCAGTTTCCACATCGCATAGGCCACCGAAATCCCGGTTTCCATCGAGACGAGAACGCCCTGACGGCGACCCTCGATCGGGCCTTTGTGCGGGGCCCAGCCGTGGAAGACGCGGTTCAACACCCCGGTGCCGCGGGTGTCGGTCATGAACTGACCGTGATAGCCGATCAGGCCGCGTGAGGGGACATGGGCGATGATGCGGGTCTTGCCGACGCCAGCCGGTTTCATCTCGATCATGTCGCCTTTGCGCGGGCCGGTGAGCTTTTCGATCACCGCCCCGGTGTATTCGTCGTCAACGTCGATGGTCACCTCTTCGACCGGTTCGCATTTCACGCCGTCAACCTCGCGGAAGATCACGCGGGGGCGCGAGATCGACAGTTCGAACCCCTCGCGGCGCATGTTTTCGATCAGTACGCCCATTTGGAGTTCGCCACGACCGGAGACTTCGAAGGCGTCGCCGCCGGGGGTGTCGGCGATCTTGATGGCGACGTTGACCTCGGCTTCGCGCATCAGGCGTTCGCGGATCACGCGGGACTGGACCTTGTTGCCGTCTTTCCCAGCCAATGGCGAATCGTTGATGCCGAAGGTGACGGTGATGGTCGGCGGGTCGATCGGCTGGGCGGGCAGGGCCACGTCGACCGAGTTGTCGCAAAGCGTGTCGGCCACGGTGGCCTTGGTCATGCCGGCGATGGTGACGATGTCACCGGCCAGCGCCTCGTCCACCGCGGTCATGTTAAGGCCCCGGAAGGCGAGCACCTTGGTCACGCGGAAGTTTTCCAGCTTTTCGCCGGTGCGCGACATGGCTTTGAGTTGAGTGCCGACGGTCAGGCGGCCAGCCTCGATCCGACCGGTCAGGATGCGGCCGATGAAGGGGTCGGCGGACAGGGTGGTGGCCAGCATCTGGAAGGGTTCATTGACGCGGGTGATCTGCGTGGGGGCGCGGACGTGGCGCACGACCATGTCGAACAGGGCATCGAGGTTTTTCCGCGGGCCGTCCAGGGATTCGTCGGCCCAGCCATTGCGGCCCGAGGCATAGATGTGTGGGAAATCAAGCTGTTCGTCGCTGGCGCCGAGGTTGGCGAACAGGTCGAACACCTCGTTCAACGCGCGTTCGGGTTCGGCGTCGGCCTTGTCGACCTTGTTCAAGACGACGATGGGGCGCAGGCCGAGGGCGAGGGCCTTGGCGAGGACGAATTTGGTTTGCGGCATCGGGCCTTCGGCGGCATCGACCAGCAGGCAGACGCCATCGACCATCGACAGGATACGCTCGACCTCGCCGCCGAAATCGGCGTGGCCGGGGGTGTCGACGATGTTGATGCGGATGCCGTCATGTTCGACGGAGGTACATTTGGCCAGGATGGTGATGCCGCGTTCGCGTTCGATATCGTTGCTGTCCATCGCGCGTTCGGAAACCTGCTGGCCTTCGCGGAACGAGCCGGATTGCTTGAGCAGCTCGTCAACGAGCGTGGTTTTGCCATGGTCGACATGCGCGATTATGGCGATGTTGCGAAGCTCCATCGGGCGTCTCTTTCGGTTTTCTGCGGTTGCGAAGGCCTTACAGGAGATGATCCGCGATGGCTAGGGGGTCCAACGGGCGTAACCGGGGGATTTCACATCCCCCGGACCCCCTGTGGAGTATTTGTGTCGGAATGAAGGGGCGGTTAGCCCGCGAGGGCCCTGTTCAGGTAGTGGTCGACCTTTTCGAGGTAGCCGATGGTCGTCAGCCATTTCTGATCGGGGCCGACGAGGAGGGCAAGGTCTTTGGTCATCCAGCCATCTTCGACCGCGTTGACGGTGACCTGTTCCAGCGTGATGGCAAAGCGCAGAAGTTGGGCGTTGTCGTCGAGTTTGGCGCGGTGTTTCAGGCCACCGGTCCAGGCGTAGATCGAGGCGATGGAGTTGGTCGAAGTCGCCTTGCCCTTTTGATGTTCGCGGAAGTGGCGGGTGACGGTGCCGTGGGCGGCCTCGGCCTCGACGGTTTTGCCGTCGGGGGTCATCAGGACCGAGGTCATCAGGCCGAGGGAGCCGAAGCCTTGGGCCACGGTGTCGGATTGCACGTCGCCGTCATAGTTCTTGCAGGCCCAGACATAGCCGCCGGACCATTTCATGGCCGACGCCACCATGTCGTCGATCAGGCGGTGTTCGTAGGTGATGCCTTTGGCTTTGAATTGGGCGGCGAATTCGGTGTCGAATATCTGCTGGAACAGGTCTTTGAAGCGGCCGTCATAGGCCTTGAGGATGGTGTTTTTGGTCGAGAGATAGACTGGCCAGCCGAGGTTCAAGCCGTAGTTCAACGAGGCGCGGGCGAAGTCGATGATAGAGTCATCAAGGTTGTACATGCCCATATAAACGCCGGCGGAGGGCGCGGAATAGACATCCTTTTCGATCACTCTGCCGTCGTCACCCACAAATTTCATGGTCAGTTTACCGGGCCCCGGGAAATGGAAATCGGTCGCGCGATATTGGTCGCCAAAGGCGTGGCGGCCGACGACGATGGGTTTGGTCCAGCCCGGCACAAGGCGGGGCACGTTCTGGCAGATGATCGGCTGACGGAAGATCACACCGCCGAGGATGTTGCGGATCGTGCCATTGGGAGATTTCCACATCTTTTTGAGGGCGAATTCCTCGACACGCTGTTCGTCCGGCGTGATGGTCGCGCATTTGACTCCGACGCCGTAGTGTTTGATGGCGTTCGCTGCGTCGATCGTGATCTGGTCGTTGGTTTCATCGCGAACCTGAATCGACAGGTCGTAGTATTTCAGATCAATGTCGAGATAGGGCAGAATCAGCTTTTGCTTGATAAAATCCCAGATGATCCGGGTCATTTCATCGCCGTCAAGCTCGACGACGGGGTTCGCCACCTTGATTTTGGTCATGTCCGGCCCTTTTTTCGATTGGATTCATCGGGGTTTGTACGGAAAAAACCGATCTTTGGAAAGACGGTATGCGATGGTATACTCTATTTGTCGCAGACTGATGTGGTTAGTTGCCAAAGAAACGGCGGGTTTTGGCGCGGATGAAGGTCCAGAGTGCGGGCGCGCCCTTGGCGATCTTGGCACCGACGCGGCTGTCAAGCTGGTCGGAGGTGACATTGTATCGCGTCCAGGTGCCGCCGCCGGACATGAGGTTGGCCATCACGGGCTGAACCCGGTCGAGGGATTTGGCGAAAAGAGCGTCGGGGGTTTCAGCGGCCTCGAACTCTTCCCAGAGCGCGCGGAAGCTTTGGGCGAGGTCGGGGGGCAGGAGGCCGAACAGGCGGGTGGCTGCGGCCTGTTCGGCGGCTTGGGTTTCGGCCGAGGCGTGGGCTTTGCCTTGGGCAGAATGAATCGGCACGTCGCCGACGTCGATTTCGACGAGATCGTGCAGGATCAGCATTTTTATCACGCGGGCGATGTCGACGCCGGGGGCGGATTGGTCGGCGAGGGTCATGGCGTAAAGCGTGAGGTGCCACGAGTGTTCGCCAGAGTTTTCGCGGCGCGAGCCATCGACAAGGGTGGTGGCGCGCAGGACGGATTTCAGGCGGTCCGCCTCGTTCAGGAAAGCGAACTGGGCCTCAAGTCGAGCGTTTGGCGCGGTCAATGCCCGCCATCGGCGCTGCGCGGAGCCGCAGGGGCGGCTTTGCCCTCGCGTTTGGCTTTCAGCGTCTGTTCCAGGAATGCCCGGCCTTTGCGTTCGGCGAGGAGGGCTCGCATGGCGGTTATATAAGCCTCTTGCGTGGTGGGGGACATGTCGAGCAGGACTTTGGAGATACGGTCGTGGAGTCTGTCGTCACCCAACTCGTCCATCGCCTTGATGGTGTCGCGGGCCAGAGCCTCCGTCAGATCTTGCAGGATGCCCATGGGTCAGCGGGTCTGTTCGGACAGGCGGCGTTTGACATAAGTCGAAACCGTGTCGATCATCGGTTTCATATGCATCTCATCATCCTTGAAGAAGTGGTCGGCCCCTTCGATCTGGGTGTGGGTGATGGTGATGCCCTTTTGCTCGTGCAGTTTGTTGACGAGGGCAGTGGTTTCCTTGGGCGGGGCAACTTTGTCTGCCGTGCCGTTGATGATCAGGCCCGAGGCGGGGCAGGGGGCAAGGAAGGAGAAGTCGTACAGGTTGGCGGGCGGGGCGACCGAGATGAAACCGGTGATCTCGGGGCGGCGCATCAGCAGTTGCATGCCGATCCATGCGCCGAAAGAGAAACCGGCGACCCAGCAATGCTTGGCGTTCTGGTTCATCGATTGCAGATAATCAAGGGCGGAGGCGGCATCCGACAGTTCGCCAATGCCAAGGTCGTATTCGCCCTGCGACCGACCCACGCCGCGGAAGTTGAAGCGCATGACGGTAAAGCCAAGGTTGTAAAAGGCGTAATGCAGGTTGTAAACAACCTTGTTGTTCATCGTGCCGCCGTAGTTCGGATGCGGATGCAGCACGATGGCGATTGGCGCATCGCGGTCCTTTTGCGGATGATAGCGGCCTTCGAGACGGCCCTCGGGGCCTGCAAATATGACTTCGGGCATGTTTCCTGCCTGCTTGCGAGAGCGATTGTTGACAAAATCGCTCGGATAACTTA
>JBBQGU010000226.1:0-6662 GCA_038323315.1 Rhodobacterales bacterium | reverse complement strand
CGGCTTCGAGCCGTGGGAATATCGCAATGCCCTGGTTTGTAATTTTGAAATTGTGGCGGCCTCGCAAGTGCTCGGCGCCGCGTTGCTTCTTGACAATGATGGTGCGCGTCGATCGGACGCCCCGCATCTCGTCAAGCAACTCGATCCACCCATCCACCATCGTGTGCTCGGGCGAGGTCGACGCATTTTGATTTGTAAGAACCAGAAATGTGCAACGCAAAGCCGCCGCCATACCCTGCAATTCATGCACAAAAACCCGAAACTCCTGTCGATCCGACGCCGCATCTTGCGCGACAAACAGGCCGTCCAGTACAAGAAAGCTTGCATTGTGGCGACGCACTTCCTGGTGGATCAGCCGGATCAAACCCGGAAATTTCTCGACAATCAATGTCGCAAAACCGCTGATATACGTGATTTCGTCAGGTACAGCCGTTCTATCAAAAAAAACCATTTGGCTCATGTGGTTTAGCATCCGGTCGTGCGACTCGGCAAGCAATGAGAGGTAAATCGATTTCTCGCCGCTGCGGGCAAGATTAAAGGCGATCTGATTGGCAAGTGTCGTCTTGCCAGACCCCGGCGGACCCTGAACGACGTAAGCGGTCCCGCGCACAAGGCCGCCGCCCAGAATGACGTCCAGACCCTTCACCAATGTTACAAGCCGATCTTGGGCAGGCTCATCTGATGCCAGCGGTTTCCGCATTGTAGAACCTCTTTCTCCGATGTTTTGGGCCTTGTCGAATAGTCCTGCACGTTGTCAGCGGGGTAGGCAAGGTGCCATTTGCAACCCAAAGTTGAAATTTCCAATCAGTTTGGATTGCAGACCCAATTTCCCGATCGCTGCGGTCACAGGCAATCCAAAGCTGATTTGCGTAAAGATACCAACTCGTAAACCCTGCAGTTGTTCCACCTCTCGGCAAGATTTCTCAGGTTTGCAGGCGCGCGGGCCGGCTGATGGCACGCAGCCTTTGGTTGACCCTGTCTTCCACATGACCGGGTGGAAAGATTCGGGTTCGGCCCTGAATGCGGCGCAGCGGCCGCGATCCAGAGCCAGATCAACAAAGATGTGATCGTGGTGAAGGCCAGGGATCACATCGTTTGGTTACATAGGTCGGCAGGTCAAATACAAATCTTGGCTGCACCTGCGTCGGGCTTTGGAACCCATCGCGATCCACAACGTTGGCAGTGGCGCATCAATTGTGGCGGAGGTTTCCATGCGATATGCCCAAGGCTACCGTAACCGGCCGGATTATTCAAAAGCGTTGCTTGTCTTGGGATTGGGCTTGGGCGCAGTCGCAATCGGCTATGTGGTTGCAACGAGAAAGCCCAATAATAGTGTCAGTTTCCGACCCGAGGATGATGCCCCGACCCGGACTGGCAGAACCAAACCGGCGGGCGATGCTGCCGTGGTCGGAAGAACCATCACGATCAACCGTCCGCGCGCCGAGTTGTTTACCTTCTGGTCAGATTTTTCGAATCTGCCCAAGTTCATGCAAAGTATTGAAAGCGTTGGCGTCGACGGCGACATCGCGACATGGAAAGTTGCGGCGCCGATGGGGCGGTCGGTTCAGATGGAAACCCGGATCACGGCCAATGTCGAAAACGAAGTCCTTGCTTGGGCCTCGACCGAGACTTCCGAACTGAAGGGCGCCGGCAAGATCACCTTCAAGGACGCACCTGCCGGTCGCGGCACCGAGCTGGAGGCGGAATTGTCCTATGTCCCGCCGTTGGGTGAGATTGGCGTTCTGATCGGCAAACTCTTCCAGACCGACCCGCTTATTCAAGGCCGGCGCGAGCTGCGCCGCTTCAAGATGCTGATGGAAACGGGTGAGATTGCCACCAACAAAAATCACAAGACACAAGAATAGGAGGCTCCTGCGATGCGCGCACTGACTTGGCACGGCAAGCATGACGTCCGTATGGACACAGTTCCCGACCCAGAAATCATGAACCCGCGGGATGCGATCATCGAGGTCACGTCGACTGCAATCTGCGGTTCGGACCTGCATCTGTTCGATGGTGTCATTCCCGGAATGATGCCGGGCGATGTGTTGGGCCATGAATTCATGGGTCGCGTCGTCGAAGTGGGCCCGGGCAGCACGTTGAAAAAGGGTCAGCGCGTCGTGGTGCCCTTCGTCATTTCATGTGGCAAATGCTTCTTCTGCGAACGCCAGCAGTTTTCAGCCTGCGACAATTCAAACCCGGCAGAAAAGCAGGACTTGTCAGAACCGCTTTATGGTCATGCGATGACCGGCCTGTTCGGTTATTCGCACCTGACGGGCGGCTATCCGGGCGGTCAGGCAGAATACGTCCGTGTCCCGTTTTCCGACGTGGGGCCAATCGTTGTGCCTGATGGGCTTGACGATGATCAGGTGCTGTTTCTGTCGGACATTCTGCCGACCGGATGGATGGCTGCCAAGAATGCGGATATCGAGCCGGGCGACACCGTGGCCGTCTGGGGCTGCGGACCCGTGGGCCTGTTCGCTATCCAGTCTGCACTTTTGCAAGGTGCGGGCAAGGTCATCGCGATCGACGAATACCCCGGCCGTCTGGCCTTGGCCAAAGGGCTAGGGGCTGAAGTCATCGATTTCACCCAGACCCGTGTACGCGAAGCCTTGATGGAAATGTCTGGGGGGTTCGGTCCCGATGCCGTCATCGACGCCGTCGGCATGGAAAGCCACGGTTGGGCACCCGATGCGATCATGGATAATATCAAGCAAATGGTGGGTATCGGTGCGGATAGCGCGCACGCCCTTCGCCAGGCGATCCTCGCAGTCCGCAAGGGCGGCCGTGTGTCTATCCCCGGTGTCTATGGCGGGTATCTGGACAAGTTTCCATTGGGGGCCTTGATGGAAAAGGGCCTGCAAATCCGCACCGGCCAGACCCATGTGCAGAAATATCTTGGCGAACTCCTGCACCGCATTGGCGAAGGTCAGATCGACACGACCTTCCTGATTTCGCACCGACTGCCCCTGGAAGATGCGGTGCGCGGTTATCAAAACTTTCGCTATAACCAGAACGAATGGACCAAGGTTGTCTTGAAACCCGGCACCGAGGTGCGGGCATGACCGGGGCCAAACTCGCTGTGATTACCGGCGCATCCAGCGGGATCGGGCTGGAACTGGCGCGCTGTGCCGTGGCCGACGGGTGCATGGTTGTGATTTGCGCGGATGAGGATGACATACACCAGGTCTGCGAAGAACTCGCAGCCGCCGGTGCGACGGCCGAGGCTGTTCAAGCCGATCTCGGCACGCCCGAAGGGGTCGAAGCCTTGTTTGCTGCCATCGGCGGACGGCAGGTGGATTACATGATGGCAAACGCAGGGCGGGGGCAGGGGGATGCCTTCCTGAACCAGTCCGAAGCAGACTTTGACGAGGTGCTGCGTGTCAACGTCATCGGCACCACCGATCTGTTGCACCGCACCGTCCGCATGATGCGCGCACAGGGCAGGGGGCGCATCCTTATCACCGGATCCGTCGCGGGCTGGATTCCGGGCAGCTATCACGCGGTCTACAATGCGACCAAAGCCTATGTCGATCTCCTCAGCCTCGCGATCCGCAACGAAGTCAACGACACCGACATCACCGTGACGTGCCTGATGCCGGGGGCAACCGACACGATGTTCTTTGACCGGGCCAAGATGCTGGACACGCCCGTGGGCAAAGACCCGGACAAGGACGATCCTGCCATGGTGGCAAGGGAAGGCTACGCCGCCATGCTGGACGGCGCCTCGGGTGTGACGACCGGTTTCATGAACAAGGTGCAGTCTTTGGTATCCGGGTTGATCCCAGACAGCGTGTTGGCCGCAATGCACCGCAAGATGGCTAAACCGGATGGGAGTGTTGACAATGTCTGATCAAAAATTGGCTGTCATAACCGGGGCGTCGTCGGGTATTGGCTATGAGCTCGCGCGCTTTGCCGTCGAGGATCATTACGACCTGCTGATCTGCGCCGACGAACCTGAAATCGAAGATGCGGCCAAGAAACTGCGCCGTCTGGGCGGCACCGTGCAAACGATGCAAGTCGATCTTGCAACGCGCGACGGCACCGATGCCTTCTGGGCATCCGTTGGCGACCGGCACATCGACGTCTTTTGCGCCAATGCCGGGCGCGCTTTGGGCACCGCCTTTCATGAGCAGGAGTGGGATGCGATCCGCCGCCTGATCTTGCTGAACATGGTGCAGACAACCACGCTGTTGCACCGCGTCGGACTGCGGATGCAGGCGCAGGGTCAGGGCCGGATTCTGGTGACGGGGTCGATTGGCGGGTTCGTCGCCGGGCCTTACGATGCCGTCTACAACGCGACCAAGGCCTATCTCGACAGCCTCTGCTACGCCGTTCAGGACGAGTGGAAGGACGGCCCGGTCACGCTGACCTGCCTCATGCCCGGCCCGACGGACACACCGATCTTTACCCGGCCCGAAAACCTGCTTGCCGACAGCCCGATCGCCAAAAGCGATGATCTGGACGACGTGACAAAGACTGCACGCGCAGGTTACGACGCGATGATGGCTGGCGATAAGGGCGTCGTGCCGGGGGTGATGAACAAACTGATTGCGATTTTTGCCGGCATCGTACCGCAACCCATTCTCGCCGAAATGCACCGACGCGGGGCCAAACCAGACTGACGTCGATGCCGAAGTAAATTCATGCGAGGATTTGATGCCTGAACCAGCCGCCCCGACCAATGCCCACATCGTTCCCACCAAACCCGAGCGCGCCGCAATGCGCGAGGCCATAGACAGGGCGCTGAAAGCCAGCAATCAAAGCGGCAAGTCTGGTATCGCCGCAACCGTCATGCGGGGGGATCAGATCATCGCCGTTGGCGAAAACGAGGTCCATCTCCAATCCGACCCTACCCAGCACGCCGAGATGGTCGCGATCACACGCGCGGCAGCCGCGTTGAAAGACACCGACCTGTCGGATTGTACCATCATTTCGACCTTGCAACCCTGCGAAATGTGCTTGTCGGCGATACGGTTTGCCGGGATCAGCAGGATCATCTTTGCCGCGACCCAAGCGAAGGTACCGCCAAAATACTTCGCCTTTCCGCATCTGCGGATCGAAGATTTCCAGAACGGCGAGTTCGTGTTTGCCGGCGGTATCGAGGAAAGCTCTGTCTTGCACCTGTACGAGAATGGCGATGAGTAATCTGGCACCGCCCCTGCTTTCGGTGCTGGAAACTGCGCTTTATGTCGATGATCTGGACCGGGCTGCGGCGTTCTACGAGCACACGATGGGCCTGTCACCGTTGCACAGCGATGACCGCCTGCGCGCATATAACGTGAACGATCGCAGTGTCCTCTTGCTGTTCATGCGCGGCGGTACAGTCGAACCTGTGCAAACCGGCGGCGGGCTGATCCCGCCGCATGACGGATCGGGTCAGTTGCACATGGCATTCGCGGCAACCCATGACGCACTGCCGCTGTGGCGTACGCATCTGAAGGCGGCTGGCATCGAAATCGAAGGCACGTCCGACTGGAAAAGGGGTGGCCACAGCCTCTATTTCCGGGACCCCGACGGCAATTTGCTGGAAATCGCAGCCATGCCCGGCCTTTGGTCAGGTTTCTGATTGGCATGCTGCTGTGCGGCCGTAACAATCCTCGGGACGACATGACCATTCCGCCTGAGCGCCATAAGCGGAACGTTTCTGCTCCCCGCGCGTTTTCATATGTCAGTCGGCATCCGTCGTGCGGCAGGCAACAGGAGGCGACAAATGAGTGATGTTCTGCCCGCGCGGACCTTGAAGCAGATCATATCAAACCGGGTGTCGGTTTTGTGAAGAACGCAGACCGCATTGTCGTGATCGGTACATCAGAAGGCGGTGTTACCGCATTGCCAAAACTGTTGAAAGAACTGCCGGCAACATTCCCCTCAGCCATTCTGATCGTGCTTCACATCGGAGCGCACAAGAGCAACCTGCCTTGGTTGCTGGAGCGGAGCATAAAACTACCCGCATGCCACCCGACCCACGGCGACCCCTTGCTGCCGGGCCATGTCTATGTTGCCCCGCCAGATCACCACATGATTGTGACAGGTCGCCGGATCGGTCTGACGAAGGGACCGCGTGAAAACTGGGTGCGACCAGCAATCGATCCGCTGTTTCGCAGCGCCGCCGAGGCCTATGGGCCGGAGGTGGTGGGCGTGGTGCTGACTGGCGGATTGAATGACGGCACCGCTGGGTTGTACGAGATCAAACAATGCGGTGGGTTGACGGTCGTCCAGTCCCCTGCGGATTGCATCAACCCCAGCATGCCGCAAAGTGCGCTGGACCATGTCAGGATCGACCACTGCCTGCCGGTGGCTGACATGCCGGCATTGCTGGAAAGACTGGCGCAAGCCAAACCGCGCAGGGCCACGCCGCATCAGAACGTGCTGGTCAAGAAGGCTAGCGATTTGGCGGCAGAATTTACGAAAAATTCCCCGGTAGCAATGACCTGTCCTGATTGCGGAGGCGCGTTGCGGGAAACCATGTTGGGGACGTTAAGCCAGTACCGGTGTCACATCGGCCACGTCTATACTGCCGAAGTGATGTTGGCCGCACAGTTCCTGACACTTGAACGATCGCTTGAAACCGCGATGCGTGCCCTTGGCGAACGTGCAGATCTGTGTCGCCAGATGGCCATGAAAACGGCTGATACGCCTCTTGTATCGCGCAACTGGAC
>JBBQGU010000225.1:0-6668 GCA_038323315.1 Rhodobacterales bacterium | reverse complement strand
GCTATCCGGGATCAGATCGTTGCCATGTGGCCGCCGATGACCGGGCAGACCGTGGTCGGCTTTGGCTTTGCGGTGCCGCTGCTGCGCCCCTATCTGGAGCGGTCGCGGCGGGTGATCGGGCTGATGCCGGGGCCGCAGGGGGTCATGCACTGGCCTGCGGGCGAGCCGAATGTCTGCGCCTTGTGTGACGATACCAGCTGGCCTTTGGCCACGGGCTTTGTCGACCGGCTGGTTGTGATGCACGGGCTTGAAACCTCGGACAATGCGGCGGCGGTGCTGGAGGAGTGCTACCGCGTGCTGGGGCCGGGGGGGCGTGTGTTGTTCATCGTGCCGAATCGGATCGGGTTGTGGTCGCGGCGCGATGGCACGCCGTTTGGCCATGGCAGGCCCTATTCCAACGGCCAGTTGGAGGCAGAGTTGAAGGCACATGGCTTCTCGCCCGAGCAGGCCCGGACCGCATTGTTTGCGCCGCCGTCGCAGGGGCGGTTCTGGCTGCGCACCTCGGCCTTTTGGGAGTGGCTGGGGCGCAGGGCGCCATGGCTCGCGGGTGGGGTGTTGATGGTCGAGGCCAGCAAGCAGGTCTATGCGCCGACACGGGGCGGGTTGGGGGCGACGCTGACGCGGCCGTTGAAGGGTTTGCAAGGGTTGCCCAGCCCTCAGCCGGTGCCTGCGGCGCGAGGGGATGGCGTATTGCGCGGGCTGATGAAAGTGCCGGGCCATCGGCACATGGGATAAAGCGGGCAAAATTCTTCGAGATAACATAGACGGTTTGGATACGCCCACTGCGGTCGCCTTGGCCTGAATGTCCGCAGATGTGCAGCGGCGGGATTTGCACGAGCCTGACGCCTTGCCATTTTCGCCCAGTGCGGCGCGGCAAGGCTGCGGGTGACGCGAAAGGCATTTCCCCGTTGCCGTGTTTCACGCCGCGGGCCGCAAACAGTGCGGTCGCCGGGACTTTGCAATGGGCGCGGGTTGCGGCGTGATCTTCGGGCCATCGCGGAATGACGGATTGATGCCTCAGGGCAGGGGAGCCTGCCGTCAACCTGTGCCAAACTGATTGACCGCAGCCCTTGCCATCGCCCATGGTGTGACTTCGGCGGTGGAGGGTTGGAATGAGCTATCTGTTGGGCTTGGCGCGGGCGATTGACCGCCTGACCGAGGTGATCGGCAAGGCAGTCGGCTGGTGCATTCTGGCGGCGGTGCTGCTGAGTGCGGGCAATGCGGTGGTGCGCAAGGTTTTCAACACCTCGTCCAACGCGTTTCTGGAGGGGCAGTGGTATTTGTATGGCGCTGCCTTTCTGGGGGCTGCGGCCTATACCTTGCAGCAGAACGAGCATATCCGGATCGACATAATCTATGGCGCGCTGTCGCGGCGGACGCAGCATTGGATCGATCTGCTGGGGCATCTGTTCTTTCTGATGCCGTTCCTGATCCTGATGGACGTCTATTTCGCGCCCTATGTCCTGCAGTCGCTACGGTCGGGCGAGATGTCGAACAATTCGGGCGGCCTGATCCTGTGGCCCGCCAAGGGCTTGCTTTTGTTCGGCTTTGCGCTTCTGACGTTGCAGGGCGTGTCCGAGATCATCAAGAAGATTGCGGTGATGACGGGGGCGATGGTCGATCCGACGCCGTTCCTGTCGGCCCATGAAAGCGCCGAACTGGAGGGGGCTGCCCTGGCCCGGAAAATTGCCGGGGAGCAATCATGATCCTGGAGTTCATCGCGCAGAACATGGCGCCGATCATGTTCGCGTCGCTGGTCGTGTTCTTGCTGATCGGGTATCCGGTGGCATTCTCGCTGGCCGCGAACGGGTTGGTGTTCTTTGTGATCGGGGTCTGGCTGGCGCCGATGTCGGGCGGGTCGATTTCGCTGGACTGGCCGCTGTTATATGCGCTGCCCGAGCGGTTCTGGGGGGTGATGCAGAATGATACGCTGCTGGCCATTCCGTTCTTTACCTTCATGGGGCTGGTCCTGGAACGGTCGGGCATGGCCGAGGATCTGCTGGAGACGGTGGGGCAGTTGTTCGGTCCCATTCGCGGCGGGTTGGCCTATGCGGTGATCATTGTCGGCGCGCTGCTGGCGGCGACGACGGGGGTCGTGGCGGCCTCGGTCATTGCGATGGGGTTGATTTCACTGCCGATCATGCTGCGCTATGGCTATGACCGGCGGCTGGCGTCGGGGGTGATTGCGGCCTCGGGGACGTTGGCGCAGATCATTCCGCCGTCGCTGGTGCTGATCATTCTGGCGGATCAGTTGGGGCGGTCGGTCGGCGACATGTACAAGGGTGCGCTGGTGCCGGGATTGGTGCTGACGGGTCTGTATATGGGTTATGTGATGCTGGTGACGTTGTTGCGGCCGGACTGGGCGCCGGCGCTGCCAAAGGAGGCGCGGACGCTGGGGCATGGGGTGACCTCGTTGCTGGTTGCGGTGCTGGTGGGGGCGGGGTTGGCCTATGGGTTGACGGTATACCTGTACCCGGTGCACGGCGAATCTGCGGATATTCTGGGTGGGGCGGCGGCGGTTCTGGTGCTGTATCTGGCGGCGCTGGTGGATCGGGGTCTGGGGCTGGGGTTCATGTCGCGGTTGACCAGCCAGGTGATTATCGTTTTGATTCCGCCGCTTGCGTTGATATTCCTGGTGTTGGGGACGATCTTTCTGGGGATTGCCACGCCGACCGAGGGCGGGGCGATGGGGGCGGTGGGGGCGTTGTTCCTGGCCGCGACCAAGGGGCGGCTGAATATGGTTGTGGTGAAGCAGGCGCTCGCCTCGACCACGCGCCTATCCGCCTTTGTGATGTTCATTCTGATCGGCGCGCGGGTGTTTTCGCTGAGCTTTTATGGCGTCAACGGGCATATCTGGGTCGAGCATCTGCTGGTGTCGTTGCCGGGGGGGCAGACGGGATTCCTGATCGCGGTGTCGGTGCTGGTGTTCCTGCTGGCGTTCTTCCTCGATTTCTTTGAGCTGGCGTTTATCATCGTGCCGTTGCTGGCCCCGGCGGCCGAGCGGTTGGGGATTGATCTGATCTGGTTCGGCATCATTCTGGGGGTCAATATGCAGACCAGTTTCATGCATCCGCCGTTCGGATTCTCGCTGTTTTATCTGCGATCGGTGGCGCCCAAGGTACCTTATGTCGACAAGGTGACGGGCAAGACGATGGAACCGGTCCGGACCGGGCAGATCTATTGGGGGGCGGTGCCGTTCGTGATCATTCAGGTCGTGATGATCGGGTTGGTCATCGGATTTCCGCAGATGGTCATGCGGTACAAGGGGCCAGTGGTGGATACTTCGCATGTGATCTTCAGCACGCCGAATTCGGGGCTGGGCGGCGGACTTGGAGGCTTGGGCGGTCTGGGTGGTTTGGGGCCGGGATTGGGCGGAGGAGGCTTGGGTGGCGGTGACACAGGCATGCCGGTGGCGCCTGCGCCTCCTGGCACCGACCTGCTGTCGAGCCCACCAAGTTTTGGCGTGGTCAAGCCTGCGCCTTGACAAGGCGGCCAATCGCGTCGGACGCGGGAGGAGCAGGCGAAATTTCTGCGAAATTTCAATCTGGATGCCGTTTGGTTGCCGGGCGCAGATTGGGGCGCTGACTCCTTTGGACGAACAGGGGTTTCGTGGGCTGCGTCGAGGCACGCCCCGACCGGATGGCCGGGGCATGCGGTGATTGGGTTAAAGCAGTTTGCCGTCGCGCTGCTGGATCATCATGAAGGTGTCGTAGTTGTACTCTGCCACCTGGGTCCATTGGTAGTAGTCGTTGCGGAATGCCTTGATCGAGGTCCAGATCTTTTTGAACGGCGCGTTCGTGGCCTCGGTTTCGGCATAGACTTCGTTAGCGGCAGTGAAGCAGGCTTGCAAAATTTCCGGGCTGAAGGGGCGCAGTTGCACGCCCTGACCGACCAGAGACTTGATGGCGGTGGGGTTCTTGTAGTCGTATTTCTGCAGCATGTCGGAATCGGCCGCATGGCATGCGGTGCGCAGCAGGGATTGATAGGCCGGGCTGAGCGATTCATACTGGGCCTTGTTGAAGAAGAAGTGGACGGTCGGTCCACCCTCCCACCAGCCGGGATAGTAGTAATAGGGTGCCACCTTGAAGAAGCCGAGTTTCTCGTCGTCATAGGGGCCGACCCATTCGGCGGCGTCGATCGTGCCTTTTTCCAGCGCGGGATAGATGTCGCCGCCCGGGATCTGCTGCGGCACGACGCCGAGTTTGGCCAGCACCTTGCCGGCAAAGCCGCCGACGCGGAATTTCAGGCCTTGAAGATCGGCGAGGGTGTTGATTTCCTTGCGGAACCAGCCGCCCATCTGCACGCCCGTATTGCCGCCGGGCAGGGCGTAGATGTTTTTGGTGGCCATGAACTCGTTATACAGGTCGATGCCGCCGCCGTGGTAGTGCCACGCATTGATCCCGCGCGCCGACAGCGAGAAGGGCACGGCTGCGGCAAGCGCAAAGGTCGGGTCCTGGCCGAAGTTGTAGTAGCCGACGGTGTGGCACGCCTCGACCGTGCCCGCGCTGACGGCATCGGCGGCGGGTGCGCCACCGGGAACGATTTCACCGGCGGCAAAGACCTGGATCTGGAAATTGCCGTCGGTCGCCTCGGACACCATCTTGGCCAGGGCTTCGGCCCCGCCATAGATCGTGTCGAGCGATTTGGGGAAGGACGAGGTCATGCGCCACGTCACTTTGGGGCTGGATTGGGCGATGGCCGGGGCGGCCAGTATTGCGGCCCCTGCGGCACCGACACCACCAACTGTGGCCTTGGTCAGGAATGAACGACGATCCATGCAACCTCCTCGTGATTGATCATCCGAATGTCGGGGCAGGCAAACAACCGAAGGGCGCGTGCCTGCCCCGTACTGACCCACAGTACAGGCCTGAACGGACCTGTCCAGTTGCGTCTGGCTGGGTATGCGGAAACGGGCCGCAGACTGGCTGCGGCCCGTGATCAAATGGCGTGGCGGGTCAGAGGAAAAGGAAGTTCAACGCAGACAGTTGGGTTTCATCGACCAACCCGGTCAACTGGATGCTGATATCGCCAACCTCGTCACCATCAAGGTCGATGATCACGCTGCCATCCTGAATGCGCGCCTCGCTGTTGTCGGACCCGCCCGAGAAATCGCCCGCACCGACATAGACAAAGCTGCCCAGCAGCAGCGATGTGGCAAAGACCAGCGTATCGCCTTCGACAGTGCCCGACACCAGTCCGTTGAAATCGGTGATGGTGTCCAGGCCCACATCGGTGCTGTTGAAGATGAAGCGGTCCGCCCCGGCACCGCCGGTCAGGATGTCATCGCCGGTCAGGCCCTGGATCTTGTTGACGCCGGTATTGCCGATGATCGTGTTGTTCGCGGCATTGCCGGTTGCGTTGATACTGTTGCCGCCGGTCAGGGTCAGATCTTCCAGATTGTTGCGCAAGGTGTAGTTGACCGAGCTTTCGACGGTATCACGGCCGGTGGTGCCAGCTTCGGACACGTTATCGCGCAGGGCGTTGACGACGTAGGTGTCATTGCCGTTGCCGCCGAACATGTCGTCATTGCCGGTGCCGCCATCCAGCCTGTCATTGCCGTCCAGACCTTGCAGCGTGTCATTGCCACCCAGACCCATCAGCACGTTGATGCCGCCGGAGCCGATAAGGGTGTTGGCCGAGGAGTTGCCGGTGCCGTCGATATTGATGCCTTGCAGCGTCAAGTTTTCGACATTGGCCCCCAGCGTGAAGGTCACCGCCGACAGGACGGTGTCGATTTGTCTGGCCGAGGTTTCGATGACCAGATCACCGGCATCGTCCACCAGATAGGTATCCGCCCCGGCGCCGCCAGCCATGGAATCTGCCCCCGTGCCGCCATCCATGGTATCCGCGCCGTCACCGGCGATGATCGTGTCATTGCCGCCCAGACCGTTCAGCAGGTTCGCGCCGGAATTGCCTTTCAGGATATTGGCCACGGTGTTGCCGGTGCCGCCCAGATCGTCGGTGCCGCTGAGGCTGAGGTTTTCGAAGTTGTCCAGCAAGGTGTAGGTGATCGAGGTCTTGACCTGATCGGTGCCCTCGTCCGCCAGTTCGACGATGGTATCGAGGGCAGAGTTGAGGACAAACAGGTCGTCGCCAAGACCGCCGCTCATGATGTCGGCGCCTTCGCCACCGTTCAGGCTGTCATTTCCGCCGCCACCACGCAGGTCATCCGCGCCGCCCAACCCGTTCAGCGCATTGGCCCCTGCATTGCCGGTGATCACATTGCCCAGGCCGTTGCCGATACCGCTCAGGCCCGTGATGCCGCCAAGCGTCAGGTTCTCGGTGTTGTCCATCAGGGTCCAGTTGACCGTGCTGGTGACCAGATCGGTGCCTTCGCCCAACAGTTCCACCGTCAGATCCAGCACGTCGTCGACCAGATATGCGTCGTTTTCCGCCCCGCCCACCATGACATCTGCGCCGGTTTCGCCATTTAATGTGTCTACGCCAGCGCCGCCGATCAGCGAGTCATTCCCGCCGCTGCCCAAAAGCAGGTCGTTGCCGATGCTGCCGGTCAGCACGTTGTTCAGGGTGTTGCCGGTCAGTCTCACACCGTTGATGGTGTTGGCCGTCAGGTTTTCGATGTTCGCGTTCAGGGCATAGCTGGTGCTGGTCAGGACAAGGTCGATGCCGGCATTGGCCGCTTCGATCACTTTTTCGGTCAGTTCGTC
>JBBQGU010000224.1:0-6693 GCA_038323315.1 Rhodobacterales bacterium | reverse complement strand
GGGGGGGGGCACTTTGCGTGGTCCCCTGTTTTCAAGGAATGTGCGGGCTTGCACAAGGGGGCGGCTTCACAAGACAGGAATGCCTTTTGACGCAGGTCTGTACGCCGACTTTTACCGGCAGGGCCGGGCAGCAGTTGCGCCGCCCGTGATCGGGCTGTCAGCCACGAAGGTGAACGCCTGATTGCCGGGCTGTGACCGCAGGGGATCGAATGCGGACAGGTCCGAACACGCAAACGTCGTTTTCTGCATTGCCAGTCAACTGGTTCACGACCGAGCCGGCGTCAGGGTGTGGGTGTCGACGGTGGTGAGGCCAAGAACACAGGGCGCGGTCGGCATGGCCGCCAGGGGAAAGATGCACTGTCCGCCGACCGTGTTTCGCTCCGCAACCCTGGTGTCCTGTCAGGGCCAGCCCGCTAACGCAGCAAGCTGGCCAAGGCTGTCACCAACCGGTCCACCCCGGCCTCGGTCGTCATCACACCCGGCGACAGGCGCAGGGTCTGGCCGCGTGCATCCGCCGCAATCCCCATGGCGCGCAACGCCCCCACCACCCCGGCCGCGACGATCCGTGCGGGCAGGGCCAGCATCACCGAGCCGCCGCGCTTGTCCGGGTCGCGCGGCGTGACCAGCGTCAGGTTCAGCCGGTCGGCCGCCGCGATCAGTTGCAACGTCAGCGCCCGGTTGTGCGCCAAAAGCGCCGCCATGTCCTGCTGCGCATGCCATTCCATCGCGGGCAACGAGGCCAGCGCCGCCATCACCGAGGGCGTGCCATTGTCGAACCGCCGGATATCGGGCGCAAAGGCGAACCGCGTGATATCCCAGTTGAACGGATTGTCCTGACTGAACCAACCGCACAGTTCCGGACGGCAATGCGGGATCAGTCGGGGCGACAGGTACAATACCCCCGCCCCCGGCGTGCCGCACATCCATTTCAGGCTGGTCGAGACGGCAAAATCCACCTCGGGTGACGCCACATCAAACGGCAGCAACCCCGCAGCTTGGGTGATATCCACCCCGATCAGCGTGCCGCACCGCCGCCCATGCGCCACCATCTGGCGCAGGTTGATCCGGTGCGAGGTGGTCGAGGATACCCAGGTCAGCAGCGCCACCCCGACCTCTGGCCCCCACTGGTCCAAGAAATCCTCATCCTCGACATGGGCAGCACCCTGCCGCAGGGGCACGGTTTTCAGGGTGAAGCCATGTGCGGCGGCCATGCCCTGCAACAGGAAATGGTTGGATGGAAAGCAATCCGCCCCGACCAGCACCGTCCGTCCGCGCAGATGCCCGCCCGGCAGTGCGGTCAGCACGGCATGAAACCCCGCCGTCACATTCTCGAACGTCGTCACCGATCCCGGCGCGGCATTCAAGATCCCGCGCCACAGGTCGATGAACCGCTGACGCTGCCCCAGAACCTGGCCCCATTGCCCGTCATCCGGCGCGCCCCAGGTCACGGCAAACTCGGCCATGGCACCCGCAATATCGCGGGCCTTGCCCGGATATTGACCGATGGAATGATACAGAAAATAACTGTCGCCCGACATGGCAGCCCCCTTGTTTGCCCCTGCCTACCGCCCCGCCACGCCCCGCTCAAGCCAAAAAACCCCTTGCGCGGGGCTGTAACCCCCTGTCATCTGTCCCGGCCTCATCTGGGGCCACATCAGGAAACGCCCATGCTCTACCGCCGCCCCTATGCCATCGAGTTCAACCATTGCGACCCCGCGGGCATCGTGTTTTATCCCCGCTATTTCGAGATGACGAACCACATCTGCGAAAACTTCTTCCGCGAGGTGGTGGGCGTGCCCTTTGCCACCATGATGGCTGAGAAGGCTGGCGTGCCGACCGTGCGGATCGAGGTGGATTTTCGCAACCCCTCGTGGCTGGGTGATGTGCTGGAGGTGACGCTGGAGGTCAAGAAGATTGGCCGGTCGTCGCTGGTGTTGGAGATCACCGCTGCTTGCAACGGCCAGCACCGCCTGACCGTGGCCCTGACGCTGTGCTGGATGTCGGGCATGGCCGCAGCCCCCTGGCCCGACGCGATGCGGGCCAGGTTGCAGGACCATATGACCGCATGAAAATCCGCGCGATCAAGGCAACCCCGGTCAACATCCCCCTGCGCGCGCCCTACCGCTTCAGCTATGGTGCGACTGCCTCGCTGACCAAGACCGTCATCGAACTGACCACCGAGGACGGTGTTGTGGGCCTTGGCGAATGCGCCGACGGCAACCGCGCCGCCGATGTGATGGCCATGGCCGACCGCCTGATCGGTCTGGATCTGCGTGCCATCACGCTGGCGCAAAACCTCGCTTTGCCCGGCATGGCCTATACGCCCTGGGGCAATGTCACCGCCGCCCGCCGCGCCTTTGGCGGGATCGAGATGGCGATGTGGGATGCGCGCGGCAAGACCGAAGGCGTGACACTTGCCCTGATGCTCGGCGGCGCGGTTCGGACAGAGATTCCGCTGACCGAGTATTTCAGTTTTCGGTTGCCGGGTCTGGATGCAGGCGAGGCCACCCCCCTCGACGTCGCCCGCTATTGCGCCCAAATGGCCGACCAACACAACTCGCCGATCTTTGAAGGCAAGGTCGCCACCGTCGCCATGGCAGACGAGATCGCGATGCTGCGCGAAATCCGCGCCGCCGTAGGTCTGCGCGAAATCCGCATAGACGCGAATGGCGGCTATACCCTGCCCGCCGCCCGCATGGCCCTGCGCGCCGTCGCGCCGTTCGGCATCACCTGGTTCGAGGAGCCTTGTGAAAGTTACGAGGAAATGGCTGCCCTGCGTCCTTACACAGACATCGCCCTTTCCAGTCACCGCATCGATCTGCGCCGCGCCGTCGAACTCGGCGCGCCCGACGCCATCGTCACCAACCTGAACGAACTGGGCGGCATCGCGGCCACCGTGGCCTTCATCAAGGCCGCCGACGCGTTCAACGTGGGCTTTCGGTTTCATTCCGGCGAAACCGGCATCGCCAGCGCCGCCTATCTGCACGTCAGCGCCGCCACCGAGGCTGTCCGCGGCGCCAGCCAAACCCTGCTGCGCTGGTACGCCGATGACGTGATCGAGGGCGGCCCGATACAACCCCAAAACGGTCTTGTCCCGCTGCCAACCGGCCCCGGACTGGGCGTCGTGCTTGACGCCCGCGCCCTTGCCCGCTGCCATCAACGCTATCTTGACGAGGGGCCGTTCCCTTCGGGCATCAAGGGCGTTGGCTATGGCGCGCATTTCCGCAAGATTTAGACCCCGTAGTAATTCCGGTACCACGACACGAAATCGGCAATTCCGTCCTTGACCGCCGTCTGGGGCGCATAGCCCGTCAACCGCCGCAACAGATCGGCATTGGCCCAGGTCGCATGCACATCGCCCATCTGCATGTCCATGTAGTTGCGCTGCGCCTTCCGCCCCAGACAGTCCTCTATCGCATCGACGAAATCCAGCAGCTTTACCTTTTCGGAATTGCCGATGTTCACCACGCGCCACGGGGCGGCGGGTGATAGCGAATCGCCCTCGACCGGCTGGCCCATCACCGGCACGGCGTCGATCAGCAACCGGATGCCGCGCACCAGATCGGTGACGTAGGTGAAATCGCGGTACATCTGCCCATGATTGTAGATGTCGATGGGGCGGTCTTTCAGGATCGCCTCGACAAACTTGTACAGCGCCATGTCCGGCCGCCCCCAAGGGCCGTAGACCGTGAAAAACCGGAACATCGTGGTGGGTATCCCCCACAGGTGGGCATAGGCGTGGCTCATGCTTTCGGTGGCCTTTTTGGTCGCGGCATAGATGGTCAGCTGGCTGTCGGCCTTGTCCGTCTCGCAAAACGGCATCGCCTCGTTCGCGCCGTAAACGGACGAGGTGGAGGCCATCAGCAGATGGGCGACCTGCAACCGCCGCGCCACCTCCATCACGTTGAAGGTGCCGATGACATTGCTGTCGATATAGTCGCGCGGTGCCTCCAGCGAGTAGCGGACCCCGGCCTGGGCCGCCAGATGCACGATGACCTCGGGTTGGAAGGCGTCGGCCATGCGGTCGAGGGCCTCGCGGTCTTCCAGCCGCGCCTCTAGGGTGGTAAAGTTCGGATTTTGCAGCAGGATCTGATGCCGCCGCTGTTTCAGGCGGACGTCGTAATAGTCCGACATGCCGTCAAAGCCCTGCACGCGAAAGCCTTCGTCCAGCAACAACCGCGCCAAATGAAAGCCGATGAAGCCCGCCGTGCCCGTGATCAGAACCTTGCGCATGATGCTCCCCGAACCCAAACCTTGCATGGCCGAAGCCTGCCTGATTGGCAAGCCGCACGGTGTTTGACAAGCTGCCCGGTCGCTTTTGCGCGGCCATGTCGTTTTCCGCCCCCAAGCGTCGGCTGTCCTTGCCCCTGTGACCCCGGATCAGGCACATATGGGCCAAAATCCCTGTCGGAGAGCAGCCCCCATGAAAACCCATGTCAAAGCCCTGGTCGTCGGCGGTGGCGCAGTCGGCACAGGTATCGCCTATCATCTGGCCCGCGCGGGTTGGGACACGATGCTGGTGGAACGGGACGAGTTGACAAGCGGATCGACCTGGCACGCTGCGGGGTTGCTGCCGTTGTTCAACATGGGCTATGCCACCACGCATATCCACAAATACTCGGTTGATTTTTATAAGGGGCTGGAGGCCGAAACGGGGCTGAATGCGGGTTTCGCGGTCGTCGGCAACCTGCGCATGGCCCAGCACGCGGCACGGATGGATGAGTACATGCTGTACTCCTCGGTCGCCGAAACCGCCGGGGTCCATCACGAGTTTCTGACGCCGAACGAGATCAAGGACCGTTGGCCACTGGTCCGGACCGAGGACCTTGTGGGCGCTTTGTACCACCCGCAGGACGGCTACATCAACCCAGCAGACGTGACCCAAGCCATGGCCAAGGGCGCGCGGCAGTTCGGTGCCAGTTTTGAGCGTAAGGTGCAGGTCGATGGCTATCTTTGGACCGGTAGCGAGTGGATCGTGTCTTGTACCCGCATGGTCGAACAAGGCGGCAACCTTGTGCCATCCGACGACAGGTTCGAGATCCATGCCGAACACGTGGTGACTGCCACCGGCAACCACGCCCAGCGCACCGCCAAGCTGCTGGGCATCAAGATCCCCGCCATCCCGGTTGAACACCAATACATCGTCACCGAACCTGATGCGGCGCTGGTCGCCTGGCGCAAGACCAACCCCGAACACCCCGTCCTGCGCGACGCCGACGCCAAGTGGTATGTCCGTGAGGAGCGTGGCGGCTGGATTTTGGGGCCGTATGAGATGAACGCCCCGGCACGGTTCCTGTATGACGTGCCGCAAAGTTTCCGCGCCGACCTGTTCCCGCTGGATCTTGAGCGGATCGAGGCGGAATACATGGCGATGATCCACCGCCTGCCCTCGTCCGAGACTGTAGGGCTGAAGGCCGATTTCAACGGGCCGATCTGCTATACGCCCGACGGCAACCCGCTGGTCGGCCCCGCGCCGGGCCTGCGCAACATGTGGCTGGCCGAGGGTTTTTCGTTCGGCATCACTGCCGCTGGTGGCACGGGCTATTACCTTGCCCAGATGATGACTGAGGGCGAGGCCGAGATCGACATGGCCGGCCTTGATCCCAAGCGTTACGGGTCGTGGATCACCACCGAATATGCGGCGCGCAAGAACGAGGAATGCTACAACCACGTCTTCATCCTGCACCACCCCGACGAGGAACGCGAAGCCTGCCGCCCCCTGCGCACCGCCCCGGTCTATGACCGGCAAAAGGCGCTTGGCGCGCAATTCGGTCAGGTCAACGGCTGGGAACGCCCGAACTATTACGGCCCCGTCGATGCGCCCGAGGATTTCGACCACAAGGCCCGCAGCTTCCGCCGTGGCGGCTGGTGGCAGTATGCGGTGAAAGAGGCGAAAGCGATCCGCGAAACCGCAGGGCTGATCGACGCCACCGCCTTTACCAAGCACATCGTGCGCGGGCCGGGGGCGACGGCGTTCCTGGATTGGTTCACTTGCAACACCTTGCCCAAGGTTGGCCGCATCAACCTGACCTATGCCCTGACCCCGCAGGGCACGACCCGCACCGAATACACCATCGTCCGCAACGGCGAGAATGATTATTATCTGGTCAGCGCGGGGGCCTGGACCGCCTATGATGCTGATTTTCTGCGAAAATCGGCAGAGGATATGGCTGGAACGTTCGGTCCTGTCGACATCCATGACGTAACTGCGCAATGGGGCGTCTTTGCGCTGGCCGGGCCGAACAGCCGCATGATACTGGCTGAGTTGATCAGGGATGCCGACCCAGCCACCGCCCTGTCGAACAAGCGGTTCCCTTGGCTGTCGGCCCGCCGGATCGAACTGGGCATGTGCCCGGTCAACGCCATCCGCGTGGCCTATACCGGCGAACTGGGCTGGGAATTGCACCATCCGATCGAAATGCAGCGCTATCTTTGGGAGCAATTGCTGAAAGCCGGAGAAAAGCACGGCATGAAACTGGTGGGTGCCCGTGCGCAGAACTGGCTGCGGCAGGAAAAATCCTACCGCGCCTTTGGCAACGAACTGGGGCGCGATGCCTCGCCGCTGGAGGCCGCGCTTGACCGTTTTGTCGACCTGAAGAAAGAGTTTCAGGGCAAGGCGGCCATGCTGGCCTTGGGCGTCCGTTCCAAATGCTGCACTCTTCTGATTGACGGTCCCGCCGACACTGACCCGTG
>JBBQGU010000223.1:0-6707 GCA_038323315.1 Rhodobacterales bacterium | reverse complement strand
GAGATTGCCTTTGAAAAGGCCGGCATCATCAAACGCGGCGTCCCCGTGGTGGTCGGCCCCCAAACCGACGCAGGGATGGCGGTTATCGAACGTCAGGCCGCCCGCATGGGTGCCCCCCTTCTGGCCTTCGGCCAACACTGGCATATCGGCGAAGAAGACGGCCGCATGGTCTATCAGGACGAAACCGGCCTGCTAGACCTGCCCCTCCCCAACCTGCCCGGCCCTCACCAGATCCAGAACGCCGGTGCCGCCGTGGCCGCCCTGCGCCATCTGGGTTTCGACGCCGCCGCCTGCGAGGCCGCCGTGACCCGCGCAGACTGGCCCGCCCGCATGCAGCGCCTGCGCACGGGCCCCCTCACCACCCTCGCCCCCAATGTCGAACTGTGGCTCGACGGCGGCCACAACCCCGCAGGCGGCGTGGCCATCGCCGCGACCCTGGCCCGGATGCCGCAGCGCCCGACGCACCTGATCTGCGGCATGCTGAACACCAAGGATGTGCGCGGCTACATGCAACCCCTCGCCACCGTCGCCATCACCCTGCAAGCCGTGACGATCCCGGGCGAGAAAAACACCCTCCCGGCCGAGGTGACCCGCGACGCTGCCCTGGCCGCAGGCATCCACGCCACCACCGCCGCCTCGGTGGCCGAGGCCCTGTCGACCATCGCCGCCCAGGACCCCACCGCCAGGGTCCTGATCTGCGGCTCCCTCTACCTCGCAGGCACCATCCTCCGCGAAAATGGGTAGGGCGGGGTTCACCCCCCCCGCCGCCCCAAACAAGTGCAAGTAAAAGGATGACATCAGCAACGCTGATTGGCTCAAAAAGCTGACACACCTTACAGACCTTGCCCCAGGCGATGCCTCACCGCCCCATCACGTGATCCTGACTTTCTGTCGTGCCAGCCGTCACATGTCAGATTTGGCCAAAATGCGCCAAGACCGTGTTCAGAACCGCAGCGTTGCACCGCTTCGAACTTCACCAAGCGATTTGACAGGCAGCGCCGCGCCCCGGGTTCCCCCGTCTCCATCAATCGGCCACATTTCCCGGCCACGCCAGCCCCCGTTGCAATGCTCGGACCTGCTGATGAACGATCTTTCCACCCACCCCCTTGCCTCATCGATCCGCCCCCGCGTCGCTCTGCTGGTCGACGGCGACAACATGTCTCACAGCCATGCCGGGTCGCTGATCCTGAAATCCTGCAAACATGGCGCGCTGACCATCAAGCGCGTCTACGGCAATATGGCCCTGCATCCGGGCTGGAACCAAGCGCCGGGGTTCAAGGTCGTCCATTCCGGCACCGGCAAGAACGCCACCGATATTCTGCTGACGGTCGAGGCGATGGCCCTGATGCTCAAGGCGCAGGCCGATATCCTGATCATCGCCAGTTCGGACGGCGATTTCAGCCACCTTGCCCTTCACCTGACCGAGGATGGCCACCACGTCATCGGCCTGGGCGAAGACAAAGCGCCCGACAAGTTCCGCAAATCCTGCACCAGTTTTGACGTGGTTGCCCCAAACGTGCCCGCCTTGCCCAAATCCTCTGTCGTCTGCAGCCCATCCGTTCCCCGAAACCTTGCTGCCGCCGCCAAACCCCTTTTCATGGGCAAACCCGACCCAGTTGCACAAATCGACCCGCTCATCTGCCAAATCCGCGACCATATCGCCAGCGATCCTGACGGCATGCGAATAACGCTTTTGTCCACCCGCATGTCCAAATCGAATGCCTTTCAGATCAGCCAAACCCCATTTGGATCTTGGCGCAAGCTGCTGACAGCCCATCCCGCCCACTTTACCTGCGACCCAGTCAGCCCGACCGCCCGCGTCCACCTGAAAACCTGATCCTCTATTCATTCCGGCTCAAATACTCCACGGGGGAAGTCGCTTTGCCCTTTGGCAAAGCGGCTCGGGGGTGTGAAACCCCCGCTTCCACCGCCAGCCAAAATTCCCCAAATTCGCAAACTTCAACCCAATCAACCCCTTGCACCCCATCCCACACATGGCAGCCCCCCTGACACCAAACGCCACCCTTGCCCCGCCGTGATTCCTCCGCCATGCCGTGCCCATCCCACCGCGCGAGGCCGAAATGACCGACATCCCCACCTTTCTGTCTCCGCTCGCCCGACTTGCCGAACGCTTTCCCGCCGTCGAAGGTGCCGTCATCTGGGCCGATGGCGACGATTGGGCCGTTCAGGATGACACGACCGAACAGCTCGATGCCGAAGAGATTGCCTTTTATGCCGAGGGGCTGCTGATGGAAGGCTTCGGCATGATCTGGCAAGCCATGGCCGACAGCACCCGTCCGAAAGAGCCTGACCATATCCTGCTGATGTTCTGGCAAGGCCCCACCGCACCCCCGCTCCCGACACCGACCGAGGGGTGGGTCATCCACTCGCAGGGGGCTTGGGCCGGCAGGGTCGCGACATGAAACCCCTGTGGCGCGGCTTTCTACCAGCCCTGCCACCGATGCTGCTGCAGGATATGCTGCGGGCGGGCCTTGGCGCCGGGTTCGGCCTGCTGGCGGCCGACCTGCTGCTGTGGTCGCTGGCAGGCACGGCACCCTTGCAAACCCAGGTTCTGCTGATCGCGCCCTTTGGAGCCTCGGCGTTTCTGATCTTTGCCGTGCCGAACAGCCCATTGGCGCAGCCATGGTCGGCCGTCGTCGGCAACACCGTGTCGGCGCTTGCCGGTCTTGCCGTCTTGCAGTTCGGTCTGCCCACCCTGCCAGCGGTCTGCCTTGCCGTGACCTTGGCGGTTTTCGTCATGGCCGTCGCCCGTGCCCTGCATCCCCCCGGCGGTGCCGTTGCCATCGCGACAATCCTTGCCGCCCCAGCGCCGGTGTTTGCCATCTTCCCCGTGATGTCCGGCACCTTGGCACTGGTCGTGTCGGGCATGGTCTGGGCCTATCTGACCGGCCGCCACTATCCGTTTCGCCAACCCGCCGCCGCGCCCTTGCAACGTCAGACTCCCGGCCCGTTCGAGCTTGCATCGGCCATTGGCGCGCTCAGGATGGGGGCCAATCTTGGGGTCGAGGATCTGTCGCGCCTGATCGCCACGGCCGAGGCCATTCAGACGGCCAGCAACGCGGGGCCTGCAACCGCGCAAGACCTGATGACGCGCGATCTGGTCACCCTGCAAACCAACGATGACCCGACCCATGCCGTCACCCTGTTCCGAAAATACGGCCACCGGCATCTGCCGCTGCTCGACGGCCAAGCCTTTGTCGGCCTGATCCCGCAAACCGCCCTCTTGGGCGCCAGTCCTCCGGCCCTGACTGCCTTGGTCGAGCCTCCCGCAACGATTTCGCCGACCACGCCGCTTTCCGATCTGCTGACCCGCTTTGCTCAAGGTCGCGACACCTGCCTTGCGGTGACGACACGCGACAGGCTTGTCGGGCTGATAACCCGCAGCGATCTTTTGACCGCCGTCATGCACGGCAGCCCCAACCGAAAGGACCGGCCGTGACCGCCTATGAAACCCTGCACACCAAATGTGCCGCCCTCGGAACCCGCCTGTTCACGGTGACGACCCAGGACCTGTCGGCAGGCCTCGCCCGCCGCGCCTATACCTCGCACCCGGTCGAATATCCGGTATCGGGTACCAAACCTCTGACCCGCGACGGCTGGTATGAATTCTGCATCACAGGCCAGCAAACCTTCGTCGCCAACACCACGCCCGAATTTGCCCGCTACTTCTTTGACCACGCGCTGATCACCTCGCTGGGCCTTGGCTCGTGCATCAACGTGCCGATAGTGTCGCAGGGTCAGGTCCCCGGCACAGTCAACCTGCTGGCCGAGGAGCATCATTTCACCCCCGAACGCCTGTCCGCCTATCATGCCCTGATCGCCGCCGAGCACGACGCCCTCGTCGCCGAGATGGCCGAGGGCTGACCTTTACCGCCGCGCCGCCGCCCGCCCGGCCCAGCGACCTGTGGCCAGACAGGCCGTCAGCAGATAGCCCCCCGTCGGGGCCTCCCAGTCCAGCATTTCGCCGCAGGCGAACACGCCCGGACGGTGCAGCAGCTCCAGATCGGCCGTCATTGCGGCAAAGCTGATCCCGCCTGTGGTCGAGATGGCCTCGTCCAGCGGGCGCGGCCCCTGATGCCGCACCGGCAGCGCCTTGGCGGCCTGGGCCACCGGCAACCCCCGGCCAAACTCCAGCGCCAATGCCAATGCGGGGGCCGACAGACCCAGTTTGCGCAGCCGGTTGGCAAAGGTCTCGCCGGGTTTCATCTTGTCCAGCCGCTCTGCCAGTTTGCGGTCTGTCATGTCGGGCAGAAAATCCAGCGTCAGTGCCGCACCTTCGCGCATCTCGCGCGACACCGAATAAATCCCGCCCCCCTCCAGCCCACGGGCCGAGATGACAAATTCGCCCAACTCCCGCCTGCGCCCGACGCACAAAGCCGCCCCTTTGACGGGTTGACCGAAAAACGGCGTCATATGCGCCGACCAAGCCACCGAGAATCCCATATTGGCCGGGCCAAACGGGGCGACAGCAACCTGCGGTCCCATCCACGCAGCCCAGGCGCCATCCGACCCCAGCCTGGCCCAGCTTGCCCCGCCCAAAGCCAGCACCGTCACCTGAGGCATCAGAACCTGTGGCCCCTGGGGCGTATCGAACCCCAAGCCACCGTCGACAAATCCCGTCCAGCGCCACCGCGTCCGCAACTCGACCCCCGCCGCACCAAGCCGCGTTAGCCAGGCCCGCAGCAAGGGTGAGGCCTTCATCGCCCGCGGAAACACCCGGCCCGTTGTGCCCGTGAACACCTCCTGCCCCAGGCCACGGCACCAATCCATCACTTGCGACGGCCCGAAATCCCGCAGCATCGGGGCCAGGGGCGCTGCCCCGTAATGGGCGACAAAGGGCGCAAAGACCTGATCCTTGGTCAGGTTCAGCCCGCTTTTCCCCGCCATCAGAAACTTGCGCGCGGGCGAGGGCTTGGCATCGACCACCAGCACCCGCCGCCCCGCCTTGGCCAACTCCTCGGCCGCCATCAGGCCCGCAGGTCCCGCCCCGATCACCAGTGCATCAAGCATTCATTGCCGCCTTCATATCCAACACCCGCATAACACAGGCCGACGTGCCAATAAGCACATCTCTGGCACCAACCAGCCCATGCCACTCGGTCGTGTGTAAACGCAAGCAGTTCGGTCAGATTGTCTAAGCGTGACCGGCAAGGGGCGACAGCGAGATCGGGTCGATGCCCATGCGCCGCAACGCCGCTACCCATTTGCCGCTGTCCTGAACCGAGAAGACCAGATCCTCGGCCGGGTCTGTCACCAGCCAGTCGTTGCGGCCAATCTCATGCTCCAGCTGCCCCGGCCCCCAACCCGCATAACCAAGGGCCAGCAACGCCTGCCTTGGCCCGCCACCTTTTGCCAATGCTTCCAGCACATCGATCGTCGCGGTCATGCCAAAGCCGCCCTGCACCTGCGTGGTCGCGTGGCCGCTGGTATAGTCGGATGAGTGCAAAACAAAGCCGCGCCCGCGTTCCACCGGCCCACCGAAATGAACGCGGATATCGCGCCCCCTGTCTCCGGGGGTGATATTCAACTGCTCCAGCAGATCGGCAAAGCTGAAATCCGGCAACGGCTTGTTGATGATCAGACCCATGGCACCCTCATCCGTATGCGCGCAGACCAGAATGACCGATCTGGCAAAGCGTTCATCCCCAAGTGCGGGCATGGCGACCATCAACTTACCAGCCAGTTCCATCCATTCGGCTCCCTATCCCTCGACGCAAGATGACCCCAGATTCTCGGTCGCTCAAGCCCCTGTCTCTGGCGGTCGGCGGTTTCACGCGATTATCGCCTGAAAGTGAATTCCCCTTGGCGAAACGATTACCTATTGTACGACACATGAAACATCTTCTTCTGATCGGCCTGTTGGGGTTTTCGGCTCCGGCCCATGCCCAAGTTGAAACCCAGGATGATATCCTGTCGGCGTCCCTGCTGCCCGGCTGGCAGATGTCGGGAGGTCGTTATATGGCGGGGCTGGATATTGTCTTGGCACCGCAGTGGAAAACCTATTGGCGCGCCCCGGGTGAGGCTGGCATCCCGCCGCAATTTGACTGGTCAGGCTCGCAGAATGTCGCCACCGTGCGGGTGCATTGGCCCAGCCCGCAGGTCTTTACGCTGAATGGCATGCAGTCGATCGGCTATCACGACGCGGTGGTGCTGCCGCTGGAAGTCACCCCCAAAGACCCCGCCCAGCCCGTCGCGCTGCATCTGGAAATGCAGCTTGGCGTTTGCAAAGACATCTGCATTCCGGCCGGAATGACGCTGGATGCGACCTTGGGTGGCTCGAACGACGCCCGCATCACGCAGGCCCTGAACGACGGCCCCATCACGGGCAGCGCGGCTGGCCTGCAGAACATCACCTGCCAGATCGCCCCCATCGACGACGGAATGCAGGTCGTGGCCCGGCTGCATCTGCCGGTCCAGGGTTCCCCCGAAACCGTCGTGCTGGAAAGCGGCGATACAACCGTTTGGGTATCCGAGGCGACAACGACCCGTGCCGGCCCCATCTTGACCGCCTCCACCGACTTTGTCCCCCCAAACGGCGCGCCCTTTGCCCTTCAACGCAATCAGGTCACCGTCACCGTGATCGGTCAGACCCACTCGGTCGAGATTGACGGCTGCCCCGCGCCCTAGTCTGAACCCGCGCCTTAGTCTGAACCCGCGCCTTAGTGTGAAACAGCCCCTCATCATTC
>JBBQGU010000222.1:0-6714 GCA_038323315.1 Rhodobacterales bacterium | reverse complement strand
TCGCAGACGCACGCATCATTCCCGTGCGGTCATGCTTCGTTGGGGCGTGCGAAGAATGACCGCACGGGAATGATGAGCGGCGCGGCGGATTGGATGTAGACCGCTTTGGAATCTGTGAATTTTCTGTTGGAATGGTTTGGGCCTGGGGGTGGTGGGGTAAACCCCACTCTACGGAGGCTTCAGGGTGCGGCCATGGCGATCTTGGTGCTGGATTGGCTGCGGATGGCGTTGACGCCGGAGGATACGATCGAGGCGTTGTCCATGATCTTTTGCAGCAGGCCGATAATGCCGGAATGGCATTCGTCGATCTGGTCGATGGTGGCGCCGATGCGGTTGCCTTCGGCACCAAGGCGGCCGCTTTCGACACGGCCCATCACGCGGATCGTATCCAGACCCAGCATCGAGCGGCGCAGGTCGGAGGAGGCGCGGCTCATGGCGCCGGCCAGTTGTTCAGCCTCGACCAGACCTGCGCTGGCCTGAACGTTGCAGCGTGCGCCAAGTTCTTGCAAAATCTGCGATTCCATTGCGAGGTCGATGCCGGTGCCTGCAAGGTTTTCTTGGGCGGTGCGTGTCACCACCTCGGATTGCAAAAGCGCGCAGAGCCGTAGGAAGGTAGCCTTTTCAAAGCTTTGCTGCATGCGGCGGCTTAGGCTTTTCTTGCCTTGGGCGAAATCGGTGATCTCTTGAAACAACTCGCCCGAGGTGGCGCTGTAGATGTCGGAAATGGCGGAAATCGGTCCGCCCGATGGTTCCAACCGTGATGCGATGATGCGCATGTTGGTGGGCAGATCTCGCAGGCGGTCAAAGCTGCGCAACAGGTCAATCTGAAGTTTCGATGTGGAATCGAGGCTGGCGTTAACCTTGTCGCTTTCGGCAAAGAAGCTGGCGAGCCCGGGATTGCTGTTGCGGGCGCGGTATTCGGCCAGCAGAGCCGCCTGCATGAAGCTGTTGTAGTCGGCATAGCCAAGCCGGGCCAGTTCGATCAGCAGACGGTGTTCAGACGCCTCGGGCGTCAGCCCCTCGCTCCGCTCGATCTGCGCGATTGTGGCGTACAGGGTTTTCACCGTGGCAAACAGCGGGCTGGTCGGTTTGATGCGGACTGACAAATAGCCGTCACCAAGCGGAAAGATCGTGGCGAGGACCCAATAAGCCCGACCGTCCAGCGTTTTGTTCCGGACATAGGCGACGCAGGGTTCACCCGCCTGAATGGTGCGCCACATCAGGAAAAAGATCGCGCGTGGCGTGTCGGAATTGCGGACGATACGGTGGGGCGCGCCCAGCAACTGTTGCCATGTAAAGCCCGAGATCCGCTGGAACACCGCATTGCCAGAGGCGATCACGCCGCGCTTGTCCGTGCGGGAATAGAACAGATCCTCGATCGGGAAGGGCATCTCGGCTGCTTCGGGCTCGGTCCGGTCAAGAAGCGCGTTCATGGCAGTCCTTTCCTGTAGGTTCATCAAGCTTAGGAAACGGGGCTTTAGGAAAGGTGAATTTTCAAACCCAGGGTTGCATTTTTTCAGGGGAGGAAAGCGACATTGCGTGTCGCCGCAGGGGAAGGCGGGCGTGCGTGATGCGGCTAGGTTCGCGGTGGTTCAGATGGTAGGGGCGATGGCGGAGACAGATTACATCATAGTAGGCTCGGGGTCGGCGGGTTCGGTGCTGGCCAACCGGTTGACGGCGTCGGGGCGGCACCGGGTGACGTTGCTGGAGGCAGGGGGCAGTGACCGGCGGTTTTATGTGCAGATGCCGCTGGGCTATGGCAAGCTGTTTTATGACACACGGGTGAACTGGTGTTATCAGACCGAGCCTGATCCGGGGCTGGCCGGAAACCGCGATTTCTGGCCAAGGGGCAAGCTGCTGGGCGGCTCCTCCTCGATCAACGCGATGGTTTATATTCGCGGGCATCGGGCCGATTATGACGAATGGGGCGTCAATCCGGGCTGGGGATGGGACGATTGTCTGGCGGCCTACAAGGCGATGGAGGATACCGAGGCGGGCGGCGATGATTGGCGCGGGGTTGGCGGGCCTTTGTTCGTGTCGCAGAACAACCGGGGTTTGCATCCTTTGGTGCAGGATTACATCGCCGCCTGTGGGCAGGCCGGGCTGGCCCAGAACCGCGATTTCAACGGGGCGGTGCAAGAGGGGGCGGGCATCTATCAGATGACGATCCACAAGGCGCGGCGCAACTCGGCCGCGCGTGCGTTTCTGCGGCCTGCGATGGGGCGGGCAAACCTGAGGGTGATCACGGGCGCGATGGTGACGCGGGTGGTGTTGGAGGCCGGGCGGGCTGTCGGGGTAGAGTATCTGCGCGGCGGTGAGCGGGTGATCTTGCGCTGCAATGCCGAGGTCATTCTGGCATCGGGCGCGATTGGGTCGCCGCAACTTTTGCAGCTGTCGGGGATCGGGCCGGGGGCGTTGTTGCTGGGGTTGGGGATCGGGGTGGTCCGGGACAATCCGAATGTGGGGGATCATCTGAACGACCATCAGGGGATCAACTATACCTGGCGCATGAAGGTGCCGACCTACAACGACATTCTGCGGCCGTGGTGGGGCAAGGCGCTGATGGGCGCGCAATATCTGCTGACGGGGGGCGGGCCGCTTGCCAAGTCGATCAATCATGCGGGCGGGTTCTTTCGCACGCGGGCCGATCTTGACCGGCCGAATATGCAACTGTATTTCCAGGCATTTTCCACGCTGATGCCGCGGAATGGCGAGCGGCCCTTGCTGAACCCTGACAAGTTCAGCGGGCTGTCGATCGGGCTGTCGAACTGCCGCCCCACCTCACGCGGGCATATCCGGCTGCGGTCGGCGGATGCGTTGGAGCATCCGGTGATCACGGCGAACGCGTTTTCGACCGACCATGACGTGGCCGAGATGTTGGCGGCAGTCAAGTTCCTGCGCGCCATCGCGGCGCAACCGGCTTTTGCGCCGCTGGTGGCCGAGGAGTTGCGACCAGGGCCTGCGGTCGTATCGGACGCCGACTTGATCGCGGATTTCCGGATGCGGTCGGGAACGGTCTATCACCCCAGTTGCACCGCGCGGATGGGGGCGGATGCGGCAGTGTCGGTGGTGGATGCAGGGCTGAGGGTGCACGGGGCGCAGGGCTTGCGCGTGTGCGATGCGGCGGCCTTTCCGAACCTGATCGCGGGCAACACCAATGCGCCTGCGATGATGATGGGCTGGAAAGGTGCGGATCTGGTGCTGCAGGACGCAAGGTAGGATGGGCGATGCGCCCATCTTGGTCGCAGTCAGAGGATTGTTGAACAGAAAAATGCCCGGCGGCGTCGGGTCATCATTCGCCGCGAGGAAATCGTTTAGTCTCCTCCAGCACATTCAGGTCCATGTGGTTGCGCATATAGCGTTCGGAGGCGGCGCGCAGGGGTTGATGGTCCCATGGATAGTACGCCCCGTTGCGCAGGGCCTGACAGACCACCCCGCGGCGGGCCTGGGATTGGCGGACCTCGGCGTCATAGGTGGGCAGGTCCCAGCGGGCGTCGGCCATCAGTTGGAAATGCGCGAGAATCTCGGCGGTGCGGGGGTGATGGGCGAGGTTGCGCTTCTCGTCCGGGTCATTGGACAGGTCGAACAGTTGTTCGGGATCGGCCGTGCAGCGGATGTATTTCCACGCGCCCATGCGCAGGGCGACCATCGGGGTGATGGACCCCTCGGCGGCGTATTCCATCGCAACGGGGGTCTGACGGTCGGCCCCGGTGGCGAGGGGAACCAGGCTTTCGCCGTCGGTCCACGGCATTATGTCGGCCATCGAGATGCCCGCGAGGTCGCACAAGGTGGGCGTCACGTCGATGGTCGAGACCGGAGTTTCGATGGTGTGGGGCCACAGGCCGGGGGCGGCGATCATCAGGGGCACGCGGGCAGCGCCTTCGAAAAAGTTCATCTTGAACCACAGACCTTTGCGGCCCAGCATTTCGCCGTGGTCGGACAGGAAGATGATGATGGCGTCCTGGCGGGTCGCCTCCAAGGTGGTCAGAATCTCGCCTATCTTGTCGTCGATATAGGAAATGTTGGCGAAATAGCCTTGGCGGGCGCGGCGGATATGGTCGGGGGTCACGTCAAGGCTGCGCCAGTCGCAGGCGTCCATCAGGCGTTGGGAATGGGGGTCCATCTCGTCATAGGGGACGGGTTCGGGCGGGGTCAGTTCGGGCGCGTCGTTGTACAGGTCCCAGTATTTGCGGCGGGCGACGAAGGGGTCGTGGGGGTGGGTGAAGCTGGCGGTCAGGCACCACGGGCGTGGGTCGCTGCCACGGGAGAGGTCGTAGAGCTTCTGGACGGTCTGGTGGCAGACGTCGTCGTCATATTCCAGCTGGTTGGTGATCTCGGCCACGCCTGCACCGGTCACGGACCCCAGGTTGTGATACCACCAGTCGATGCGCTGACCCGGTTTGCGGTAGTCGGGGGTCCAGCCGAAATCGGCGGGGTAGATGTCGGTGGTCAGGCGTTCTTCGAACCCGTGCAACTGGTCGGGGCCGACGAAGTGCATCTTGCCGCTTAGGGCGGTTTGATAGCCCGCGCGGCGCAGGTGGTGGGCGTAGGTGGGGATGTCGGAGGCAAACTCGGCCGCGTTGTCGTAGACGCGGGTGCGGCGGGGGAGGGCACCCGACATGAAGGCGGCGCGGGCGGGCGCGCACAGGGGCGAGGCGGTGTAGGCGTTGCCGAAACGCACGGAACGGTTTGCCAGTTTGCGCAGGTTGGGGGTGTGCAGAAAGTCGGCGGGGCCATCGGGGAACAGGGTGCCGGTCAGCTGATCGACCATCAGGATCAGGATATTGGGTTTGGTCATGTGTCGCCCCTTTTTTGTGGGGACAGAAAGAACGCAGATTTACGAAAGAACAATTAAAAAGTCACGGATTTAGGGCGGAATGTGATGAATAGGGGCCAGGGGCGACAACAATTGGCGGAATCGCCGAGGCGGGTTTGCTTGTCGCACGGTTAAGCAGTTCTGTAGGGGCGGTTGGCATTTCAAGCCCGGTCAGGTTGGGGTGCCGGTGCGATGCAGCCGGACGGGAGCGTTGGGTGCGCGGGCGATGACGCCGCGCGCCTCGAGATCCAGTTGGACGCATTTCATCCACCAGCCGGCCTTGGCTCCGCCGGGAAACTGATCGGGGTCGAGATGGGACAGCAAGGCCGTCTGCGCCTGTGCCACGGTCAAGCCGGGCGAGGTGTCGGGCAGGACGGCCAGCAGGGCTGCGCGCATGGCCATGTATCTGGCACGGTCGACATGGCTGACGTGATGGGGCGAGGTGATATTGCGGACTTCGATTCGATCGGAAGGGGTGGGCATGGAACGCTCCTGCGGCGACAGGTTTTGGGTTCTTGTCGGACATGTTAGACCGAAAGGGCCGCAAAAGCCAGAGGTGCAAGCCGAATTGAGATGCACATCCGCCTTGACAGTTGTCTTCGCGGGCGGCAGCGATGAGGCTTGACAGAGCCAAAGAGCGGACTGGGGGGGGATATGGCCAAGCTGTTACTGATCATTCTGGATGGGGTGCCTTATGCCAACTGGCGGCGGCTGTTTGGCAATCTGGAGGGCTGGGTCAGTTCGGGTGAGGCGCGGGTGTGGAAGATGCGGGCGGTTTTGCCGAGCACGTCGGGCAGCTGCTATGCCTCGATCCACACCGGACTTGCGCCGCAGGTGCATGGGATATGGGGGAATCATATACGTCGCCGGTTGGAGTTTCCGGATGTGTTTTCGGCAGCCTCGGGTGCGGGGCTTGTGACGGGGGCGGTGACGCATTCGTTCTGGAGCGAATTTTTCAACCGCTGTCCCTTTGATATAGTTCGAGATATTGAATACGATGAACCGGGCGGGCCGATCACACATGGGCGGTTTCATACCATGACGGGCGATTCTGGGTACAATCAGATGACCCCCGCGGATGCCGATCTGTTCGCCACGCTGACGCGGCTATGTGTGGTCAAGGGGATCGACTATGGCATATTGCACACTTGCACCCTCGACAGTCTTGGCCACCGGTTTTTCCATGATTGCGCCGAGATGGACGACGCCTGTTTCGGGATGGACGAGGCTTTGGCGAACTTTTTGCCATTGTGGCGTGCGGCGGGGTATGAGGTGATCGTGACGGCCGACCATGGGCAGGATGCGCGCGGGCATCATGGTGGCACGTCCGAGGCGCAGCGGGATTTCGCGCTGTATTACTTTGGCGCGGGCGAGGGGCCGGAGCCGCATGTGGTGCTGGATCAACTGGCGCTGGCGCCCGCGATCCTGACACGGCTTGGCGTCCCAGTGCCGGACACGATGAAGGTGGCGGCGTTTCTGACGGCCTGACGGCACGGGATTTTTGCGCGAGTCAACCCAGGCTGAGGTTAACCAAGGACGGGGGCTGGCCAAAGATCGAGACGCAGCAGGATCACCCCCATGGCGATCAGGCCAAGGCCGATGCTGTGGCGGGGGGTGGTACGCTCGCGCAGCCAGAATATCCCGATCAGGGCAGTAAAGATGATGCTGGTTTCGGCCAGTGCCGCGATCACGGCGACCGGGCCATGGGCGAGGGCGTAAAGCACCATCGCATAGACTGTCAGCGACATCAGCGCCGCGAGGATCAGGCTGGGCAGGTCAATGATGGCCGCGCGGACACCGATGCAGGGCAGGGTCAGCGCGCTGATGACAAGACCATTACCGAGATACAGCGCAAAGCAATAGGCCAGCGGCGATCCTGCCAACCGGACCCCGGCCGC
>JBBQGU010000221.1:0-6738 GCA_038323315.1 Rhodobacterales bacterium | reverse complement strand
ATCACCGTCAGCATCTTTGCCGGCGGCTCAAAGCCGGTCTTCCTGACCGACGAACGCGATCGCCAGTTCGAGTATCTGGGTCTGGGTGCCACCCTGCTGTTCATGATCGCAGGCTTCCTGCTGGCGATGGTCCTGCTTGCGGCAGGCTATGGCGGCTTCACGGCCTTCAACGTGATCTACCTCGCCATGGCCTTGGGCGATCTCGCGGGTAACCTGTTGAAACTGATCCTGTATCAGGTCCGCTGATGGCGCACCGCGTCACCAACCGGATCCGTCGCCTGCGGTTCGACGCGGGCGAGATGACCCAGGCCGATCTTGCCACCCGCGTTGGCGTGACACGGCAAACCATCATGGCGATCGAGGCCGCCAAATACGCGCCCTCGCTGGAACTGGCCTTCCTGATCGCCCAAGCCTTTGACCGCCCCCTGACCGACGTTTTTCAGTTCGAACCCCTCTGACCTGAATGGAGATCAAGATGATCCGCACCGCCCTGGCGGCCCTGCCGCGCTTTGCCCTGTTTTTGCTGGCCCTTCTTCCGGTACTGACCGGTTGGGCTGTTCTGTCCGCGATGTGGCAGGGCGGGACGGGCGCGTTGACCGATGCTGCCGATATCCTGCGCCGTCAAAGCTATCCGGTTGCCCTGGTCGCGCATATCATCGGCGGCTCGGCCATGCTGATTCTGGGCTTCACCCAGTTTTCCCCCGCCTTGCGCCGCCGCTTTCCCCGCCTGCATGTCTGGCTCGGGCGCGGTCTGGTGGCGGCAGGGACGGGCTATGCACTCTCCGGTCTCGTGATGAACGCAAGCCCGCAGGCCCTGGCCCAAAGTGCGCTGAACGACACCGCCCAGAACGTCATGGCCCTGGCCTATCTGTGCGTGCTCGGCCTTGGGATCCGCGCCATCCGTCAGCGTCGCGTTGCCGCGCACCGGGCCTGGATGATGCGCGGCTATGCCATCACCCTCGGGGTGGCCACCCAGACCCTGCTGCTGTTGCCGGTCTTTCTTCTGTTCGGGCTGCCGAAAGACCTGTTGGTCGACCTCGTCGTCATCTCGTCCTGGGCGGTCAACCTGGCCGTCGCCGAATGGGTGATCCGCGGTTCCCACCTGCCCCGCTGGAGCGCCAAGCCCAGCACAGCGCCGAACCGGCCCTGACCCGCCACCCCAGCCGAACCGGCCAAACGCATCGGATCCAGCACCTGACCCCGTCTCCCATCACAGCCCACGCCCAACCGCAATCCGGCCCTCCAGACACCGCAGCACCCCCAGATCAGGCCGCTGACCCGACCCCCTTCATTCCGACCCAAATACTCGTCTTAAAACCGCTTCGCCGCCTCGGGTTTGTTGCCCATGACCGCCTCGATCTTATCCAAGACTTCCTGCGTCATCTTGGCCTTGTGGTCCAGCGCGGCCAGGTTGTCGGTCAATTGCGACACCCGCGACGCGCCCAGAATGACGGTCGAGACGTTGGGGTTAGACAAACACCACAGCAGCGCCAGATGGTTGATCGGCATGCCGACCTCGTCCGCCAGATCGGCCAGAGCCCTGACCTTGGCCAGACGCGCCACCCCTTCGGGCTTGGCCCATTCATCCCGCAGCCATTCATAGCCCTTCAGGTTCATCCGGCTGTCCTGCGGCACGCCGTCATTGTATTTGCCCGTCAACACGCCCGAGGCCAGCGGCGACCAGATCGTCGTCCCCAACCCGAAACTTTCATAGACCGGCGCGTAATCCGCCTCGACCTTGGTGCGCTCGAACAGGTTGTATTGCGGCTGCTCCATCGTCGGCGGCGTCAGACCGCAGCGGGCGGCGACGGCATGCGCCTCGGTGATGCGCTGGCCCGACCACTCGCTGGTGCCCCAATACAGGATCTTGCCCTGCACGATCAGATTGTGCATCGCCCGGACCGTCTCCTCGACCGGGGTGTCGATGTCGGGCCGGTGGCAGAAATACAGGTCCAGATGATCGACCCGCAACCGCTTCAGCGCGGCATGGCAGGCCTCGGTCACATGCTTGGCGCTCAGGCCGCGCTGCGTCGGCTTGGTCCCGCCCCAAAACACCTTGGACGACACGATATAGCTGTCCCGCGACCAGCCGAGCTCTTGGATCGCCTGCCCCATGACCAGTTCCGACTTGCCCTGCTCGTAGCCTTCGGCATTGTCGAAAAAGTTGATTCCAGCGTCATAGGCCGCCGTCAGCATGTCCTTGGCCGGCTGCACATCGACCTGCTTGGCAAAGGTCACCCAAGACCCATAAGAAAACTCGCTGACCCTCAGCCCCGACCTGCCCAGACGACGATATTCCATGTGATCCTCCTGTTGATGGCGTTACAGCTAGGGCGGATGGCTGGCTTTTGCCAGACCAACCGAGGTGCGACGGCGGATAATTGCAGCCCGTTCCGTCAGGCCCGCACTTGGCGACCTGTCCTCTGGATTGCCCGCGCCGTCCTCCACAAAGCTTGTTGCCAAATGATCCCGCAGGCAGGCGACTCTGCCATAACATAATCACATCATAACCTTACGCCCCGTTTCAGATCTGAAATCCCGCCTTGACGCACGCGCCCAAATTCCTGCACCCTACGCTGATGAAAGTCCTGATCCTCGGCGGTTACGGCGTCTTTGGCGGCCGCATTGGCCAGCTCCTGGCCCAAGATGACGTGACCCTGCTGATCGCAGGCCGCAGCCTGACCAAAGCGACGGCCTTCTGCACCGGCCAAAGGCTGGGCCAACCGCTGCAAGCCGACCGCATCACCATCACCGAAACCCTGCACGAACACCGCCCCGACATCCTCGTCGACGCCACCGGCCCGTTCCAGACCTATGGCCCCAACCCGTATTCCGTCCTGAAAGCCTGCATCGCGACCCGCACCCACTACCTCGACTTCGCCGATGGCGCGACCTTCGCCGCAGGCATCGCAGCCTTTGATGACGCCGCCCGTCAGGCCGGGATCTTTGCCCTGTCCGGCGTGTCCTCCTTCCCCGTGCTGACCGCCGCCGTCTTGGCCGAGTTGGCCCGGACGATGCAGATCGCCCAAGTCACCGGCGGCATCGCCCCCTCGCCCCATGCCGGGGTCGGGCTGAACGTCCTGCGAGACGTGCCGAGCTAGGCAGGCCAACCCGTGCCCCAGATCCGGGGCGGCCGGCCCGCCACCGGCCACGGCCTCGCCGAAATCCGCCGCTGCACCATCGCGCCGCCTGGCAAACTCCCGCTGCGAAGCACCCTGTTCTCACTGGTCGACGTGCCCGACCTGCTGGCCATCCCCGCCGCTCAGGACAATCAGCGCGCCGATCAAGTCTGCGTTGGGGCAAAGGTATGATGGGCGATGCGCCCATGTTCCTTACCGCCCATCGCCTTACACTCACCCCCGCCCGGGATATTGCGCGCGCATTCCATCGTTGTAGCGGGCGAACAGGCTGGCAAAGGCGACGATATCCGCCTCGGCCCAGGTCGCGAACAGTTTCAGCGTGCGCTGCCATTTGGCGTGCAGGAATGCCTCCATCAGCGCGCCTGCGGCCGTGGTCGGGACCAGAACCGACCGCCTGCCGTCCGCCTGGCTGACGGCGCGTGCCAGCAAGCCCCGCTCGACCAGATCCGCCGCGATCCGGCTGGCGCGCGAGGGGTCCAGGTTCAACTCGTCCGCCAGCAGCCCCACCGTCACCTCTTGCGCGCACGCACGGCCATAGCCGTTCTGAATGCGCAGAATCGCCGACAAGGCGTGGAAATGCGTGGCCTCGACCCCCGTTTGCAACTCTTGCATCAGGTTATGCGGCACATCGCCCTTCATCACCCGGCGCACGAACTGGAAGTGGTCGGCGTCCAGCGTCAGCAACGCCTGTGCCGCGCCGTCCGACAGTCCGGCCGCGGCAATTTCGGCCTTGATCCGGTCCTGATGGTAAGTCTTCGAATTGCTGTTTGCGGTCATTGCCTTGCCTAGGCCAATATCCATGCCATCGTCAAGTCCGTGCTATGGGCATTTATATGCTATTGACACCCATTTGCCCAAGCCTTAGGCAAAGCGCCTGATCCCGCAGCAGGAGCCTGCCATGGCCGACCCCGATCTTGCGGGTACGATCCCCGTTCCACCCTCGGAACAGACCGGCTCGATGCGGCTGGTGCTGATGTCGATCGGCCTGTTGCTGCTGCTCGCGTCGCTGGACCAAAGCATCGTGTCAACGGCCCTGCCGACCATCGTCGCAGAACTGGGCGGCGTCGATCACCTGTCCTGGGTCGTCACGGCCTATATCCTGACCTCGACCATCGTCGCACCGCTTTATGGCAAACTCGGCGACCTATATGGGCGGCGCAACACCATCTTCGTCTCGGTCGCGATCTTTATCGCAGGCTCGGTGCTGTGCGGCATCGCCACCAACATGACGTTCCTGATCGTGGCCCGCGCCGTTCAGGGCATGGGCGGCGGCGGGTTGTTCGTGCTGGCCTTGTCGGTCGTCGGCGACGTGGTTCCCCCGCGCGAACGTGGCAAGATTCAGGGCCTGTTCGCCGCCGTCTTTTCCACCTCCTCGGTCCTAGGCCCTCTGGCGGGCGGCTGGCTGTCGGAAAACGCCAACTGGCACTGGATCTTCTTCATCAACATCCCGCTCGGCCTGATCGCGGTCATAGGCTTCGCCGCCAGCTTCAAACCCAGTGGCGCCCGCACCAGCCACCAGATCGACTGGTGGGGCGCTGTGACCCTGACGCTGGCTCTGGGCGCGCTGACCCTGTTCACCAGTCTGGGCGGGCGCAGCTTTGCGTGGGACTCGGGTATCTCCTACGCCTTCATCGCCGTTACCCTGCTGTCGGCCGTCGCCTTTGTGATGATCGAGGCGCGGGCCGCCGAGCCGATCCTGCCCCTGTGGCTGTTCAGGATGAACGTGTTCTGGGTCACCTCGGTGCTGGGCTTTGTCGTAGGTGCCGCGATGTTCGGGGCCATCACCTTTGTGCCGCTGTTCTTGCAAATCGTCAACGGATCGAGCCCGACCGAATCCGGCCTGCTGCTGATCCCGCTGACTGTCGGCATCCTCGCAGCCTCCACCCTGTCCGGGCAGTACATGAGCCGCACCGGCCGCTACTATATCCTGCCGATCATCGGCATGTCCCTGCTGACCATCGGCCTTGCGCTGATGGCGACGATTGACCAAACCACCAGCATGACCGTGTTCTGCCTGATGCTGACCTGCGTCGGCGCGGGCATGGGCTGCATTTTCCCCGTCGTCACCACCGCCGTGCAGAACGCCGTCCCGCGTGAGGCGATGGGAACCGCCACCGCCGCTGGCATCATGGTGCGCCAGACCGGCGGCGCGCTGGGTGTGGCCGCGTTCGGCGCGCTGTTCGCCAGCCGCCTGATGTCGGGTCTGGGTGATGCAGCAGGCGCTTTGGGCGGCGGGGTCGAGCTTGGTCCCCAGACCATGGCCAAACTCTCGCCCGAACTGCAGGCGCAGGTCGCAGCCGCCGTCGTCAACGCGGTCCACCCGATCTTCTGGATCTCGGCCGGCTTGGGCTTGGTCGGCCTGTGCTTCAGCTTCATCCTGGTCGAGGTGCCGCTGGTCAACCGCATCGTGCCCAAAACCGAATAGGCCACCCCTTCGCGCCTTGCCTGTTTTTTAATCACCTGCCTCACGCCGGATCATCTCCTGATCCGGCGTTTGCTTTTCCGCCCTTGCGCCTTATCGCCGCATCCTTACACAGTGGCCCAAACCGACGTGCAGGAGCGCCCCGATGACTGAATTCACCAAAATCCTGATCGCCAACCGGGGCGAAATTGCCATCCGCGTCATGCGCGCCGCCAACGAACTGGGCAAAAAGACCGTCGCCGTCTATGCCGAGGAAGACAAATTATCGCTTCACCGCTTCAAGGCCGACGAGGCCTATCTGATCGGCGAGGGTCTGTCGCCCGTCGGCGCCTACCTGTCCATCCCCGAAATCATCCGTGTCGCCAAGGCATCTGGTGCCGACGCGATCCACCCCGGCTACGGTCTGCTGTCGGAAAACCCTGATTTCGTCGATGCCTGCGATCAGGCCGGTATCACCTTCATCGGCCCCAAGGCCGAAACCATGCGCCAGCTTGGCGACAAGGCATCGGCCCGCCGCGTGGCGATGGCCGCAGGCGTGCCCGTCATCCCCGCCACCGAAGTCCTCGGCGATGACTTCGACCTCGTCCGCGCGCAGGCCGCCGAAGTCGGCTATCCCCTGATGCTGAAAGCCTCATGGGGCGGCGGCGGTCGCGGCATGCGCCCGATCAACAACCCCGAAGAACTGGCCGACAAGGTGCGTGAGGGGCGGCGCGAAGCCGAGGCCGCCTTTGGCAACGGCGAGGGCTATCTTGAAAAGATGATTCTGCGCGCCCGCCATGTCGAAGTCCAGATTTTGGGCGACAAACACGGCGAAATCTTCCACCTGTACGAACGCGACTGCACCGTCCAGCGCCGCAACCAAAAGGTCGTCGAACGCGCCCCCGCCCCCTACCTCACCGCCGAACAGCGCGCCGAAATCTGCGAGCTTGGCCGCCGCATCTGCGCCCATGTCGGCTATGAATGCGCCGGCACCGTCGAGTTTCTGATGGACATGGACAGCCAGCAATTCTTCTTCATCGAGGTCAACCCCCGCGTTCAGGTCGAACACACCGTCACCGAACAGGTCACCGGAATCGACATCGTGCAAGCCCAGATCAAGATCGCCGAAGGCCGCACCTTGGCGGAAGCCACCGGCGTCGCCTGCCAAGCCGACGTCCGCCTGAACGGCCACGCCGT
>JBBQGU010000220.1:0-6765 GCA_038323315.1 Rhodobacterales bacterium | reverse complement strand
GTCCAACGTGGCGTGAACGGGGCGGGATTCCAAGGGCAAAAAATGCAAAAAGCCCCGCATCAAGCGGGGCTATCGCGCCGTTTCGGTGATCAGGCGTTCACTTGATTGTGCTTGCGCAGGATATAGGCCTTGGCGGTTTCCACCGCGACGGCCGCATCGCGGCAATAGGCATCGGCCCCGATGGCACGGCTGAATTATTCGTTCAAAGGCGCGCCGCCGACGAGCACGATGTAATCCTCGCGCATGCCCTTTTCCTTCATCGTGTCGATCACGACCTTCATGTAGGGCATCGTCGTGGTCAACAGCGCCGACATGCCAAGGATATCTGGCTTTTCCTCTTCAAGCGCCGCCAGATACTTCTCGACAGAATTGTTGATGCCCAGATCGCGCACCTCGAAACCGGCGCCTTCCATCATCATGCCGACGAGGTTCTTGCCGATGTCATGGATGTCGCCCTTGACGGTGCCGATCACCATCTTGCCCATGCGCGGCGCGCCGGTTGCGATCAACAAGGGCTTCAGAATGGCCATGCCGCCCTTCATCGCGTTGGCGGCCAGCAACACCTCGGGGACGAAGAGGATGCCGTCGCGGAAGTCGGCACCGACAATCGTCATGCCTGCGACCAAGGCCTTGGTCAGCGCGTCATAAGGCGCCCAACCGCGCGCGATCAGCAGGTTGACGCCTTCCTCGATCTCTTCGCGCAAGCCGTCATACAGGTCGTCATGCATCTGCAGCACAAGTTCATCATCGGACAGTTCAGACAGGATGATTTCGTCGTCGGCCATGCTGCAGCTCCTCTGCGTTCAGTCGTCAATGGGGCCAATGCCGGGCCACCACTTTTCCTTTAGCGACATGCGCCGGATGAAAGCCGACAGCAAGGGCGAAGTGCGGGCAATCTTTGGCAAAGCCCCTTGGCGATGTTCTTGTAATGTTCTAGTATCGCCCGATGGACATCCCGCCCTACCCCAAGGAAACCAGCATCCTGCCCGGACAGCGCCTGCGCGCGCGGGGGGCAGGCAGCAACGACACCGGGCGGTTTGAGGGCACAGCGCGGGTCGCCTATGACGACGGCTGGGATATCGCGCATGACGAACACCTGGTCCGCACTGAGGTTCGGCTGGAGGAGCCACGTTCCGCCATCACCTACAACACCTCGCCCGATCTGCCATTCGACCGCTCGATCAATCCATACCGGGGCTGCGAGCATGGCTGCATCTATTGTTTCGCCCGGCCAAGCCATGCCTTTCTCAACCTGTCACCGGGTCTGGATTTCGAGACCAAGTTGATCGCCCGGCCCGGCATCGGCAAGGTTCTGGACCGCGAATTGCGCGCCCGGTCGTATAATCCGGCGACGGTGGCCCTTGGCACCAACACCGACCCCTACCAACCCTGCGAGGTTGACCACGGCGTCATGCGCGAGGCGTTGGTGGTGCTGACCGCCTTTCGCCACCCGGTCGCCATCACGACCAAAGGGACGCTCATCGAGCGTGATATCGACATCCTGGCCCCCCTCGCGGCCCAAGGCCTGCTGCGGGTTGGCATCTCCGTCACCACGCTGGACCCCGCTTTGGCCCGCCGCATGGAACCCCGTGCCCCCGCGCCAAAGCGCCGCCTGGAAACCATCCGTCACCTGACCGACGCGGGCATCCCGGTACGCATCATGGCCTCGCCCATGATCCCCGGCCTGTCGGACCCCGAGTTGGAAAGCATTCTGCAGGCTGGACGCGACGCCGGAGCCGAGGCTGCCAGTTACATCACCCTGCGCCTGCCGCGTGAGGTGTCACCGCTGTTCCAGGATTGGCTGGCCGCGCATTACCCGGACCGCGCCGCAAAGGTGATGGCCCGCGTCCGCGAGTTGCATGGCGGCAAGGATTACGACGCAGAATGGGGCAAGCGGTTCCGGGGTGAGGGGGTCTGGGCCAATCTGATGAACCGCCGCTTCAAACTCGCCACCGCGCGCCTTGGTCTGGACAAGGTGCTGCCACCCCTGCGCACCGATCTGTTCCGTGTCCCGACTGCCAAGGGCAACCAACTCGGCTTCGACCTGTAACGCCGATCTGCCCCTTGATCCCTTCATTCCGGCAAAAATACTCCCGCCGGAGGCTCCAACATCACCACGCGCGCAAGCGATTCAGCCCCGTCGCCCCCGCCGTTCCCGCTTGGGATCTTTCGACGTGTCGCCTGTGCCATCGGACGCCGACGAAAACGCGCCCAAGGCACCACGGATATCCTCGACCGTCGGCACCGGCCCACGCGGGCGGTTTTCCAAGGCGTCGCGCATGGCTTTCAGATGGTCTGGCATTGTGCCGCAACAGCCGCCGATGATCCGCACACCGGCGTCGCGGGCCAGCACGGCATATTCGGCCATCAATTCGGGCGTGCCGTCATAGTGGATATGACCTTCGTGATATTTCGGGATGCCGGCATTGCCCTTGGCGATGATCGGGCGGGTTGAGCCTGCGGCCTCGAACCCCAGCACCGTGCGCATCAGATCGGACGCGCCAACGCCGCAGTTTGCGCCAAAGGCCATCGGCGGATTTGGCAGGGTTTCCACCATAGACGCCAACCGCGCCGAAGTGATCCCCATCATGGTGCGCCCAGCGGTGTCGAAACTCATCGTTCCGCACCATGCCATCCCGGCAAGGGCTGCGGCTTCGGCTGCGGCGGCATATTCCTCGAAGGCCGACATCGTCTCGACCCACAGCACATCCGCGCCGCCCTCTTTCAACCCTTCGGCCTGTTCGTGGAAGATTTCCACAGCCATGGCATGGTTCAGATTGCCCATGGGTTCAAAGATTTCGCCGGTCGGCCCGACTGAGCCTGCCACGACGACCACACGGCCCGAGGCATCGGCTATTTCGCGACCCAAGGAGGCCGCGACCTTGTTCAATTCACGCACGCGACCTTGTGCCGCATGCAGTTTCAGCCGGGCTGCGTTGCCGCCGAACGAGTTGGTCAGGAAGATGTCCGACCCGGCCTCAACCGCGGCGCGGTAAAGCTGGCGGATGTTGTCAGGCTGGTCGACGTTCCAGAACTCGGGCGGCTCGCCCGCCGACAGGCCCATGTTGAAAAGGTTGGTCCCGGTGGCGCCGTCGGCCAACAACCATGCGCGGGACGCGAGCAGGGCGGACAGGGCGTTTTGCGGCATCGGACCCACCTTACATCAAAGCTCGGACATCAGTTGTTCTTTGGCAGTGCCCAGCAATTCTGCCATCTTGGCGCGAATCTGGTCGGGGCTGGCCTTGTCGCCCAGATCGGCTGCGACCTTGCGCACCACATCCTCGATGCCGGGCTCTTCAAAGTCGGCAGCGACGACTTCCCTTGCATAGGCGGCAGCGTCATCGCCGGTGACGCCCATAAGGTCAGCGGCCCACAGGCCCAAAAGCTTGTTCCGGCGCGCTTCGGCGCGGAACTGCATGTCGGCATCATGGGCAAACTTGCTTTCGAAAGAGGTTTTGCGGTCGTCAAATGTGGTCATGGTCGGGCCCTCGGGTCATGGATCATGCCCTCACATATGCCCGCGACCGGGGCGCGCTGCAAGAGGCGCCTGCATCCGGGCGTGACACTGCCTTGCGAGCCTGTCGCCTTTGACCTATAGACCTGATGAACAGGCGGAGCGCAGGCGACCGCCTGATAGGGTTTTGGAGAGACTATGGCACGGCGTAAGAAGGTTTACGAAGGCAAGGCCAAGATCCTGTATGAAGGCCCCGAACCCGGCACACTGGTCCAGTATTTCAAAGACGAAGGCACCTCCATGCCGTCGGCCAAGCCCGAAAAGCCCAACTCGTCCGAAGGCAAGGGCGTGCTGAACAACCGGCTGTCCGAGTTTTTCATGACCGGGTTGAACTCGATCGGCGTGCCCACGCATTTCATCCGCCGAATCAACATGCGCGAACAGTTGGTGCGCGAGGCCGAGATCATCCCGTTGGAAGTGGTCGTGCGCAACTTTTCGGCGGGCGAGCTGTCGACCCGGCTGGGCATCCCCGAGGGCACGCCTTTGCCGCGTCCGATCGTGGAATATTACTACAAGGAACCACGCCTGAACTCGCCCATGGTCAGTGAGGAGCATATCTTTGCCTTTGGCTGGGCCGCCCAGCAGGACATGGACGATATCGTGGCCTTGGCCCTGCGGGTGAACGACTTTCTATCGGGCGTGATGATGGGTGTTGGCATCCGGTTGGCCGACTTTCGCATCGAGGTTGGCCGGATCTGGGAAGGTGACTTTACCCGTCTGATTGTGGTCGACGAAATCAGTCCGGATTCGTGCCGGTTGTGGGACCTGCGATCCGGCCAGGATGGCGCGGCCCCTGCAGAGCCAGGACCGCTGGCCGATGTCTATACCGAACTTGCCCGGCGTTTGGGGGTCTTGCCGTCCAACGTCACCCATGCGCCAAAGCCGACCCTGATCAACTAGGAGCCTGCCGCCATGAAAGCCCGTGTGACCGTGATGTTGAAAAGCGGTGTTCTGGACGTGCAGGGCGAGGCGGTGCGCCATGCCTTGGGCACGCTGGGCTTTGGCGGCGTCACTGGCGTGCGGCAGGGCAAGGTGATCGAATTGGACCTGGCCGAAACCGACCGCGACGCCGCGGAGCGGGCGGTCAAGGGGATGTGCGACAAGCTGCTGGCCAATGCGGTAATTGAAAGCTACCGGGTCGAATTGGCCTGAGGTGCTGCTGCGGCTGGCGTCGCACTGGAGGGTTTCACACCCTCCAGACCGCCCGTGGAGTATTTTCGCCGGAATGAAGGGATCAGGGGCGGTCGTCGGAATAGCGGTCGATGCTGGCGGTGTTGGTCTGCAATCTGGAGTTCGCGACCATCAGGGGGCCGGACAGGGTGTCGCGCAGGACCTCTGACAGGCTATAGGGGCCATGTTCGGCATAGGCGCGCAGGCCGATCAGGTTCAGGCAACCGAGGGCAATTTCGGTGGCGGCCTCGGACCCAACGATTTTCAGGCGGTTGATGTTGGCGGCGGCGGCGAGGGGGCTGGCGGCGGGGGTCAGATTGTCGCGGATCAGGGCGTTCAGGACGTAGTGGCGGTTGCGCAGTTCGGACAGTTTGACCTGCATTTGCGCCGTGACGTCGGGCGGCAATTCGGCCTTGACGAATTTATGCGCGGTGTCCAAGGCGCGGGCGGCAAGGCCGCTCCAAAACGCGGCCCATAGCAGATGGGTGGCTTGGGTCATCGTGGCGCTGGCGATGGTGGTGAACGGCTCGGCAAAGACCGCTTCGGGCGGATAGGTAAAGCGGAACTGCCATGACGCGTTGTGGATATGGGTCATGCCCATCAGGGGGTTGCGGCGGACCTCGCGCGCGTCGGTTGCGTCGGCCCGCACCATGACCAGCCTTTGGACGGGTCTGGGACCGGACAGGTCCATCGCCGTGACCAGAAATGCGCCCGCCTGCGGGACATAAGAGGTGTTGGAGGTGGTCTTTTGCAGAACATCGCCCAGTTCGGCTGTCGCCCGGTGAATATCGCCGCCGGTCTGCGGTTCGGACACGACCGAGGCGACCAGACGGCGCGAGGCGATCAAGGCGCGCAGTTGGTCTGCCAGATAGGCGTTGCCTTTGACATGCGCCCCCCAGGCGTGCACCTGTCCGGTATGCATCGCAAAGGTCAGCCCGGCTGACCCGTTTCGACGGGCCATGGCAAAGGTCAGCGCCACGGCATCCGCCATGGATCGACCTTTGCCGCCGTAATCCAACGGGGCGGTCAGCGCCAGAAGATCATGCTCGGCGAGGAAGGCCATCTGACCTTCCAGACTGTCGGGCAGGGCGGCGAGTAGTTTGTCCATCTGATCCTCCGGGGGCGCGTCGATGAGCCTTGCCCCCGACGGCTAACGCGTCAGACGAAGCGGTTCCACAGGTTTTCCAGCCGCTCTTGCCGACCGGACGTGGGTTGCGGGGTCAAGCCCTTGGTTTCGACCAGTGCCGCAGCGTCGTCCAGCGAGCCTGACAGCAGGGCACCGTGGCTTTGCCAGCCTGCATAGCGGGCGCTGCGAGCCTGCTCCAGGCTGCCATCCTCGAACAGGGCGGCGGCGGCTTTCAGGCCGCGCGCACAGGTGTCCATGCCGCCGACATGGGCCAGGATCAGGTCGGCAGGGTCCAGCGATTGCCGCCGTACCTTGGCGTCAAAGTTGGTGCCGCCGGTGTGCAGGCCACCGTTGCGCAGCACCTCGTAATAGGCGAGCGCCGTATCGGGGACATTGTTGGGGAACTGATCGGTGTCCCAGCCCGATTGCAGATCGTTGCGGTTCATGTCGATCGAACCGAGGATGCCAAGCGACGTGGCCATGGCCAGTTCATGTTCGAAGGAATGGCCAGCCAGAAAGGCGTGGCCGGTTTCGATGTTGCACTTGACTTCGGTTTCCAGTCCGAATTGCCGGAGAAAGCCGTAAACCGTCGCCACGTCATAGTCGTATTGGTGTTTGGACGGTTCCTGCGGCTTTGGCTCGATCAGGATCGTGCCTTTGAAGCCGATCTTGTGCTTGTACTCGACCACCTGTTGCAGGAAACGACCGGCATGGTCGCGTTCGGCCTTCAGGTCGGTGTTCAGCAGGGTTTCATAGCCCTCGCGCCCGCCCCACAGCACATAGTTCGCGCCGCCGAGTTTGTGTGTGGCATCCATGTTCGCCTTGACCGTGGCGGCGGCATAGGCATAGATTTCGGGGTCGGGGTTGGTGGCAGCGCCCGCCATCCAGCGGCGGTGGCTGAACATGTTGGCCGTGCCCCACAGCAGTTGCGTCTTGTGGCTGGCCTGCTTTTCAC
>JBBQGU010000219.1:0-6767 GCA_038323315.1 Rhodobacterales bacterium | reverse complement strand
TAATTAAAGACAACGCGACATCTTCTTGACCTAACGCTGGCGGACCACGTTGGCACGCCATCTAGCCATCACCTTTCGTCGTAACGTGCCAGTACCGTGGTCTGGACATCGGAAATATGCGCATGCATCAACGCCACCGCTGCCGCCACATCGCGTCGGCGGAACGCAAACAGGATCGCGTCACGTTCGCGTGCGGCATCCTCGACAAAGCTGATGCTTTCGTTTGCGATCCTCCGGCCAATTTGGACTTGAAGCGACAGCCGTGCCAGCGTTTCGATCAGCGCCGCGTTGCCAGACAAGTCGGCGATCGCTTCGTGAAACTCCCGGTCAGCTTCGCCATAGGCCTCCATGTCACCGGCATGACGCGCGGCGATGGTCCGGCCCAGAATCCCGTCGAACTGATCAATGTGACGGTCGCTCATGTTCGGAACGGCAAGCTCGACAGCAAAGCATTCCAGCCGCTTGCGAAGTTCGTAAAGGTCGTTTGTCTCTTTCCTTGAAAAGCTTCGGTTCGGTCGGTGCCCTCGACATGGTCACTTCGGCGCCCGCGAAACGGTGCCTGCACAGTTTGCGGGCCGCAGGTTGCACGTTCACAATGCGCAGGTAACCCTGATGCGGACGACACCCGATGAAAACCGGGCCTTCGATGATTTCATCGTGTCGCGCCTGAACAACATGCAGGGGCCTGTGCGCTTTCTGCTTCCGCTTGTCGGGGTGTCCGCGCTCGATGCACCGGGCCAGCCGTTCCACGACCCGGAGGCGGATGAGGCGCTTTTCGCGGCCATCAAGACCGGCTGGCAACCTGCGCCAAACCGGCAACTGATCGAGCATGACCTGCATATCAACGATCCGGCCTTTGCCCGCGCCTTGGCCGAGGCCTATCTTGACCTGTCCCGGAGCCTGACGTGAACCGCAATGACATTCTGACCCGCCTGCGCGCCAAGATCGATGCAGGCCAGCCAATCATCGGCGGGGGTGCCGGAACCGGCCTTTCCGCCAAGGCCGAAGAGGCGGGCGGCATTGACCTGATCGTCATCTACAACTCCGGTCGATACCGCATGGCGGGGCGTGGGTCGCTGGCTGGGCTGATGGCTTACGGCAACGCCAACGATATTGTTCTGGAAATGGCGCATGAGGTGCTGCCGGTTGTCAGGCACACGCCTGTTCTGGCAGGCGTCAACGGCACCGATCCGTTCTTGATCCTGGATGATTTCCTGCCGCGCCTGAAATCGCTGGGCTTTGCCGGGGTGCAGAATTTTCCGATCGTAGGGCTGATCGACGGGACGTTCCGGGCCAATCTGGAACAGACGGGGATGAGCTTTGCCCTTGAGGTCGACATGATCCGCAAGGCGCATGAATTCGGGATTCTGACCAAGCCATATGTGTTTAACGAGGATGATGCCCGGTCAATGACGGCGGCGGGTGCAGATATCATCGTCTGTCACCTTGGGTTGACGACAGGCGGCAGCATCGGTGCCGAAACTGCATTGGATCTGGACGCCTGCATAGGGCTGATCGACGCATGGGCCGCAGCGGCCCGCGAGGTCCGCAAGGATGTCATCGTGTTGTGCCACGGCGGACCGATCGCCATGACGGACGATGCGACCTATGTGCGGCTGCCGACCGAGGTAGCGATCCGGGATCAGATCAGGGTGTTCGGGCGGGCATTGGGGTCACGAACGCCTGCATGACTGTGGGTCTTGGCCCCAGTCATACTAAATCCTGTGCTCAATCCGGGATATCAGTTCGCGTGAGTTCACGATCTCAACACTGCTGTCGCCCGCGACAGAGGCGCGCCGGCGGCGAGGTGCAGGGTCGATATGGCGCCGTTCCTGTGTTCGATCACTGCCGCGCCACCGTCATGCCTGCCCCGGTGCATGGTGACGGCCGATGCAGGCCCGCCAATCGTCAGCAGTGCCGAAAGCGGATGGCAGCCATTGGCGAGCCAGGCATTGTGCTGGCTGGCCTCTGTCAGATCGATGACATCTTCGGGCGCAGGTCGCCGCGAAACACCCCTGGCTGGTTCCTGCCTACCGTACAATCGCTTCGCGGATTGCAGCGGAAGGTTTCAGGCCGATGGCCGAAAACGAGGCGGGAATCATGACCGACCCAACAGTTTCCGTCACCGAACGCATCGTCCATGCCCGCAGCGTGGACCCTCATCAGGCGAACCAGTTTGAAAGGGGCAGCACCCAATGGCTTGTCTCTGACCGCCTGGACGAAGGCGCACAAATGACCTTCGGCCATGTCGAGATCAAACCGGGGCGCAAGAACCCCCGCCACATCCACCCCAATTGCGACGCGGTTCTCTATCTGATCGAAGGTGAACTGGATCACAGCATGAACCCTGAGATCGTGCATCTGCGCCCGGGAATGTCCCTTTTTATCCCCGCACACGCACCGCACGACGCGGTGAACGTCGGTAATGTCACGGCGCGGATGGTTGTTTCATACTCCAGCGGCGACCGGCAGACCGTGATGCTGGAAGCGGGAGAGGAATAGTCGAACCACCCGACTACGCGTGGCCGACAGACAAAGAAAGAGAGTGCTCTTGACGGCACCGCTGACCACCAAAAACACCAATGCAATGGGAGGACTAAGATGACTGATTTTAGTATGTGACGCCGCGCCTTTGTCGCCGGCGGGCTCGGGGCGGGCCTTTCGATGCCGTTTGCAGGCATGGCCACGGCGCAGACGACCAACCTCGTGTTCTGATATGAAGGCGCCACGCCCGAACAGCAGGACTCGCTCAAGAAACTGCTGGGCGGCGCCTTCGAGGCCGCCAATCCCGGCAGCACGCTCGCCATCGAATTCCGTGGCTCGGCACTTGGCGATCAGCTTATGATATCACTTTCGGCCGGGGAGGGGCCGGATCTGATTCTGACCAGCGGCCCATCCTGGACGGCCAGGTTCGTAGAGGCAGGCAAACTTGCTCCGCTCGACGACTATGCCACCAAATACGGCTGGCACGACCGGATTGCCGAGTTTGCGCTGAACCTTGGCAAGTTTGACGACAAACTCTACGCCCTGCCACAAACGCAGGAAACGCAAATACTGTTCTACAACAAGTCACTGTTCGATGAAAAGGGCTGGACCGCGCCGACAACAGGCGCAGAAATCGAGGCACTTGCCGACGAAATGCTTGCGCAGCGCATCATTCCGCTGGCGTCCGGCAACTCTGGTGCGCGCTTCACCAACCGCCACTATGTTTCCATCATCTGGAATGCGGGATAGGGTCCCGACGCCGTCTATGAGGCGCTGACCGGACAGCGGCGCTGGAACGATCCGGTCTTTGTTGAAGGGATCAACACGCTTAAACGCTGGTGGGACAAGGGCTACTTTGGCGGTGAGCGCTATTTCTCGATGAACACGGAACAGGCTTTCACCTTTCTCGCGCAGGGTGCATATGGCATGTGTCTTCAGGGAACCTGGGCCTTTGCCTGGGTGCCTGCATCTTTCGGCGTGACCGGCGCGGAACTTGCAACCGTTCCGCTGCCACGGTTCGGCGAGGATGTGGACTATCCGATCTATCCTTACGGTCTGGGCGGTCATCTGGCCATCAACGCCGCGTCCCGAAACAAGGATCTGGCGGCGGCTGCACTTGACATCCTGATGCAACCAGACTTTCTGAACCAGATTTCGGTCGGATGGTCGGGCGCATGGGACGTGCCGCTTCCAAACGCAGGTGAATTGGGCCCTGAGGCCGACGATGTGACCCGGCAGGCCCATGCTGTGGCGGTGGATACGTCACTGGCCTTGCAGGAGAACCGGCAAGGCTATCTGCCGTGGTCATTCTGGCCGCCACGCACCGACGACTTCATGAAGGGCGGCATCGAGGAGGTTTGGGTTGGGTCAATCACCGCCGAGCAGTTCTGTAACGAGGTTGATCGCATCTTGCAGGAAGAACTGGCGGAAGGTGTCGTCAAGTTTCCGCCCGAGCGCAAGGCCTAATCCGCCTATCGCCTAGATCGGGGCGTTCATGCGTCAATTCATTGACCGGATCGGGGCATCAGCCCCGATCCGTGCGATCAAACAGCATATCGCAGTCCGGCTGTGGAAGCTTCTCAAGGGAATGATATGACCGTCAACATGCCGCACGCAGCTCGGCCTGTGATGCGCCGCGTCCGCAAGGACAGGAGCCGCTACATCCGGCTTCTGTTTCTGGCACCGGCGCTGATCGTCAGCCTGTCCGTGGTTCTTGTGCCGCTTGTCGTCACTGTGGCTCTTTCATTCACCAACTGGAACGGGTTCAGCCTGCCGGATTTCATAGGCATGTCGAATTTCCAGCAGCTCTTTACCGAACCTCGCTTTTGGGCTGCACTGGTCAATAACCTGATTTACACTGGTCTCTATGTGACGCTGCCCATGATGGGGGGCCGAATTCGCTGCTGATCACGGGGGGTACCATCGTCAGCGTCTGCACCGTCGCGTCATTGGCCGCCTGGGTGATTGCGCGGCGCTCGGTCCCGGGATGGTTTGTCGTGTCGCTGTACTTTCTGGCCAGCACCACAATTCCCGTGCAGATGTATATCTTTCCGCTTTACTTCGTGATGGCGCAGTTCGGGCTGATTAATCAGCCCTTGGCGATCATCGTGATCTATACTGCCATCTGGACCCCGTTTTCGCTGTTCCTGCTACGGACCTACATCATGGAGATCCCGGTCGAACTAGAGGAGGCCGCGCGCATCGACGGCGCTTCCGAGTTTGCGATCTTCCGCAAGGTGATTTTGCCGTTGATCTCGCCCGGCCTCATCACGATAGCGCTGATCACCGGCCTCAATGCCTGGAACGAATTTCTGATCGCGATCACCTTCCTGCACCAGTGAGGCGGCGACAGTGACATCCCGGTTCTATCAGCTCATCGGCCGGTTCAGTTCCGATACGCAGCAGCAGATGGCGACGGCGACGATAATCGCGATTCCGGTCGTGATCTTCTTCGTGCTGCTTCAACGCCGATTCATCGAGGGCATCTCCAGCGGGGCCGTCAAAGGCTGATCTAAATTACGGTCACAAGGAAAAAGATCATGGCGTCTGTTACAATCTCGAAGGCGGTCAAGGCTTAAGGTGCCATCCAGGTCCTGCATGGCGTGGACATCGAGGTGGAAGACGGCAGTTTCGTAATCCTCGTCGGGCCATCCGGCTGTGGAAAATCGACCCTGCTGCGGATGATCGCGGGGCTGGAGTCCGTGTCGGGCGGTGAGATCTGCATCGGCGACCAGATCGTCAACGACATGCAGCCCAAAGACCACGACATCGCGATGGTGTTCCAGAATTACGCGCTTTACCCGCACATGAACGTGCGCAGGAACATGGGGTTTTCGCTTGAGTTGAAAAACGTGAAGCAAGATGAGATAGACCGCAACGTGATGCGCGCAGCGAATATTCTGGGGTTGGAAAACCTGCTTGATTGCCTGCCACGGCAACTTTCGGGTGGCCAGAGGCAGCTCTTCCAGATCATGATGATTGCTGCCGGCTATGAGGATGGCAATGACGTGACAGACCTGCGACATGATCCATCCCTTAAGATCGCGCTCGAACGCAATCCGCAGACAGGCGCGGCGCTGTGGTCACGACCCACGATCTCGCGGATGGAGAACCTTCCCGAGGCGCGTGACCTGATCCGGATGGGGCAGGAAATGGTCCATTTCTATTGCCAATCCTTTGCCCGCGCGCCGGGGCAGATCGTTCTGGGAATCCACAACCCATTTGATGCAGTCCGTGGTAAGCGGTGCTTCCACCCCGTGGTTTCGGCCTTTCGGATTTTCGGTCATGCCATCCTGCAGATGAGTTTTGCGGGAGGATGGCTGTGGAGCACCAAAATGAGCACCGGATGGAGGTTCCCAGTCGGCGGGGCGTGTCGCGGGTCGAGGTTCTGAATGGTCCGACCGGTCGGCGGCGTCGGCCGGACGATGTGAAGACCCGGATCGTCGCTGAGAGCCTGCTTTCGGGCGCCCGGGTCCGTGATGTGGCAGCGAAGTATGGGCTGATCGCGCGGCATCTTTCGCAATGGCGTGGTCTTGCGCGGCGGGGGAAGTTGGTCCTGCCCGTGGGTGACGGGCCCAGCTTCGTGCCGCTGATGGTGCCGCCGCGCCCGCACCGGTTGGACCGATGACGCAAGCTGGGGTGGTTAGGATCGAGATCGCCGGCGCGGTGCTGCATGTAGCACCAGATTGCAGCCCGGATCGTGTGGCGGCCTTGGCGGCTGCGTTGAAGAGGGTCTTGTGATCTTCCCGGATCAGGCAGTGCGGACCCGTGATTGCCACGAAGCCCCCTCTCGTGCATGCACGCATGCACTGCCGGGCAGCGGGTGGACTTGCCGCAAAGGTCACGACGGCTTGGCCTCGATGGCGCAAGCCGAGCCTTGGCTTTGCCCCGAAGCCGGGCGTGATGGTGGTGTTCCGGTCCAAACGCGGTGACCCATTGCCCCCTTCCCGGCGTGTAAACACGCCTGCCAGGCAACGGGACAACACATGTTTACTTGTGTGAGAGGGGGATCAAAGTCTTATTCCGGGACGGAAGCGGGATCGTCCCTCTCGCGGTTTGCAGGCAAACCGCTGCCGGGCAATGGATGATTTACAAGCGGCTGGAACAGGGTGGCTTTGCCCGGGCGACAGGTTGGCGATGGAGTCATGCGGCTGTCGCGGGTGCAGTTCGAGGCGCTGTTTGCCGGGTGAGGAGGATCGGCAAAACAGTCTGGGAGACTGTTTTCCTGACGCAAGTGGCGGCGGATCCACGCGCCTCGCCCTCTACTCCAGCTGTGACATAAT
>JBBQGU010000218.1:0-6795 GCA_038323315.1 Rhodobacterales bacterium | reverse complement strand
TGCCCGCTGACCCATTGTGCAGATTGGAAAAGTCCACCGGAAGAAAAGCCATGCCGCGCGACGGTGGCAACAACCCCTTCTTCTTCAGCTCATGCCGCCAAGCATAAATCTGCTGCCGCGTGACCTCATGATGATGCGCCAGTTGTGTCACAGTCACGCCGCCGACCCCGACAATCCTCACCTTGTCCTCATCCCGCCACCGACGCCGCCGCTCCAGACCAAGCAGGCAGGCGGTCACAATCGGGCGGTTACGTTTCGTTGATCGCCGCAAAGATTGGTTGTGCGGCGCATACGCTGCATGAATTGGTCAAGAAGGCCGAGGTTGACAGCGGCGCGAAGCCTGGCCTGACCACGGACATGGCTTTCGGCCCGAGCCCGGCAGGACATGGTCCTGAAGTCCGAGATTGTCCGGGTATTCGCTGAGAACTTCGCAGTCCATGGCGTGCGTAAGGTTTGGCGACAGATGCAGCGCGAAGGGTTCGATGCGCGCCGCACTGCAGCGCGCCTGATGCAGCGTATGGGATTACAAGGGGTTAACCGTGGAAAGCCCATCAGAACCGCAATTACGGACAAAGCAGTGCCGTGCCCACCGGATCACGTCAACCGTCAGTTCAGAGCGTGGCGGACCAGCCGCAAGGCACACACGGCCTTTGGTCTCGATGCTTTGGAACAAGGCCTTCACGTTCGCCGCCGCATCCATCGTGGCGGTGGTTCACCACTCGGATCGTGGAGGGCAATATCTGTCGATAAAATACACTGAGCGATTGGCCGAAGCAGGCATCGAACCCTCGGCCGGACATCAACGAACGCTGCACGGCCGAGGTCATTCACCGGCGCGGACCATGGCGCAACATCGATTGCGTCGAATGCGCCACCCTGGAGTGGGGGGACTGGTTCAACAACCGTCGCCTGCTGGAGCCAATCGGAAACATCCCTCCCGCGGAAACCCACGAACGATCCTACGCCATGGTGGACACCCCAGCCATGGCCGCATAACTTAAAAGAAATAGCCTCCGGCAAACCCGGGGGTGGTTCAGACAGCAGCTCGTGAGTCTGCAGCAGATAAGCCCTGATCAGTAACGCGCGGCTGTGCGAAAGTTTGATATGGGCCACCTGCAGCTTGATGCGCTCGCCACCGACATAGGCCCAGTCCTCGCTCCAATCGAATTGGAACGCATCGCCCGGCTGGAACACCAGCGGCACGAACGTCCCGCGATCTGTATTCTGGCTCGCGTACTACCGTTCCCCCTTCCACTCCCGTACAAAGACCGCAACCCGCTCGCAGGACCCGTCAAAGCCAAGCTGCACAAGATCGACATGCATCTGTTTGGCCGTGCGACGCTCCTCGCTGCCCAAAGTCGAATAACCCTTTTCGCGCGGTGTTGAACGATGTTTCCTATCGCTGCGCTTTCGTAAAACCCAGGCCGCCATTTTCATTTTCTTGGCGGGTCAAATGCCGTCGATGCCAATGTACAGGGCGCTGACGCTGAAGTGCCGCCCGGCTGCCGCGATGCCAAAGCCCAAAACGCCCAAAGCAGAAAGTCTTTGCAAGAACTGTCTGATCCTTGCAGCTTCCGTTCGTCAGCAATCTCTTTTGCATCAGGGGCGACGGTGTCTGGGCCACAACAAGCTCGAAGCAAGCGGAGTGGAAACGGTGAAAGAAGGGAACCAACAGCGTTTTCGGAGGTTGGAAAACTACTCACGACTAAAGGCTTTGCAGCATGTCAGTCCAATCCGATGCTTTCGGTGCGATCTTTCGGGGGGTAGGTTGCGCTCAGTTTGGCCGCAGTCTTACGGCCAATCAGTTTGAACGCCCAATCGCCGATCAGGATGTTGCCTGCCAACATGGCGTGAGGCGAACGAACATGACGATCGGGACGCTTGATTTGCCGGCCACACCATGAATGGTTGGGAGGGCAGCTATTGTGGCCCGGCACCATTACCTTCGGATCTTTTCTATCGTTGGAACTTTGACCTCTGGGCGCTGGCGGTGTTGGTTGGGTTGGCGATTTTCGCAGGGCGCAACCGACCCGGAACCGCAGCCATCATCGTTCTGGCTTTTGCGTTTCTTTCCCCACTTTGTGCATTGTCCGCCGCGTTGTTTTCAGCTCGTGTGGTGCATCATGTCCTTCTGGTGGCGGTCGCAGCCCCGCTTCTGGCGCTGTCACGCCCGGCCAAGGCCGCAACGGGGGTGGGTCTGCCATTCCTTCTGGCAACGGCGACCTTGTGGCTTTGGCATGTCCCAGCGGCCTACGACGCTGCACTGAGCAACATGGCAGTCTACTGGATCATGCAGGCAAGCCTGTTCGGATCAGCCGGCCTTTTCTGGCGAGCCGCGTTTTCGCAAGCCGGAGGTTCCGGCGTTGGATGGGTCTTTATTGCGTATCTTGCGATGGGCATGCTGGGCGCCCTCCTGACCCTCGCGCCGCAGGCGATTTATGCGACCCACGCGACGGCGCCGCTGCTGTGGGGCATGTCGCCGCTGTCTGACCAACAGCTTGGCGGCCTCGTGATGTGGATGCCGGCGGGCCTGCCGTTTGCGGTGTGGGGCGGCATGTTGGCGCGCCGCGCCTGGCGGGACATGGGAGAAGCGTTGTGAGTTGGGTCGAAGGGTTGATCCCGCACGTCAAGGCACTGCATCTTGGGTTTCTCGCAGTCTGGGTCGCGGGATTATTCGCCTTGCCGCGGATGCTGGCCCGCCATGACCGCGTGATCGTGCAGGCGGAGTTCGCGCAGATCCGCCGGGCCACACACTACGGTTATGTCTGGGTCATCACGCCTGCGGCGATTCTGGCGATTTCGACTGGGGGCGCACTCATCTTCATGCGTGACGTGTTTACGGTGTGGATTTTCGGGAAACTCGTCTTGGTCGCCGGCCTTGTCGCAGTTCATGCTTGGGTTGGTCACACGATCGTTGCTGTCGCCGAAACCGAAGGCCAGCATGAACCGCCCGACCCGTTGGTTCCGATGATAGCCGTTTTAAGCCTTGTCATCGGCATCCTGACCCTGGTCCTGGCAAAGCCCGAGCTTGACGGATTGCCCATGCCTTCATGGCTATTGACCCCGCTTGGGCGTCAATTGCCCTTCGATATTCCCAGCCGATAGTCGAAAACGAGCTTGCCCCCATGCCAACCGGTCGCAGAGACAACAATGACTGCAAAGCCCGACATCAAAAGGCCCCAAGGCAGGATGGCTGCTTCATATCCAGTCATCCGCCATCCCCAGTTCAGCCCCAACAGCGACAAGAGCATGACGGCGATCACGAAATGGGTCCAGGCGGCGGCCCGAATGCGGATGCCCGGCACCATCAGCAACTCCATGGTACCGCTGGCGCCGGCCAAAAGGCCGAAGAGAAACGCGGTGCCAGTGGCCCAAAGTGCTGCCCATGCCCAGCGTTCCTCTCCGGACCACCAGTACAAAAGATCCGCCCCGAAGGCGCAAAAGGTCAACGCCACGGGAAATGCCACGGACATGGCATGCAGCGGATGACCCCAGATGGCCATCCGGGTTTCCGTCTGCTGAAACGCGGGATCGTTGACAATCGGGTCCTCGAACGGACGAATATCGTCGGCATTTTGCGTCATTTTCTGTGTCATCCGAAACTCCTTCAGGCGGTTGGCTGTGGTGTAACGCTTCAGATCACCACAGGTTGCGAAAACAGGCTGTCGATGTTGCACCCTGCTGGCCCTGCGGCCCAAACAATCGCGGAAGTGTGGTGGATCATGCTGGCCAGCGGGTCGGCGATATTCATCTTCGTCATGGCGCTGCTGTTTGCGGCGCTGCGACGACGACCTGCGAATTCGTCCGACGAGGGCGAGAAAGAGCGTGGTTCGCGGGTGTGGATGTGGGGCCTCGGACTCGGCTTTCCTATTGCAACTTTGGCAACGCTGACCATTTACGGCCTTTATGTGGGTGAGCGGCTGCTGCCGCGCGAAACCTCTGATCTTGTGACCGTCCGGGCCGAGGCGCGGCAATGGGCATGGACCTTCGGGTATGCCGAGGCCCCCGGGCTGGCGACCGAAGGCGTGCTGCACATCCCGGCGGGTCGCCCCGTGAATGTCGAGATCACCAGCATCGACGTCATTCATTCGTTCTGGGTGCCGCGGCTGGCTGGCAAGCTCGATGCGGTGCCGGGGCATGTGAACGTGCTGCGCATCGCGGCGGCGGAACCGGGGACCTACGCCGGACAAAGCGCCGAGTTCAGCGGGCGCGGCTACCGCGAACACATCTTTTCGGTCAAAGCGCATGACGCATCGTCGTGGGCGCAATTTCTGCGGGAAAGTACACCATGACCAGTGCGCCAAATCCCGTAACCCCACCGCCGCGCCGGGGCACAGCCCTGCGCCTGCACCGGGCATTGGCGCGTATCTGGGGATCTGATCCGCGCCTTCGCGGCTGGCTTACCACAAACAACAACAACGACATCGGCACGCTCTTCCTGATTGTCGCGACCACCTTTTTCGTCATTGGCGGCATCCTTGCGATGCTGATCCGCGCCCAGCTTGCCACGCCCCACTCGGCGTTCATGGAGCCTCAGGTCTATAACCAGATCTTCACGATGCACGGCACCGTGATGATGTTCCTGTTCGCAATCCCGTTCTTCGAGGCGATGTCGATGCTGCTGCTGCCCGGAATGCTCGGCACCCGCGATCTGGCCTTTCCCCGGCTGGGCGCTTATGGGCTGTGGGTCTATATCTTCGGTGGCAGTGCGGTCATCATCGCCATGCTGATGGGGCTTGCCCCGGATGGCGGGTGGTTCATGTATCCGCCGTTGTCCTCGGCGGCCTTTTCGCCCGGGATCGGGGCCGATGTCTGGCTGCTGGGCATCACCTCGATCGAGGTTTCGGCCATCGCGACGGCGATCGAAGTTGTCGTGACCGTGATGCGGTATCGTGCGGCTGGGATGAGCCTGTCGCGGATGCCGATCTTTGCCTGGTATATCCTGATCGTGTCGGTCATGATCCTGACGGCGTTTCCGCCGATGATCCTAGGCTCGCTGCTTTTAGAGGTGGAGCGCGCGTTGGACTGGCCGTTTTTCCAGGTGAAGAATGGCGGTGACCCGTTGCTTTGGCAGCACCTGTTCTGGCTGTTCGGCCACCCGGAGGTCTACATCATCTTTCTGCCTGCTGCGGGCATGATCGCCACCATCCTGCCGGTCATGGCGCGCACCACGCTGTTGGGCTACGGGTGGGTTGTGGCGGCGGCGGTGTCGCTGGCGGTGCTCAGCTTTGGTCTGTGGGTGCACCACATGTTCACCACCGGAATTCCGCACATGGGGCTGGCGTTCTTTTCGGCGGCCTCGACGCTGGTGGCAGTGCCGACATCGATCATGATCTTTTCGTGGATCGGAACGCTCTGGAAGGGCCGCGCCCGGATGGAGTTGCCGATGCTGTGGATCATGGGGTTCTTTGCGACCTTCGTGATTGGCGGCCTGACGGGGGTGATGCTGGCGGTCGTGCCGTTCAACTGGCAGGTCCACGACACGCATTTCGTGGTGGCGCATCTGCATTACGTCCTGATCGGCGGCTATGTCTTTCCGATGGTGGCGGCGATCTATTACTTCCAGCCGCTGCTGACCGGCCGAACGCGGTTTTTCAAGCTGGGCGAGGTGGCGTTCTGGCTGGTGGTGCCCTCATTCCACATAACTTTCCTGGCGGTTCACATGGCCGGCCTTCTGGGTCAGCGCAGGCGCACCTGGACCTATGATGCCGGGCAAGGGTGGGAGGCTTTGAACCTCGTCGCCTCGGTCGCATCCTTCGTCATGGCCATCGGCTTTGCGCTGATCATCCTCGACGTGGCAGTCAACGCATTCGTCGCCACGCGGGGACGGCGGAATCCCTGGAATGCCAGCACTTTGGAATGGAGTGCCGCGATCCCGTCGCCGGCCTATGGGTTCGCCTCGATCCCAATCGTGCGGGGCCGCTATCCGCTGCACGACGATCCCGACATTGCGCTTGGTATCGCACGCGGAGAGGGTTATCTGGCCGACACGTCCCGCAACCGGCGTGAGACGTTGATCGTGTCGACCGCGCGCGGGGAACCGGCGCAGGTGGCCGTATTGCCGGGCAATTCGATCCTGCCCTTTCTGCTGGCAGTGGTCACCAGCACCTCGTTTCTGGCGCCACTTTTCGATGCCTACCTGGTTTCAGGCCTTGCGCTGCTGGGCGTGCTGACGCTGGCGCTGGTCTGGGCATGGGGGCTGGGCTCGCGGGTCGACGAAGGTATGATTGATGCCGGACATGGCGCAATACTGCCGCTGGCGTCGAATGGTCGAGACCCGCCCGGCTGGTGGGGATCGTTGTTTCTGCTGCTTGCGGACGGCGTGCATTTCGGTTCGCTGGTGTTCGGCTATGCGTTCCTTTGGACCGTGGCCCCGAACTGGCCGCCGCCGTCCTATCTTCAGCCTGAAATTTGGGGGGTGGCGCTGGCGCTGGCCGGTGCGGCCGCGTTGGTGGCGGGGCCACGCCTTGCGGTGCGGGCGATAGGCCAAAATCGCGCAGCATGGCCCGCAATTGGCATCGGTATCCTGGGGGCCGTGGCGCTGGCTGCGGCTGCTGCCGCGATAATGCTGGACCGGCAGGATCCCGCAAGCCATGCCTATGACGCAACGCTGTGGCTGTTGGCGGGCCATGTCGCGTTTCACGCCGGACTGACTGTCATCATGCTTGGCTACCTCGCTGCACGGGTCGCCGCAGGCTATGCCTCGTCCGCCCGCATCGGCGAGGCCCGGATCGTCGCACTCTGGGCCGATTTCACCGCGGCGACCGGCCTCGTGGCGCTCGTGGCGGCGTGGTT
>JBBQGU010000217.1:0-6813 GCA_038323315.1 Rhodobacterales bacterium | reverse complement strand
CAACCCTCAACGACCTTGACTGCTATTGGTTTTACGAAGGATGCGTTCAGCCGGGATCCAATCAATCTTGCGGGCAAATCCGATCACAAGTTTGACGTTCACCACATGAATGGCCAGTTCGGCAGCATTTGTCTGGAGGCTTATTTCGAACATATCCTTTCAAGGCGCTCAGCTTGACATGCGCCTTGCAATTACAATGCTGCATTTGCCTTGGCAAACTCGGACGGATTCAGGGTACCGTAAAGCATGTCGCCTCAAACCGCACAACGGCGCCCAAAACGGGACTGTTTCGTCGGCACGCAACTAATCGCCAAGGCCACCAGATTTTTCGCAGAAAAATCGTCCCACGTCAGTCATAAAACGGCGTCATCTGCGCCACGATCACGGCATTCTCGGCCAAAGCCCGGTCCATCAGCGCCCGTTCCTCGCGGTCGATGTCATCGCCCGATTCCAGCCGTTCGTCCAGCGTGCCATAGCCTGATACATCCAGCGGCGACAGGTCGGCCTCTTTCAGCACCGCCACGGTTTCGCGCACTGCCTCGGCCTCGTCCACACCGCTGGCATAGACGATCAGCGCGGCGCCCGTCGCCTTTTCGGGCAGGCCGTCGCCCTTTTTGCGGCCAACCTCGACCACCAGCGTGAACACCTGCTGCGGGCGTTTGGTCTTGATCTCATCCATATCAGGTCCCCCGATGCCCCGGCAATCCAAAGAACCGGGCTTGGCCGACCGCAGCAGGCTTGTCAACCCGCGCCCGTCAACCCCGGCACACCCCGCCCGCATAACTGCCGACCTCACGCACGACATCCGTGGCCTCGATCCGTCGCCCGCCCAGTTCCGATTGCAACACGCGCGTCAAAAGGTCCTTCAGCGTCGTCACACGATAGCACGACATCGTGGGTTCCGCATGCGACAGGCCAACCCCGCTGTCATCGGTCAGGAACAGATAGCGCCCGCCGGTCAGCGCCGCCGCCTGCCGCATCAGGTACTCCGACGCGCCCGAGGCCCCGCTGGCCCCCAAGCCGAAGATCTGCACGCCCGTCGCCGCCGCTGCCTGTGCCGCCGCAAGATAGGCCGCTGCATCCCCCTGATGCGGCGGTGCGTCAGCGATGTGAATCAACAACCGCTCCCCCTTGCCCCGCCGCCAATCCAAGGCCACGCCCGACGCCAAAGCCGCCGCCGCAGCTTCGGGCTCATCACCCCCGCCACCCGCCGACTGCGCCCGCAGCCACCCCTTCATCATGGCCTGACTGCCGGTAAATCCCAGATTACGCACGACATAGTCATCACCCTGATCGCGGTACAGGATCAGACCATAACGGATATCCACCCACCGGCGCGGCCCTCTGCGCCTGCCCCACGATACCGCCCAGTTCGCGGGTCAGCCACGCCAACTCGTCGCCCATGCTGCCCGTGGTATCCAGCACAAACACCAGGTCGAGGAAGTCCGGCTCCCACGCTGCCGCGACTGGCAGGGTGATCTGCGCCATACGGCCAGCGGTCAGGGTTTGCACCACCTCGACCCCTGCGGGATTTGGCGACGCGCGCAACTCGACCGCCGCCAAACGCCCCGCGCCCAAGGCCTGCGGAAAGACCGTGATCCGGCCATCCACGCCCGAATAGCCGTCGTAGAATGGCTCGACAGCCCCCGGTTTGCGCAGGGTATAGCGCACGCCCGGCGCAGGCTGGCCCTGCGGCCCCGTCAGTTGCGCCACAACCGGCGTGCCGAAATTCGCCTGCGGCAGGCTCAGGTGGCGGCCCATCCGCGCGGCATAACGTTGAAAATTGGCCAGGTTCAGCCCGTCATCGATGTCGCCCGCCGTCACCACACCACTGCGCGGGATTGCCGCACCCCCGGCAACCATCGACCGGCTTTCCGTCACCGGGGCGGCAACGGCGTCGGCAACCGGCATGGCCATGAGCGGCTCTGCCGTCATGACCGCCTCGGCACTGCCCACCGTGGCAGGGGCATAGGCGATCGGTCCATTATTCACACAGCCCATCAGCAGGGTCAGGGTCGCGGCCGCAGGCAACAGGCGGGGAAAGGCTGGATGAGTCATGGTATACTCCATTTAATGTGTAAATTACACATATTGCAGTAGGCTTGCCCCGTCAAGATTAATGTGCATATTGCGCATATGCTGCCGATCCTTGACACGCTGTTCGCCCCCCTCGCCCGCCTTCTGGTGGCGCGCGGCATCCTGTACCCCGACTTTGCCGAGCGGATGAAGGCGCATTACGTCGCCGCTGCCGTGGCTGCGGGCAAGGCGACCGACAGCCGCCTGTCCGTGCTGACCGGGTTGCAGCGCCGCGACATCACCCGCCTGCGCGGGTTCGAGCCGCGCGATCAGCGGCCCAACCACCTCGCCCGGCTGGTCGCCCTATGGCAGACCGACCCGGACTATGCGGCCCAAGGCGCGCCCCGCCTGCTGCCCCGCAGCGGTCCCGCGCCATCGTTCGAGGCTTTGGCCTGGACCGTCCGCCGCGATGTCCACCCCCGCACCATGCTGGACGCGCTCCTGGCCAGCGGAACGGTGGCGTTGGACGGGGGCGATGTGCGGCTGATCCAGACATCTTACCAACCGCTGGCGGGGTCCGAGGATCAGTTGGCCTACCTCGCCCGCAACCTTGGCGATCACCTGACGACCGCCACCGACAATGTGCTGGGCAATGGCCCGCCGCAGTTCGAACGGTCGGTGCATTACGTGGGGCTGACCGCCGAGGACGTGGCAGCCCTTGCAGAATTCCACCACACCAGCCAAATGGCCCTGTATCAAGAGATCAGCCGCCGCGCCGCAACGATGAAACGCGACGCTCAGGGGCAGCACCGGTTCCGCGCCGGCGCCTATTTCCACCAGACGCCCGAGGAGCCGACGCCATGATCCGCCGCACCCTTGCCCTCGCTGTCCTTGCTTGCACCCTGCTCGCCTGCGCGCCGATCAGTCGCGACGCCAGCACGACCGAGGCCGTCGCAGAGCCTGTGATGGCGGCCCCGCTTTTTGCGGCCCCGGCAACCTGCGCCCCAGGCGATGACGGCATCGGCGGCACCGGCTGCCCCGTTCAATAGGGGCCGGTTCCCTACAGGGTCAGTCGCGCAGCAACTCGTTGATCGCGGTCTTGCTGCGGGTCTGGGCATCGACCTTTTTCACGATCACCGCGCAATACAGGTTCACGCCACCCTTGGACGGCATGGACCCTGCCACGACCACCGAATAAGGCGGCACCTCGCCATACGTCACGTCGCCGGTTTCCCGGTCTACGATCTTGGTCGACTTGCCGATGAACACGCCCATACCCAGAACCGAGCCTTCGCGGATGATGCAGCCCTCGACCACCTCGGACCGCGCGCCGATAAAGCAGTTGTCCTCGATGATCGTCGGTCCCGCCTGCATCGGCTCCAGCACGCCACCAATGCCGACCCCGCCCGACAGATGCACATGCCGCCCGATCTGCGCGCAGGACCCGACCGTGGCCCAGCCATCGACCATGCTGCCTTCGTCAACAAAGGCACCGACATTCACAAACGACGGCATCAGCACCACATTCCGCCCGATATAGGCCGACCTGCGGACGATCGACCCCGGCACGGCGCGAAAGCCCGCCTTGCGCCACTGATTCTCGCCCCAACCCTCGAACTTGGACGGCACCTTGTCCCACCAGGTCGAGGCCCCGTTGCCGCCCTGAATGACCTCCATATCCTGCAAGCGAAACGACAGCAGCACGGCCTTCTTGGCCCATTGGTTGACATGCCAGTCATTGCCGCGCTTTTCAGCGACCCGCAGATCGCCGGTGCCCAAAGCCTCCAGCGTCGCCTCGACCGCGTCGCGCATCTCGCCGCCGGTGGCCGAGGTCACGGTATCGCGGCCCTCCCACGCATCTTCGACGATGCGTTCCATATCGGCATAGGGATGCGGGGCGGTATAGGTCATGGCTGGCTCCTCCGGTTTGCTGCCCTATAACGGCAGCGGACCCACCTTGCAATCAGCCGCCCCGCCTTGCAATCAGCCAAACGGCGTGATCACCAGATTGACGGCTCAGATCGTCGCCCCCGTCATCAATGCCACAACCATTCCAGTCGGGCGGTTCCAGTCGGGCGGTTCCAGTCGGGCGGTTACGGTCGGGGTCCATGCCGTTCGACAAAGTCGATCATCCGCGGCAACAGGATGCGTTGATCATAGCGATCCAGCGCCGTCTGCCGCGCGGCGTCGCGCAGGTGGCGGTACTTTTCAGGGTCGGCCAAGGCGTCGGTCAGGGCCGCACTCCACCCCGGCACATCCAGAAAATCGACCAGCGTACCGTTGACGCCGTGGGTGATGACCTCCTGGACCGGCGCGGTGCGCGAGCCTACGACATGCGCCCCCGCACTCATCGCCTCGATCATCGACCACGACAGAACAAAGGGATAGGTCAGGTAAGCATGGGCGCGGGCAACCTGCATCAGCGCGGTAAACTGGTCATAGGGCACCTTGCCCATGAAATGCACGCGGGACAGGTCCAACTGGTCCCGCACCTCGGACAGGATCACGTCCTTCCAGCCCTTCTGATCCTTGGGGGCCGAGCCATAGCTGACCTCATCCCCGCCCACGATCACCACCTGCGCCTCTGGCCGCGCTGCCAAGACGGCGGGCAAGGCGCGCATGAAGATGTGATAGCCCCGATACGGCTCCAGATTGCGGTTCACAAAGGTCAGCACCTCATCCCCCGGCTTGACCGTCCGGCCACCCGGCAAGGCAAAGCGCGCCGCAAGATCAGGCGCCATCACGGTGGTGTTCACGCCGTCATGGATCACTTCGATCATCTGGCGCAGGGCGGGCGGATAGGTGCTGGCCTGCCATTCGGTCGGCGACAGGCCCGCGTCCGAATGCAACAACGCCTGCCCCAGATGGCCCGCGCGGCCTTGGGCGATCATCACCTGATCAAAGTTGGGGGTGGAAAATTCGGGGTCAAAACCGACATCCGCGCCACGGCCCTTGTAGTAGAACTCGGCATAAGTCAGCAGTTTGGCGTCCGGCCAGACCTCTTTCAGGAACAACGTCTCGCCCCAGCCGGAATGGCCAAAGATCACGTCGGGCGTATAGTTGCGCTGATCGCGCAGTTGCAGGGCAGCGCGGGCGACGGTGACGCCACGGTCCGACATCTGGATATAGTTGCGGCCCAGCCTGGTACCCGCCGCATCGATCTTTTGCGCCTCATGCTTGTATTTCACGACCGGAATGGCACTGTCACGGGTGTTGACGACATCGGTCAGCGCCAGACAGTCATGGCCGCGCCGCTTCAACTCCGGCGCCAGATACAGGAACTGGCCGGGGAAATTCTGGTGGACAAACAGGATCTTCACTAAACGCCCTCGCCGAAAGCCGCTTTCATCAGGGTCCTTGTATAGGGGTGGGCGGGATTGGCAAAGACCTGTGACGCATCGCCCGTTTCGACCACGTCGCCCTGTTGCATCACCATCACCTTATGGCTCAGCGCACGCACCACCCGCAGGTCATGGCTGATGAACACATAGGCCAGCCCATACTTGACCTGCAAATCCCGCAGCAGATCGACGATCTGAACCTGCACGGTCATATCCAGCGCCGACGTCGGCTCATCCAGCACCACCAGTTTTGGCCGCAAAATCATCGCCCTCGCAATGGCGATGCGCTGCTTCTGCCCGCCCGAGAATTCGTGCGGATACCGCCCCATCATCGCGGGGTCCAAGCCCACGACCTGCATCATCTCGGCCACCATCTCCGCCCTGTCGCGCCCCGGCTCCAACCCATGCACGCCCAGACCCTCGGCGATGATCTGCTCGGCGGTCATGCGGGGCGACAGGCTGCCGAACGGGTCCTGAAACACCACCTGCATATCGCGCCGCAGGTCGCGCAGCGCCCGGCCCTGAACGCCCGCCAGATCGCGCCCCACAAAGGTCACATTGCCGGTCATCGGCACCAGCCGCAGAATGGCCAGCGCCAGCGTCGTCTTGCCCGACCCGCTTTCGCCCACCACACCCAGCGTTTCGCCTGCCCGCACCGTCAGACTGGCCGCATTCACCGCCTTGACGTGCCCGACCGTCTTGCGCAGAAACCCGGCCGTGATCGGGAACCAGACCCGCAGATCGTCGGTCCGCAGCACCTCGGGCGCGTCGGCGGCGACCGGCACCGGCCGCCCCTTCGCCTCGGCCGCCAACAGCTTTTGCGTATAGGGATGCTGCGGGTTGGCAAAGATTTCCGCCGTCGGCCCCTGTTCGACGATCACCCCGCCCTGCATCACACAGACCCGTTCCGCGATCCGCCGCACGATGGTCAAGTCATGGGTGATGAACAACAGGCTCAACCCCTCGGCCCGCTTCAGATCGGCCAACAGGTCCAGGATCTGCGCCTGAATGGTCACGTCCAAAGCTGTCGTCGGCTCGTCCGCAATCAGCAATTCCGGTCCATTCGCCAGCGCCATCGCGATCATCACCCGCTGCCGCTGCCCACCCGACAACTGATGCGGATAGGCCGACAATCGGCGTTCGGCGTCCCGGATCCCGACCTTTTCCAGCAGATCCAACACCCGCGCCCGCGCTTTGCCCCCGCTCAAGCCCTGATGCAGTGCCAGACTTTCCATGATCTGCCGGTCGATCGTGTGCAAGGGGTTCAGGCTGGTCATCGGTTCTTGAAAGATGAAACTGATGTCGTTGCCGCGCACCCGCATCAGGTCCCGCTCGGACGCGCCGACCATTTGGGTGCCGGCATAGGTGATGGACCCGGTGACGTTCGCCGAATCGCCCAGCAGCTGCACCGTGGACAGAGCGGTCACGGATTTGCCGGACCCGCTCTCGCCCACCA